>NZ_JAJSRC010000024.1:0-105972 GCF_021283245.1 Pseudomonas sp. NMI760_13 | reverse complement strand
CGCGGGATGGAGCAGCCTGGTAGCTCGTCGGGCTCATAACCCGAAGGTCGTCGGTTCAAATCCGGCTCCCGCAACCAGATTCAAAAAAAGGCCACTGTTTCGACAGTGGCCTTTTTTATTGCCTGCTGTTCAGCCAAATGGTTACGAAATCATCATAAACACTTGACAACGTACGGTGAATCCGTAGAATGCGCCCCTCTGACGCGGGATGGAGCAGCCTGGTAGCTCGTCGGGCTCATAACCCGAAGGTCGTCGGTTCAAATCCGGCTCCCGCAACCATATTCGTCAGAACAAGCCCCGCCTATCGCAAGATAGTGCGGGGTTTGTTGCATTCCGGCCCCGTAAAAGCCAATTGCCCCTTCCCCGCTACCTGCCTCCCTTGCCGCGCCCCTGCGGCTGAATGAACTATCTTTAACTATCCTGAAACAGATTAAGCCGTCGGCCCGGAGTAATATTCGGATACGTTTTTCCAAAGGGACTTTCACTTGGCCGTACCTTGCCTGCACCTCGCGCTGACCGCACGAGGCACCCCATGACCGCCCCCACTCCCGAAACCCAGGCACCGCTGACGGCGGCCCTGCCCACGGCTGCCCAGCGCCTGCCCTGGCTGGAGCGCCTGAGCAAGTACCGCCAACCACTGGGGCTGGCAGTGACCCTGGTGCTGTTCGCCATGGGCCTGATCGCCTGTCGCCACCTGCTGAGCGAACTGGACATCTATGCCCTTCACGACGCCATGCTCAGCGTCCCGGCCAATGCACTGCTGGGCGCGGTCCTGGCCACCGTGGTCGGTTTCGTGATCCTGCTGGGCTATGAATGGTCGGCCAGTCGCTACGCGGCCGTGCAACTGCCGCCCCGCACCCTGGTGCTGGGCGGCTTCAGCGCCTTCGCCATCGGCAACGCCATTGGCCTGTCGATGCTGTCGGGCGGATCGGTCCGTTATCGCCTCTATGCGCGCCAGGGTCTGGGCGCCGCGGAAGTCGCGCGCATGACCGTATTCGCCAGCCTCTCGCTGGGCTGCGCGCTCCCGCCCCTGGCGGCACTGGCCACGTTGAGCGACCTGTCTGCGGCGGCGACCGCGCTGCGTCTGCCCGCTCCGCTGCTGGGCGGTATCGCGATCGCCGTGCTGGTCGCCGCCGCCGCCTTGGTGATGGGCCTGTATCGCCGGCGCCTGCCTGAACAACCGCTGGCCGACAACCTGATGGTGCAATTCGGCCGACGCACCCTGCGCCTGCCGGGTGCGCGCCTGACCGCGCTGCAACTGCTGATCACCGCGCTGGATGTCGCCGCCGCCGCCACCGTGCTCTACCTGCTGCTGCCAGAAGCGCCGCCGTTCGGCGCCTTCGTGCTGGTCTACCTGCTCGCCCTCGCCGCCGGCGTGCTCAGCCATGTGCCGGGCGGCGTCGGCGTGTTCGAGGCGATCCTGCTGGCAGCCTTCGCTAACCAGCTGGGTGCCGCGCCGCTGGCGGCCGCACTGTTACTGTACCGGCTGATCTATGTGGTCATGCCGCTGCTGGTGGCCTGTGTGCTGCTGCTGGCCAACGAGGCCCGCCGCCTGATGGTCACCCAACAGGCGATCCGCGCCGCCTCTGGGCTGGCCGCGCCGGTGCTGGCGATCCTGGTGTTCCTCTCCGGCGTGGTGCTGCTGTTCTCCGGCGCCACCCCGGAAATCGACAGCCGCCTGGAACACATGGGCTTCCTGATTCCGCACCGCCTGATCGATGCCTCGCACTTCGGCGCCAGCCTGATCGGCGTGCTCTGCCTGCTGCTCGCCCAGGGTCTGCGCCGACGCCTGTCGGCTGCCTGGCTGCTGACCACGGTGCTGCTGCTGGTAGGCGCGGTGCTGTCGCTGCTCAAGGGCTTCGACTGGGAAGAAGCCAGCCTGATGTGCTTCACCGCTGCCCTGCTCGCCCTGTTCCGCCGCTCGTTCTACCGCCCCAGCCGCCTGCTGGAGCTGCCGTTCTCGCCGGTGTACCTGGTGGCCAGCGCCTGCGTGGTCGGCGCCTCGGTGTGGTTGCTGTTGTTCGCCTACCAGGACGTGCCCTATACCCACAAGCTGTGGTGGCAGTTTACCCTCGACGCCGACGCGCCGCGCGGCCTGCGTGCCGCCCTCGGCAGCGCCGTGCTGTTGGTGATCGTTGCCCTGACCTGGCTGCTGCGCACCGCCCGCCCGGTCATCCACCTGCCGACCGAGGACGAGTTGCAACGCGCCAACCGCATCCTGCTGGCCTCCGACCAGCCCGACGGCGGCCTGGCCCTGACCGGTGACAAGGCGCTGCTGTTCCACCCCAACGACAACGCCTTCCTCATGTACGCCCGCCGCGGTCGCAGCCTGGTGGCCTTGTACGACCCGATCGGCCCGGCCCAGGAGCGCGCCGAGATGATCTGGCAGTTCCGCGACCTGTGCGACCTGCACCATGCGCGCCCGGTGTTCTACCAGGTGCGGGCGGAGAACCTGCCGTTCTACATGGACATCGGCCTGACCGCGATCAAGCTCGGCGAAGAGGCCCGGGTCGACCTGCGGCGCTTCGACATCGAAGCCAAGGGCAAGGAGATGAAGGACCTGCGCTACACCTGGAACCGAGGCGGACGCGACGGCCTGAGCCTGGAGATCCATGAACCCGGCCAGGCGCCACTGGCCGAGCTCAAGGAAATCTCCGACGCCTGGCTCGGCGGCAAGAACGTGCGCGAGAAAGGCTTCTCCCTTGGCCGCTTCAGCCCCGAATACCTGCAGCATTTCCGCATCGCGCTGATCCGCTTCCAGGGCCGTCCGGTGGCCTTCGCCAACCTGCTGGAAACCCACAGCAACGAGCTGGCCAGTCTCGACCTGATGCGCGCGCACCCGGAGGCGCCGAAACTGACCATGGAATTCATGATGGTCGGCCTGATCCTGCACTACAAGAGCCATGACTATGGCCGTTTCAGCCTGGGGATGGTCCCCCTCTCCGGGCTGCAGCCGCGCCGTGGCGCCCCCTTGACCCAGCGCCTGGGCTCGATGGTGTTCCAGCGCGGCGAGCAGCTCTACAACTTCCAGGGCCTGCGGCGCTTCAAGGACAAGTTCCAGCCGGACTGGGAACCCCGCTACATGGCCGTGCCGGCCGGGCTCGACCCGCTGGTGGCACTGGCTGACACCGCCGCCCTGATCGCTGGCGGCCTGACTGGATTGGTGAAACGTTGATGATCCGACGCTATTGGCTGTACGTACTGATTCCCCTGCTGCTGGCCGTGCTGGCCGGCGGCGCGGCCTTCTGGCTGTGGACCCGGCCGGCGCCCGAGGCGCGCCTGGAACACCTCACCCTCGACGACGGCAGCGCCCTGACCCGCGCCACCCCCGGCGTGCATGCCAAGGCCCGGGTGGCCATCGGCGTGCCCCAGGACCAGGCCCTGACCGACAAGCAGCTGCTCGACCTGAGCCAGGCCGGCGAGGCCCAGCTGGTGCAGGTGATCCTGCCGCCCGCCGACTGCGCCAAGCAGCAGGCGGCAATGGACCAGGCCCTCACCCGCCTGGCCGACAATCCGACCCTGGTCGCCGGCATCGGCCCGGGCGCAGCCCAGGCCTGGCGCTGGCTGGCCGCGCAGGGCGACGACAAGGCCCGGGCGATCTCGGTGGACTTCACCGTCGAGCAACCCGGCTGCCAGGCCGCCCTGCCCAAGTCCGCCGCCCACGGCCACTGGAACGTGGCCTGGAACGACAACCCGGATGACGCCAGCGCCGCCTTCGTGCGCGACCAGGCCAACGCCGAGACCAGCATCGCCGACTACGACATCCACCTGCCCCAGGTGCTCAAGGCCCAGCTGACCCAGGCCCTGGTCGGCCACGACGGCAACGCCCTGGCGATTCCGGTGGTGGAAGTCCCGGCTGGGCAGACCACCGACACCGTGACCCTGTTCCTTTCCGGCGACGGTGGCTGGCGCGACCTGGACCGCGACGTGGCCGGCGAGATGGCCAAACTCGGCTACCCGGTGGTCGGCATCGACACCCTGCGCTACTACTGGCAGCACAAGACTCCGGAACAGAGCGCCGCCGACCTCTCTGAACTGATGCAGCACTACCGCCAGAAATGGGGCACCAAGCGCTTCGTGCTGACCGGTTACTCGTTCGGTGCCGATGTGCTGCCGGCCATCTACAACCGCCTCTCCGAGGAAGACCAGAAGCGCATCGACGCGGTGATCCTGCTGGCCTTCGCCCGCAGCGGCAGCTTCGAGATCGAGGTGGAAGGCTGGTTGGGCAAGGAAGGTCAGGAGGCGCCGACCGGGCCGGAGATGGCCAGGTTGCCGGCAGCGAAGGTGGTGTGCATCTACGGTGTGGAAGAGACCGACGAAAGCGGCTGCACCGACAAGACCGCCGTAGGCGAGCGCATGAAGCTGCCGGGCGGCCATCACTTCGACGAGAACTACCCGGCGCTGGCCAAGCGCCTGATCGGTGAGATCGAGACCCGCCAGGGAAAGGCCAACGTCGCTGAGAAATGATAGGGAAAGAGGCAAGCCCGCTCCTACAGGCGACCTCGTCCCTCTGTAGGAGCGGCCTTGTGCCGCGAATGGGCTGCAAAGCAGCCCCGGCAATCTTGAACTGGAGCGGTCATACCCCCAAAAAACGCAAGAACCTTGAAAGGGGTGCCCCTCAAATCTCGACCTGCGTCCCCAACTCGATCACCCGATTGAGCGGCAGGTTGAAGAACCGCAGATTGCCGTTGGCGTTCTTCAGCAGGAACGCAAAGAGGTTCCCGCGCCAGCGCGACATGCCCTCGAGGCGCGAGGCGATCACCGTTTCCCGACTGAGGAAGTAGGTGGTGCGCATCGGGCTGAAGTCCAGTTCGTCCAGGTGGCACAGTTTCAGCGCCGCCGGCACGTCCGGCTCGTCCATGAAGCCAAAGTGCAGCAGCACCCGGAAGAACCCGTCGCCATAGGCCTCCACCTCGAACCGCTCCTGCTCCGGCACCCGTGGCCGGTCTTCGCTGACCACCGTCAGCAGCACCACCTGGCTGTGCAACACCTGGTTGTGCAGCATGTTGTGCAGCAGCGCATGGGGCACGGCATCAGGCCGGGCGGTGAGGAACACCGCGGTGCCCTCGACCCGGTGCGGCGGCTGCACGCGGATGCTGCCGATGAACACCGGCAACGGCAATCCGCCCTCGTCGATGCGCTCGACCAGGATCTGCTTGCCGCGCTTCCAGGTGCTCATCAGCACAAACAGCACGATCCCCGCCAACACCGGGAAGGCACCGCCCTGGACGATCTTCGGCACGTTGGCGGCGAAGAACAGCCCGTCGACGAACAGGAAGCCCACCAGCAGCGGTACCGCCAGCACCGGTGGCCACTTCCACAGCAGCAGCATGACCGCCGAGACCAAGATGGTGGTCATCAGCATGGTACCGGTCACCGCCACGCCATAGGCTGCGGCCAGGGCGCCGGACGACTCGAAGCCGATCACCAGCAGCACCACGCCAACCATCAGCGCCCAGTTCACCGCACCGATGTAGATCTGCCCCTGCTCGTCGCTGGAGGTGTGCTGGATCTGCATACGCGGCACGTAGCCCAGCTGGATGGCCTGGCGGGTCAGGGAGAAGGCCCCCGAGATCACCGCCTGGGAAGCAATCACCGTGGCCATGGTGGCCAGCCCGACCAGCGGCAGCAGCGCCCAACTCGGCGCCAGCAAGTAGAACGGATTGCGCGCCGCCTCCGGGTTTTGCAGCAGTATCGCCCCCTGGCCAAAGTAGTTGAGCACCAGCGCTGGCAGCACCAGGGCGAACCAGGCGCGGGCGATCGGCTTGCGGCCGAAGTGGCCCATATCGGCGTACAGGGCCTCGGCGCCGGTCAGCGCCAGCACCACGGCACCGAGAATGGCCACGCCCATGCCCGGATGAACGATGAAGAAATTCAGCGCCCAGCCCGGGTTGAAGGCCTTGAGTACTTCCGGGCTCTGCGAGATGCCGTGTACCCCCAGCGCCCCCAGCACCACGAACCAGGTGACCATGATCGGGCCGAACAGCTTGCCGATCTTCTCGGTACCGTGCTTCTGCACCAGGAAAAGCGCCACCAGCACCACAAGCGAGATCGGCACCACCCAGTGGTCGATGCCCTCGAAGGCCAGGCCCATGCCCTCCACCGCCGATAGCACCGACACCGCCGGGGTGATCATGCTGTCGCCGTAGAACAGCGAGGCGCCGACCAGGCCGCAGCCGACCATCAGCATGCGCAACCGCGGATACTGCGCCGTGGCCCGCCGCGCCAGCGCGGTCAGGGCCATGGTGCCGCCCTCGCCCTGGTTGTCGGCGCGCAGGATGAACATCACGTACTTGAACGACACCACCCACAGCAGCGACCAGAGGATCAACGACAGGATGCCCAGCACCCCGTCATGGTTGACCTGTACGCCATAACCACCGGTAAAGACCTCTTTGAGGGTGTACAGCGGGCTGGTGCCGATATCGCCATAGACCACCCCCACGGCGGCCACCAACAGGCCCAGCGGCCGTGCCGCGCCCTGCCCGCCTTCGGCGTGACTGCTTGCCTGAACCATCGACCACTCCCGCAGACGGCCATCTAGACCGGTTGAATTCCTACCCGCGCCGGGCCATCCCGGAAGCCCCGGCGCAACGGCGCGAAGCATAGCGCAGCGTTCGTCGTATTTCTGCTGGTAAAGCGACCTTGCGCTCGCTAGAATTGCGCACTTTTTGATCAGAGGCGCCAAAAAGCGCCCATCAAGATCGCCCGCGATTCCAGCCGGGCGACCTGTATTCAATACCGAGGTTAGCCATGTCCACCACTCCCGCCACCCCAAAGGTCGGCTTCGTTTCCCTGGGTTGCCCAAAGGCCCTGGTCGATTCCGAGCGCATCCTGACCCAGCTGCGCATGGAAGGCTATGAAGTCGTGCCTACCTACGATGGCGCCGACGTGGTGGTGGTCAACACCTGCGGCTTCATCGACAGCGCCAAGGCCGAGTCGCTGGAAGTGATCGGCGAGGCGATCAAGGAGAACGGCAAGGTCATCGTCACCGGCTGCATGGGTGTCGAGGAAGGCAATATCCGCGACGTACACCCGAGTGTGCTGTCGGTCAGCGGCCCCCAGCAGTACGAGCAGGTGGTCAACGCCGTGCACGAGGTGGTACCGCCACGCCAGGATCACAACCCGCTGATCGACCTGGTGCCGCCCCAGGGCATCAAGCTGACCCCGCGCCACTACGCCTACCTGAAGATTTCCGAAGGCTGCAACCACAGCTGCAGCTTCTGCATCATCCCGTCGATGCGCGGCAAGCTGGTCAGCCGCCCGGTCGGTGAAGTGCTGAGCGAGGCCGAGCGCCTGGTCAAGGCCGGCGTCAAGGAGATCCTGGTGATCTCCCAGGACACCAGCGCCTACGGCGTCGACGTCAAGTACAAGACCGACTTCTGGAACGGCCGCCCGGTCAAGACCCGCATGCTCGAGCTGTGCGAGGCCCTGAGCAGCCTGGGTGCCTGGGTGCGTCTGCACTATGTCTATCCGTACCCGAACGTCGACGACGTGATTCCGCTGATGGCCGCCGGCAAGATCCTGCCGTACCTGGACATCCCGTTCCAGCACGCCAGCCCCAAGGTGCTCAAGGCGATGAAGCGCCCGGCCTTCGAAGACCGCACCTTGGCGCGCATCAAGAGCTGGCGCGAGCAGTGCCCTGAGCTGGTGATCCGCTCGACCTTCATCGTCGGCTTCCCCGGCGAGACCGAAGAGGACTTCCAGTACCTGCTCGACTGGCTGACCGAAGCCCAGCTCGACCGCGTCGGCTGCTTCCAGTACTCGCCGGTCGAAGGCGCCCCGGCCAACGACCTGGGCCTCGATGAAGTGCCGGACGACGTCAAGCAGGAGCGCTGGGATCGCTTCATGGCGCACCAGCAGGCGATCAGCGCCGCGCGCCTGCAGCAGCGTATCGGCAAGGAGATCGAGGTGCTGATCGACGAAGTCGAGGAGCAGGGCTCGGTCGGCCGCAGTTTCTTCGACGCGCCGGAAATCGACGGCAGCGTGTTCATCGACGGCGACCACGGCTTCAAGCCGGGCGACAAGGTCCGTTGCCGCATCGTCGATGCCGACGAGTACGACATGTGGGCCGAGCCCGTCTGATCGATGCTCGCCTGAAGATACCCCGCCTACTGGCTAATGCCAGTCAGTTAAGCCAATTGGGGTCAGCGTTTGCGCGATCCTGTGGGAGCGGGTTTACCCGCGAAGGGCTGCAAAGCAGCCCCAATAAGTGCGATGAAGCGCTAACTGACAGGCATTAGCCCACTGGCGGGGCAGCCTTTTACATCTATGTTTTCCTCAATGACCCCGAGGATCACAGGATGTCGCCCACCGTCACGCTGCAAACGCCCCACCTGAGCGACTACCCCGAACTGGTGCGGGTGTGGGAGGCGTCGGTGCGCGCCACCCACGACTTCCTGCCCGACGGCTACATCGTGCTGCTGCGTGAGCATGTGCTGCACAAGTACCTCGACGCGGTGATGCTGGTCTGCTGCAAGGATGCCAGCCGACGCATCCTCGGCTTCGCCGGCGTGGCCAGCGGCCGTGTCGACATGCTCTTCGTCGCGCCGCAGTACCGTGGCCAGGGTATCGGCCAGCGCCTGCTGCGGCATGCGGTAAGCGAGCTCAATGCCGAACGCCTGGACGTCAACGAACAGAACCCGCAGGCCCTGGGCTTCTATCTGCACGAAGGCTTCGAGGTGTACGGGCGCTCGGAAACCGACGGCCTGGGGCAGCCCTATCCCCTACTGCACATGAGGCTTGTTCGTACAACGTCCTAGGACGCGAACCAAGGAAACCATCGCCCCGCTCCGAATTGGCGGAAATGACATCGATTTGCAGCCGCTAACCTGCGCAGGCAGGTACAATGAAAGCTTTCCCTGCCGCGTGATGCCCGTGTCCATGTCCGAACCCATTCGTCTTTCCAAACACCTTATCGAACAGCTTGGCTGCTCTCGCCGAGAGGCCGAACTGTACATTGAAGGAGGCTGGGTCACGGTCGATGGCCAGGTCGTCGAGCAGCCGCAGTTCAAGGTCGCCGGGCAACGCGTTGAACTGCTCCCGGGTGCCCGTGCCGAAGCGCTGGAGCCGGTGACCCTGCTGCTCAACCAGCCGCTCGGACAGGACACCGCCAGCGCCCAGGCAGGCATGAGCATGGCCAGTCTAAGTGAAGCGCACCGCGAAGGCGTGCGCGCGCTGCACGGGCACTTCGTCCGCCAGGCCTGTGTCGCTCCGCTACTGCCCGGCGCCAGCGGCCTGCAACTGTTCACCCAGGATTGGCGGGTGACCCGCAAGCTCGACGCCGACCTGCGCCGCATGGAGCAGGAATACATTGTCCAGGTCAGCGGCCAGGCCAAGCCGGGGGCTCTCGACCGCCTGGCCCGCGGTGTCGAGCGCAAGGGCGTCGAACTGCCGAAGGCCAAGGCCAGCTGGCAGAACGAGCAACACCTGCGCATGGTCCTGAAGAACCCGCAGCCCGGGTTGATCGAACAACTGTGCGAGACCGCCGGCCTCAAGGTCCTGGCGATGCGCCGCATTCGCCTGGGCGGCGTGTCGATGGGCAAGCTGCCAGTGGGCCAGTGGCGCTATGTGGCCGCCACCGAACGCTTTTAGCATTACCGCCGCGCAATGACTGACGCGGCAACAGAACAGGATTCGCTGCAATGAACCACAACGATGTACTGCGCAGCCTGCGCTACATGCTCAAGGCCAACGACCAGAAGCTGGCCGAGATCATCAAGCTCTCGGGCCTGGAGGTTTCGGTCGAGGCCATCGCCGGCTACGTCAAGAAGGAAGAGGAACCCGGCTTCGTGCTCTGCCCGGAGAAGGTCATGGCGCACTTCCTCGACGGCCTGGTAATCCACCGTCGCGGCCGTGACGACAGCCGTCCAGCGCAGCCGATCGAAGTGCCGGTGACCAACAACACCGTGCTCAAGAAGCTGCGGGTGGCCTTCGAGCTGAAGGAAGACGACCTGCACGCGGTGCTCAAGTCGGTCAACTTCCCGGTATCCAAACCTGAGCTCAGCGCATTGTTCCGCAAGGTCGGCCACGACAACTACCGCCCCTGCGGCGACCAGTTGCTGCGCAACTTCCTCAAGGGCCTGACCCTTCGCGTGCGCGGCTGAGCCAGGATGCAGCATACCGTCTCGCCGGTCGGCATTGTCCGCTCCTGTTTCAAGGAGAAGTTCGCCATCCCGCGCCAGCCCCAGCTGGCGCCGGCCGCCCGTGGCGTGCTGGAGCTGCTGCCGCCCTTTGACCAGGGCGATGCCGTCGAAGGGCTGGAGCAGGTCAGTCATGTGTGGCTGCTGTTCCTGTTCCACCAGGCACTGGAAGACAAGCCACGCCTGAAAGTGCGTCCACCGCGCCTGGGCGGCAACAAGAGCATGGGAGTGTTCGCCACCCGGGCCACCCACCGGCCCAATGGCATCGGTCAGTCGGTGGTGCGCCTGGAAGGCGTCGAGCCGGGGCGTCTGCTGCTGTCGGGGATCGACCTGCTGGACGGCACCCCGGTGCTGGATATCAAGCCTTATGTGCCCTATGCGGACAGCATTGCCGGCGCGAGCAACCTGATGGCCAATGATGCTCCAGAGGCGATTGCCGTCGAATGGAGCGAAAGCGCCCTGCCCCAAGCCCGCGACCATGCACTGCGCCTGGATCAGCCACTGGTGGAGCTGATCGAACAGTGTCTTGCGCAGGACCCGCGACCGGCCTACCAGGTACCGCCTGCGGAGCGGGTCTACGGGGTAAAGTTCTGGGATGTGCAAGTCAGGTGGCACTACCCGCAACCGGATCGGATCCGGGTGCTGGAAGTGGTGCGGGAAAGCTGAAGCTCTTTCGTTTTCAGGCCAGGCCTCTTCGCGGGTAAACCCGCTCCCACAGGTTGCGCAAAATCTGTGGGAGCGGGTTTACCCGCGAAGAGGCCGGCACCGCCAACCTAGATCCTGCAGGCATAAAAAAACGCAGACCCAGGTCTGCGTTTTTCGTCACCGCGATTCGACTTACTTCTCGACGAACGCACGCTCGATCAGGTAGTCACCCGGCTCGCGCATGCGCGCGGAGATCTTCAGGCCGAAGCTGTCCAGCACTTCGCTGGTCTCGTCGAGCATGCTCGGGCTGCCGCAGATCATCGCGCGGTCGTCCTGCGGGTTGATCGGTGGCAGGCCGATGTCGCTGAACAGCTTGCCGCTGCGCATCAGGTCGGTCAGGCGGCCCTGGTTCTCGAACGGCTCGCGGGTCACGGTCGGGTAGTAGATCAGCTTGTCACGTACGGACTCACCGAAGAACTCGTTCTGCGGCAGGTGCTCGGTAATGAACTCGCGGTAGGCCACTTCGTTGACGTAGCGCACGCCGTGAACCAGGATCACTTTCTCGAAGCGCTCGTAGGTCTCCGGGTCCTGGATGACGCTCATGAACGGCGCCAGGCCGGTGCCGGTGCTCAGCAGGTACAGGTGCTTGCCCGGGTTCAGGTCATCGAGCACCAGGGTACCGGTAGGCTTCTTGCTGATGATGATCTCGTCGCCTTCCTTCAGGTGCTGCAGCTGCGAGGTCAGCGGGCCGTCCGGCACCTTGATGCTGAAGAACTCCAGGTGCTCTTCCCAGTTCGGCGAGGCGATGGAATAGGCGCGCATGAGCGGACGGCCGCTGTCCTGCTGCAGGCCGATCATCACGAACTGACCGTTCTCGAAGCGCAGGCCCGGGTCGCGGGTGCACTTGAAGCTGAACAGGGTGTCGTTCCAGTGGTGCACACTGAGGACACGTTCGTGGTTCATGTTGCTCATCGATGGGGCTCCTGAAGGAAAACGCGGCGCGCGCAAGACGCGCAGTTGCGCGATAGTTTAGGGGCAGCGACAATATCTGTTAACTGAATTATCAAGATATGTGTTATCGGTTATATAGATATGCGATTCACACTCCGTCAGCTCCAGGTATTCGTCGCCGTCGCCCAGCACCAGAGCGTGTCGCGGGCCGCCGGCGTCCTCGCCTTGTCGCAATCTGCGGCAAGTACATCGATCACCGAACTGGAGCGCCAGTCCAGCTGCCAGCTGTTCGACCGTGCCGGCAAGCGCCTGAGCCTCAACGCTCTGGGCCACCAGTTGCTGCCCCAGGCCGTGGCCCTGCTCGACCAGGCCAAGGAAATCGAAGACCTGCTCAACGGCAAGTCGGGCTTCGGCTCGCTGGCCGTCGGCGCCACGCTGACCATCGGCAACTACCTGGCCACCCTGCTGATCGGCAGCTTCATGCAGGTGCACCCGGAAAGCCAGGTCAAGCTGCACGTGCAGAACACTGCGCATATCGTGCAACAGGTCGCCCACTATGAAATTGACCTGGGTCTAATCGAAGGCGACTGCAACCACCCCGATCTCGAGGTGCAACCCTGGGTGGAGGATGAACTGGTGGTGTTCTGCGCGCCCCAGCATCCCCTGGCCAAGGTCGGTCATGCCGGTATCGAGCAGTTGTCCCATGAAGCCTGGATCCTGCGTGAGCAGGGCTCGGGCACGCGCCTGACCTTCGACCAGGCCATGCGCCATCACCGCGCCAACCTGAATATCCGCCTGGAGCTGGAACACACCGAAGCGATCAAGCGCGCCGTGGAGTCGGGCCTGGGCATCGGCTGCATCTCACGCCTGGCCCTGCGCGATGCCTTCCGCCGCGGCAGCCTGGTGCCGGTGGAAACTCCGGCCCTGGATCTGGCGCGGCAGTTCTACTTCATCTGGCACAAGCAGAAGTACCAGACCTCGGCCATGCGCGAGTTCCTCGAGCTGTGCCGCAGCTTCACCGCCGGCGTGCGGCGCAGCGACGAGATCGTGCTGCCGCCGATCGCCTGAGCGCTCAACCGAGCAGGATCACGCCCCAGACCACCGCGACCATGCTCATGGCCACCAGCTGCGCGGCGCTGCCCATGTCCTTGGCGTTCTTCGACAGCGGGTGGCGATCGAGCGAGATGCGGTCGATGGCCGCCTCCACCGCCGAATTGAGCAACTCGACGATCAGCCCCAGCAGGCACACGGCAATGAGGATCGCCCGCTCAGCGCGGCTGACCGGCAGCCAGAAGGCCAGCGGCACCAGCAGCACGTTGAGCAGCACCAGCTGGCGGAAGGCGGCTTCGCCCTTGAAGGCGGTGCGCAGGCCGTCCAGCGAATAGCCGGCGGCGTTGACGATACGTTTGAGGCCGGTCTGGCCTTTGAATGGCGACATGTGTGTCCGTCACTTCACCGGAGATAAGGTCGGCAGGCTAGTGCCCTGTCTCGGAAATACGTTCTCTTTTGGCGAGTGGCTTGGGTGTCCGGCCAAGGCGCCGCGACGAGTCATAGCAGGGCTATGGCGAGGAGTGGCAACGCCGGCCGGGCGCCCAAGACGCCGCCAAAAGTGAACAGCCTATTTCCGAGACAGGACACTAGTCCAGTCGGAGTCAAAAAAGCGTGAATGCACGGGTACTTAGCTGGCCGAAACCGATTCAAGTTGTTGCAGCAGCAGCGCCGCCTGGGTTCGCGTGCGCACCCCCAGCTTGCGGAAGATCGCCGTCACGTGGGCCTTGATGGTCGCCTCGGAAACACTCAGTTCATAGGCGATCTGCTTGTTCAGCAGTCCTTCGCAGACCATGGTCAGCACGCGGAACTGCTGCGGGGTGAGGCTGGCCAGGCCTTCGCTGGCGGCCTTGGCCTCGGCCGACACATCAACCTTGTCAAAGGCCTGCGGCGGCCACCAGACATCGCCGTCGAGCACGTTGCGCACCGCTTCCTGGATCTTGCTCAGCTCGCTGGACTTGGGAATGAAGCCGCTGGCGCCGAATTCGCGGGACTTGACCACGACGGCTGCCTCCTCCTGGGCCGAGACCATCACCACCGGGATCTGCGGGTACTGGCCGCGCAGCAGGACCAGGCCGGAGAATCCGTAGGCGCCGGGCATGTTCAGGTCCAGCAGGACCAGGTCCCAGTCGGCTTTCTCGGTGAGGCTGGTTTCCAGTTCGGCGATGCTCGCCACCTCGACCAGACGCACGTCCGGGCCCAGGCCGAGGGTAACGGCCTGGCGCAGTGCGCTACGAAACAGCGGGTGGTCATCGGCAATCAGGATTTCGTATGTGGCCATCGATCTATGGATCCTGTTCTGTGCCAGGCGCAGGGGATACGGGAGACGCCTGGCGGGCAACTCATGGCGCGAACGGCAGGGCCGCCGGCCGGGATGGCACGGCGAAGTCCGGGGTAACAGCAGCTTCGTCGTGCCCGAAGCGGCGCCAAGGATGCCGAGCACGCCCCGGGTGGTCAAGCCAATTGCCCGGTCGAACCCGCCTACCCTGGCTGCCAGCCCCGACAGTATGAACCAATCCGTGGCGCCTGCCCCTTGGACTATAGGAAGGTATGCAAACGCTGGTGGACCTCGTCCTGCTCGTCCAGCGGCAGGCGTCGCTTGCCACTCAGGTAGTGCAGGCTGAAGACGTCCAGGTAGGCGTCCAGGGCCTGCGAGGCCTGGCCGTCGCCGGCCAGTTCCAGGCACATGGCGGCCACTTCGGCGGTGCAGAAGTGATCATCACGCTTGGAACGGCGCAGGCGGTAGCGCGACATCTGCTCGGGCTGCAGGCTCAGTACCGGGAAACGGTCGAGGTACGGGCTCTTGCGGAACATCTTGCGCGCCTCGGTCCAGGTGGCGTCGAGCAGGATGAACAACGGGCGCTTGCCCGGCTCGCGCGCGACTTCGCTGACCACGCGCTCCTCCTTGACGAACTCGCCCGGAAAGACGATGTAGGGCTGCCAGCGAGGGTCGTCCAGCAGCGCCAGCAGCCCCTCGTCCACCGAGGTGCGCAGCCAGCCGAAGGCCGAGGTGTCCTCGATCACATCGGCGATCAGCCAGCCGGTGTTGGTCGGTTTCAACGGCTCGGTGTCGTGCATCAGCAGGCACATGCCGGA
Source organism: Pseudomonas sp. NMI760_13 (assembly GCF_021283245.1). NCBI lineage: Bacteria > Pseudomonadati > Pseudomonadota > Gammaproteobacteria > Pseudomonadales > Pseudomonadaceae > Pseudomonas > Pseudomonas sp. NMI760_13. Next base: position 91,090 of record NZ_JAJSRC010000024.1, on the reverse strand, counting down.
CTCGGCCGGCACCCGGGGTTTCCAGGCGCACAGGCAGTGCGTGGCGATCACCCGGCAATCCGGGCAGCGCTCGGCGCGCGAGCCTCGGGCGACAAAGGGTTTGATGCTGCGCGCCAGGCGCTCGGCGCGCAGGCGCGCTACCGCGTGGCTCATGGCAGCAGGCCTTGGCAGGGAAGTGGGAGGGGCACGGCGACGACTCGATGAAAACAAAGCGCCCAGTCTACCAGAGCGCACGTCATTTGCCGTGCAGCCAGCGGCGCCGCTCCTTTATAATCGCAGGGTCTGGCGGCCTGGAAACCCTGCGGTTTCAGGGAACGCCGCCCGCCGGCGCTGGTCAAAGCGCCAGTCATCGAACCAGGAGAGATCCATGCTGCGTCTTATCGTCCCGACCCTGAGCCTGCTGCTCGCCCTGCCGCTGGCCGCCCAGGCTGCGTCCAAGCAGGAGTACGAGCTGAACCAGATGCTGCAGAAGGTCGCCAAGGAAAGCAGCGTCGGCACCCCGCGGGCGATCAACGAAGACATCCTCGACCAGGGCTACACCGTCGAAGGCAAGGCACTGGTCAATCACCTGAGCGTACGCCAGGAGCATGCCCAGCGCATGCAGGGCAATCCCGCGCAGGTCCGCAGCCAGCTGGGTGACAGCGTGTGCCGCAACAACGGCTACCGCCAGCTGATGTCCAAGGGCGCCGTGATGGTCTACCGCTTCACCGTCTACAAGACCAACCAACCGGTCATGGACCAGGCCTTCGACGCCGCCAGCTGCACGGCCGGTAACAAGAAGAAGTGATTCAGACCAACTGATCGCTGTTTCTGGCGCGCCGTTGCTCATCATCGGCGCGCAACTCGGCCAGCAGCGCCTGCAGGTAACGCGAATGCGCCTCGGCGCCCTGCAGGCGGCGCAGGCACTCCCCTTCCAGGCTCAGGTGATGAACCCTGGCCTCGTGCTCGAGCAACTGCAACAGTTGCCCATCCACTTCGATCTCCAGCCGGTGCATACCGCCACCTCGCCGCCTCGCCCTTCTGCCCCCAGTTAACCAAAGCCCCGCCATTGCTGAATCCCGCCTGACCGGCGGTAGCGCGCGTCTGTGGCGGCACGAAGCCGCGCCAGCGTCTAGATTGATAACGAGCACCCATAACAACGACAACGCGATGGAATTGCCACTGCAACATGGCCTTGAAGGCCCACTGCAACGCTCGGGGGGCACACTCGAGCCACAGCAGCCAGCGACACACGCAGTGTCGCGGCCGGGACACACCATCGACCCGGTCAGAGGTTTTGCTGCAGAAGGAGACGTTGAATGCCTTACCAATCGAACGAGCTGCTGTTCAACCATTTCAGGGACAACGGCATCGACCTGAGCAAGATCGACGAGCAACTGCAGCTGGTCGCGCCGAACAGTCCCAACCTGCCGTTGTACCGCGACATGCTGCTGACCGTGCTGCGCATGGCCCACGACGACCGCAACCGCTGGAACGCCAAGATCACCCTGCAGGCCCTGCGCGAACTCGACCATTCGTTCCGCACCCTTGAGCACTACAAGGGCCGACGCAAGGTCACCGTGTTCGGTTCGGCGCGCACACCAATGGAACACCCCATGTACGCGCTGGCCCGGGAGTTGGGTGCGACGCTGGCACGTTCGGACCTGATGGTCATCACCGGCGCCGGCGGCGGCATCATGGCCGCCGCACACGAGGGCGCCGGAGCCGACCACAGCCTGGGTTTCAACATCACCCTGCCGTTCGAACAGCACGCCAATGCCACGGTCAATGGCACAGACAAGCTGCTGCCGTTCCATTTCTTCTTCATCCGCAAGCTGTTCTTCGTCAAGGAAGCCGACGCGCTGGTGCTCTGCCCAGGCGGCTTCGGCACCCTCGACGAGGCGCTGGAGGTGCTGACGCTGATCCAGACCGGCAAGAGCCCGCTGGTACCGGTGGTGCTGCTCGACTCACCCGGCGGCAGCTTCTGGCAGGACGCCCTGGCCTTCATCAGTCGCCAGCTAGAAGAGAACCGCTACATCCTGCCCAGCGACCTCAAGCTGGTGCGCCTGGTGCACAATGCCGACGAAGCGGTCGAGGAGATCAACCAGTTCTACAGCAACTACCACTCCAGCCGCTGGTTGAAGAACCAGTTCGTGATCCGCATGCACCATCCCTTGAGCGAGGCAGCCCTGCATGATGTCGAGGAAGGCTTCGCCGACCTGCGCCTGAGCGGCAGGTACCATCAGCAAGCGGACAGCGGCGCCGAACACGAGGAAGGCAACTTCAGCCACCTGACACGCCTGACCTTCGCCTTCAACGGGCGCGACCAGGGCCGTCTGCGCGAACTGGTGGACTTCATCAACCTGCCGGAAAACTGGGCCAAACCCCAGCCGATGCACACCACCCAGCGCGCCCGGGAAGCCTTGCGGGTCAGCTGAACGCAAAATGCCCTGTACAGCTGACACGCATGGGCGTCAGCCGTACAGGGCATCAATAATCGTCGAGGTCGCGACCGCTGAGCAGCCGGCCGATCATGTCCATGGGGAAACCACGGTAGGCGAGAAAGCGCGTCTGCTGCGCCCGGCTGCGTGGGTCTTGCGGGCGTTGCCCGGCGAACTTGCGCTGCCAGACATCACGCAGCTGCGTCGCCCAGTCCACTTCGCTGTCGCGCAGGGCCTGGTCGATATCGCCACGGTTCAAACCACGCTGGCCAAGCTCCTCGCGAATTCGCGCGGGGCCGTAGCCGGCACTGGACCGGTAGCGAATGAAGCTTTCCAGATAGCGGGCTTCACTGAGCAGCCCTTCTTCGGCCAGCCGATCGAGCGCAGGCTCGATCAGCTCGTCCGGTGCGCCACGCTGACGCAGCTTGCGCGTCAGCTCGACGCGACCATGCTCGCGGCGTGCGAGCAGGTCCATGGCTGTCCGCCGAACGGCGACGGGGGTGTCGAGTACGACGGACATGGAGCCAATCAATAACCGGCGTCGGCGTCAGCCAGGTCGTCGGCATCGGCTTCGGCTGCACCAGCCTTGGCGGCCGCTGCTGCAGCGGCGGCAGCACCAGCGGTCAGCAGCTTGTCGCGAATCTGCTTCTCGATCTCGCTGCCAATGGCCGGGTTCTCTTGCAGGTACTTGGCGGCGTTGGCCTTGCCCTGACCGATCTTGTTGCCCTGGTAGCTGTACCAGGCACCGGATTTTTCCACCAGGCCTTGGGAAACACCCAGGTCGATGATTTCGCCGTTGCGGTAGATACCCTTGCCGTAGAGGATCTGGAACTCGGCCTGACGGAACGGTGGCGAAACCTTGTTCTTGACGATCTTGACGCGGGTTTCGCTGCCGACCACTTCGTCGCCTTCCTTGACCGCGCCGGTACGGCGGATGTCCAGGCGCACCGAGGCGTAGAACTTCAGGGCGTTACCACCGGTGGTGGTTTCCGGGCTACCGAACATTACGCCGATCTTCATACGGATCTGGTTGATGAAGATGACCAGGCAGTTGGCGTTCTTGATGTTACCGGTGATCTTGCGCAGCGCCTGGGACATCAGGCGAGCCTGCAGGCCGACGTGCATGTCGCCCATCTCGCCTTCGATCTCGGCCTTGGGGACCAGGGCGGCCACGGAGTCGACGATGATCACGTCAACGGCGTTGGAGCGCACCAGCATATCGGTGATTTCCAGGGCCTGCTCGCCGGTGTCCGGCTGCGAGACCAGCAGGTCGTCGACGTTGACGCCCAGCTTGCCGGCGTATTCAGGGTCGAGGGCGTGCTCGGCGTCGACGAAGGCGCAGGTGGCGCCGTTCTTCTGGGCTTCGGCGATGACCGACAAGGTCAGCGTGGTTTTACCCGAGGACTCCGGGCCGTAGATCTCAACGATACGGCCTTTCGGCAGGCCGCCGATGCCCAGGGCGATGTCCAAGCCCAGGGAACCAGTGGAGATGGCGGGAATGGCCTGGCGCTCGTGGTCGCCCATGCGCATGACCGCGCCCTTGCCGAATTGGCGTTCGATTTGACCCAGGGCCGCAGCCAAGGCGCGCTTCTTGTTGTCGTCCATTGAAATCCTCACGTGTTCGACGTGGCCCTGACGGCCGGAATAACTGTATAAGTAGCCAGTATTATTCCACAGCGATTCGTTTCCGCAAACCCCCGTCGGGCGAATTACTCCGCGCCAAGCTGTAACAAGCCGTCTAACGCGGCGATCACCGTCTGTCGGCGCACCGCTTCGCGGTCGCCGTCGAAGTGCCGGCGCTCGCTGCTCACGTGGGTTCCGTCGGCCCAGGCCAGCCACACCGTGCCCACCGGCTTGGCCGGCGAACCGCCGTCTGGCCCGGCCACGCCGCTGACCGCCACCGCGAAGCGCGCTCCGCTGGCGGCCTGGGCGCCCCGCACCATGGCCTCGACCACTTCCTGGCTGACCGCCCCCACCTGGGCGAACAACGCCTCGGGGACGCCCAACTGGCGGGTTTTCTGGGCGTTGGAATAGGTGACGTATCCTGCCTCGAACCACGCCGAACTGCCGGGGATACGGGTGATGGCCTCGGCGATGCCGCCGCCGGTGCAGGATTCGGCGGTGCTCACCTGGGCGTTGAAGCGCCGCAGGTGTTCGCCCAGGCGAGTGGAAAGTACGGTGATCGGGTCCATGGCGGGCTCCTCGTTGCGACCGCCATACCCTACCACTCAAGCCAGGCTCAGTCCTGCCTCGCCTTGCGCCGACGGGCCAGGCGCAGCAATGGGTAATGCACCAGCACGACATAGCTGAAGACGAACGCGAATTCGAGCGCAAGCAACATCATGCTGGCAAAAAAGGGATACAAACCTGGGTGATTGCCCACCCAGCGAAACTTCGCACGATGGTGGGCGAAATCTGTGTAACCGAAGTAGTTCTGGGCAAGTAGCACCCCAACCACCACCACCCAACCGACATGGAAAAACAACTGGCGGCGCAATGACAGCACCGGCAGTTGCTCCAAGGGACGTAGATGATGGCGGCATACCAGCAGCGCCAGGCCGATTGAACACAACGGCGCGGCGATCGCGACATAGTTGGCGACCGCCTTGGACATCAGCGCAAAATTGGACGACCAGACACCCACCTGCCCCAGCAGATGCTGGTCAAGCAGGCGATCCAGGACCAAGGCTTGTTCCTGACTCAGCGTCGGCACCCAACAGGCCAGCAGGAACACCGGCACCAGGCTCGAGACCGTGATCAGATACAACGGCCAGTGACTGGCCGTGTGCTTCGCGTTCAACGTCACAACTCCTTGCACAGACAGGTTGCTAGGGCCTGTACGAAATGTGTCTGCGCGAAGGCCAGACAAGGCGAAACGGGGGGAGGAAGCGGAGTGTACTGGAGTACATGAGCATTCCGAGCCCCGTTTCAACGCAGTATGGGCGAATGCAGATACATTTCGTACAGAGCCTAAGCACCGAGAGCAACGTTGTGCGCTCCCGGTGCAAGGGTATCAGGGTGCTACTGCGCCCATGACCCACTGATTGATCTGGTCGACCTTCTCGGTATCGAAGTATGCGCTGGCAGCCCCGATGAAGACGGCCGCCACAACGGTTCCCGCTACTGCGGCAGCGGGGGCGGAAACCAGCAAGCCCAGGGCGATGCCAGCCATGGCGCCCGCCAGACTGCCCGCCACCTTGCCGACGACAGCGCTTTCCAGTTCCAGAAGAAAGGGTTTCCAGTCACCGGTCTTGAAACCGCTCACTGCCGAGTCAACCAGCCCGGCAGCCTGAATGACGCCACCGGTCACACCGAAGGCCTTGCCCAAACGCAGCATGTTATCGCCAAGCGTGGCCTTGTCCAGCGCCTCAAGTGCCTGGGCAACCGCCGCCGAGTCCTTGGCGTTCAGCCGCAAGCCGGGGTTTTGCGACAGCTTTTCGAAGGCCTTCAAGGCCTCCTGGTAGCTGCCTATGCGCTTGCCCGCGATGCCCTTCTGCATGTCGTTGGCGGCCTGCGCCACCTGGTTGCCAAAGCGATTGGCGATTTCCTTGCCAGTGTCACTGGCGTAGGTGGCCGCGTCCTTGTAGGACTCTTTCTCCAGCGCATCGCGGCGCGCCTTCTCCAGGGCATCGAGCTTTTCGCGCAACTGCTCCTGAGCCTTCAGATCGACATACAAGGCCAGGGCTGCCGTATAGAGGGAAAGCTCGACATCCAATGCCGCCGGCACGTCGTAATCGTCCAGCTTGCGCAATTCGTCGATCAGTTCCTTGATATCGCGGTCATCGAAACGACCGCCCTGCTCCGTGGCCAGTCGCCCGCGATTGAATGCGATCTGCTGGTCGCGGGTGGCCATCATCGACTTGATGATCCCAATGGAGCGCTCGGCTTTCTTCGAGTCCGGCAGCGCCGCAGTGCTACCTGCGGCGGCTTCAGCCGCAGCCAACTCGGCATTGAGACTGGCCGGCAGGTTACGCTCCTTTCTGAGGTAGCTGTCACTCAGTTCATTACGCATCTCGAAGATCTGATAGGGCAACATGCCCCACATATCGACGCCCAGGTCATAGTAGGCATCCGGGCTTGGCCAACCCTGCCCCTCCAGCACCGCTTCCAGTACTGCGCCGTTCATCAGCGCGGCAACGTTGAGTGCATGGTGGGAGGGTTCACCATTGACACCCAAAGGGATAGTGATGCCTCCCGTTGAACTTCCACCGCGTCCCCCTCCACCTGAGGAACCCGAAGGGGGAATGCCACGGTCCACGATGATGTTCTTTTCGCCCATTCTCTACTCCTTGAATTGGCTTGCTTGAAAAATGGCCGGCCCCACGAAAGTGAGGCCGGCCATGGACAAAAGATAAGAAATACAGATCAGCGCGACAGCGCACGCACATAGGCCTGGCACGCCCGCAAGGCGATCAGTCCGCGGTCGCCGTCGTCGGTGATGGCGATAATTCGTCGAGCATGCGCCGGGTCAAGTCGGGCGCGTACGGGGCCATGATCCACGCCGCCGGTGCCGGCGGCGGCAGGCACTGGGGCACAGGTGGGGTCGCGCTCGACCAGGACCGACAGGCGCAGATCGGCAGTAGCAAGGCGGTCACGCAAGCGAGCCTGAGTCTGTTGGGCATCGGTCAGCTCCTGGAAATGCTTCGTTTCACTGTCGTGCAGGCGTTGTTCGAGGCCCTGGCGCTGATCGCGTTCGGCGAGCAGCAGGCCGTACAGCGCCTCGGCCTGGTCAAGGCGCTGCTGCACCAGCGCCTGCTCCTGCTCGGCCAGCTGACGCCCGAGGCGCCAGCCTTGCAGCTGCCAGGCCAGCACCGCGGACAACGCCATCAGCCCGAGGCACAGCGCCAGTTGCAGGCGGCTCAGCACAGCACCTCCCGCGCTCGCGCCCACAGTTCGAGGCGCTCCGACAAGCCGTTCAGGCCGCCGTTGATATGCCGGGTGATGCGGTTGAATTCCCCCTGGTCGGCCAGGGCGTTGAGCCCGCGCGAGTGCCAGAACCAGGCCGCCGATTCGCAGGCCCAGCGCGGCTGCTCGAGCATCTGCGGTTGCGCCAGCAGGCGTTCGTCGCCGAACAGCGCACGGCTACAGGCCTGGTAGTTGTTGCGCCCGGTCACCTGGATCAGGCCACGGCCGCAATAGCGCTGGCCATCACCGTCGGCTTCAGGCGTGTTGCCCAGGCGCAGGGCCAGGCTGCCGGTGTCGTAGCGGGCCAGGTAGCGGTCGCTGCCCAGCTCCTTGACGTAGCGCAACTGGCCGGACTCATGGCCGACCTGGGCCAGGAACGCGGCAATGCGCTTGGGGTGGTCGATCTCCCAGTTGGCCATGGCCGTGTTCAGCGCCGGCAGGAAGGCGGCGACGCGTTGGCCGGCGAGCGGGTAGATCTGCTTGAGTTGCTGTTCAGTGAGCGGCATCGGTGCATTCTCCATTGCGGTCTGATCGAAAGGCGGCCGGTGCCGCCTGTGGCTCGCTCATGGGCGTTGGCTCGAAGCGCGTGGCTTTCACAGGGGTCACGGTGTGGCGACCGCCGCACCTGATCTGGAGCTCGGAAACAGGGTGATGCGGCCGGCTGACAGCGACTATAGGGAGCGCCGCCGCCGGCAGGCATCGGGAAACCCTCACCGCCCTGTCTCAGGCCTTGAGCGAACCCGTCCGCCGAGGCGCGGAACCCTTGGCCTTGGCCTTGCCCTGGCGACCGCCATTGCACTGCACGGTGGTGCGCCAGCCGCTGCTGGTGAACACCTGCTCGACCGATTCGATGAGGTACTGCCCATCAAGCCCAGCCAGGAAACCCTGAACATCGATGCTGCGCTCGGCGAACAGGTCGGTGCGCCCGGGCATGTCCAGGCGCACGCTGGCGGTGTCGCGGTTGAAGCTGGCCAGGCGGGCGCGGGCGGCCTGTTCCGCCGCCGCGCGGTTGGGGTACAGGTGGCGGTCGGTGTAGACCGGCTGCAGGCCGTCCGGCGCATCGCCATTGTCCAGTTCCACCGCTTGCAGGTGCCCGCTGGCGCTGTCCTGGTGGCGGGTCCTGACGGCCTTGTGGGTGCTCTTGTCAGCCAGGCGAAACTGCCACTGGCTGACCTCGCTGCGGGCAATGCCCACCACATCAAGAGGCTTGCCGCTGGCGCTCTGGCCACCCTGGCGCGGCAGCACCAGCAACTGGCCGTTGGCGAGCTTGGCGGTGCAGTCGTGCTGGCGCGCCAGGCGAGTGATGAAGTTGAAGTCCGACTCGCTGTACTGGTCGACCCGCGGCACTTGCACAGCCAACGGGCACACGGCCTGCCAGCCATTGCGGGCACCGATCTCGGCGACGATGCGCTGCAGCGTAGCGTTCTCCCAACTGCCACTGCGAATGGTCTTGCCGCTGCCGCGCAGGTCACTGGCCTTGCCGCGGATTACCAGGGTGTCCGGCGGGCCGGACAGCTCGACCTCGTCCACGGTGTAGCGGCCCAGGCGGTTCAGCGGCTGCCCGGCGTAACCCAGGTGCACCTCGAGCACTGCGCCCCTGGCTGGCAAGGCCAGGGCACCGTCGCGGGCATCGAGGCGCAGTTCGAACTCGTCGGATTCCAGACCTGGCTTATCAGTGGTGCGTAACAGCAGCAGGCGGTCGTTAAGCAGCGTGGTGATGTCATGGCCGTCCGCGATGATGCGAAATTGAGGTTGCATGGTTGGGGCTCCGCTGTATTGGTGTAGCGAGGAAGGCGTGGGAGCGGGCTTGCCCCGCGACGGCGCCATCGCGGGGCAAGCCCGCTCCCACGGTACAGGGGCGAGTGGTCAATCCCACAGCTGCAGGCTGGTGCTGGTCGTCATCGGCAGTTCCGGCAACAGTATCCTCACCCCGGCGCGAAACGGCTGCGCCTCGTCCGCCAGGCCCTGGTTGGCATCCAGCACGGCCTCGACCGTGCCGGAAAGATGGCCGTAGTAGTGCTGGCAGAGGGTATCGAGCAGGTCGCCCTCAGACGTTGTGCAGGTCTTGGCCATAGCTCACGAACTCCAGTGAAAACCCTTGTTTGCGCGGAATGCCGCCGGCCAGCAGGACGCTCTGCTCTTCCTCGATGCTGGTCAGGCACCAGGTGCCGAGCACCTCGCCGTAGCCGGTGGTCAACGACAGCGGCAGCAGCTGGCGACCGATGCTGCGCAGCGTCTGCAACTGGCCGAGGCCGCCCTTGAACCCGGGGAAGATCGCGCCACGGATGTTGATGCTCTCCTCGCCCAGGCTGACCGCCTGCTGGGCGCTCTCGCGGCTCAGGCGTTCCTGCCCGGCCCAGCGAAAACGCGTCTGCCGACGCAATTGGTCGAAGGCGGCGGTGTCGAGGTTGAAGTAGTACGGCGCCGCGCCCGCCTTGAGCGGTTGCAGCACCAGCAGGTGCGGGAACGGTTTTATCGCTTCGGCGGCGGGCGTCACCTCGGGCGCGAAGCCCAGTGTCGACAACACGCCGTTGACGGCCGAGGGTAACGTCTTTACCAACCGTTTTACGGCGGTGCCGGCCTTGGCGATATGCCCGGCGAAGGTATCGATGCGATCGCGTACCTGGCGTACCACGGCCAGTGTCTGCTCATACCTGGCCGCTACCTTGGCGACCCGAGCCTGGGCATTGGTGATCGCGCGCATCGTGCGCTGGAGCTTGGCGGCGATGAACGGGCCGACCACTGGCAGCCCCTCCAGCACGACGACCGCACCCTGTACATGGCCGATCGCGTCGTTCATCGGATCAAGCATGGCGTCGGCATGCCGACGCCCTGCTTCTCCTGCCTTGACCAGGGCGTGCAGCGTGGCTTGCAGCTGCTCCATATAGGTCATGGATCCTCCTGTCAGAATGGGTTGGGATGATCGGCCAGCTGTGCGTTGTAGGCCTGCCTCTGCAGGTCCTGCATGACACGTCGGACCGCCTCTTCGAGTTGCTGGGTGAGCTGGTTGGGCGAGTCCACGCTACCCTGCACGGTGATAGGCATGTTCGCGGTGAACGTGAGCTGCTGGCTGACGGGCTGCGTGGCCAAGCCTTGGCTCTGCGCCGGACGCGGCCCGGCGTCGGGCAACGCCAGCGGCCCAACAGGTACGCTCGTTTCCTGCGGTTTGAACTCGGCGGCACGCTCGGAGAAATACTTGCCCACAGGCGCACCGATCGGCGCTCCAGGCCCAATCGCCAGCGGTACCTCGACACCACCAGCGGCGCGCGCATCGACTGCCGCCCGAGGCTTGGAAAGCGCCACCTGCGATGGCGACAGTAGCTGCCTGGCCATCCGTGTGCCGACCTGCCCATCGAGCACCTCTCCCTTCGGTACGAGCGTGATCTGCCGCGGATCGCTCAGGGAGATTGCTGGACGGGGACTCTTGGGAGGCTCGTCAGAGGCGCTAAAGAATGTTTTTCCAGCCCATCCCCCGATCACGCCACCGACCTTGTCGCCAACCATGTTGCCGATCAGCATCGCAACTGGCGGACCAACAACACCACTGAGAAACATCCCTCCCAGCACTGTGCCCACTGCTCCGCCAATCGCACCACCATAACCCGCCCCCTTCTCCTCGGGCGTCTTGGCCGTGGCATAGGTGTAAGCCCCCTTTACCCCGGCCTCGAGCCAAGGCAGTTTGCCAGCCGCCTTGAAAGCCTCCGTCAGTCTGGCCCAACGCCCAGGTGAAGGATTGAGGCCGGAGGGTGACGGTCCGGCATCCGCCCCTAGCGGATAAGGTTCGTCCAGCCCAACCCCACGTCCGGCACGGCGTAAACGGCCACGATGCTTGTAGGCGGCAGCCCCCGCGCCTATTCCCAGGGCGCTGGCCAAGGTGCCCCATAATGTACTCGATGCCGATGGCGGGGCAGCGTCTGCTGACGGCGTCGATTGCCCGTTGCCAACGCCCGCCACAGAAGCACTGTCGGACCTGGCCATCAGCCCCTTGCCTAGCACTCCACCGACCTTGTCGCCGGCAAAGCCGAGCATCATCGAGGCCGCTGGGGCGCCCAGTTTGAGGCCTGCGCCCAACATGGCCCCCGATACGGCCCCCAAGAAACCACCGGCGGCGGCACCCACCCCCTCTCCCCTCTGCTGCGCAGTGGAAGCCGTGGTTGCCGTAAAGACAAGCTTCGTCAATGCATCCAGCCCGGCCATGCCGGTAGCCGACTTCCCGGCCTGCAGCGCCTGCGCCCAACGCCCTGGCCCATCGCTGCGAGGCAGCGGGGCCGGCATCGCATCCGCGCCAAGCGGGTAATCCTCGCTGCCTGGCGCGCCATCGGTGCTGCCAATGACCAAGGCCGGTAGGTACAGGGTACCCGGACGGCCAGGAGCGCTACCCTGGGCGATTCCCTTCGCCGCCAGGTAACCACCGCCCGCGATCAGGAGCGACGAAGCGACATCGCGCGCTGCCTGGCCGACCTGAGGCAGCAACTCAGGCCCCGACTGGGCCGGCCTGCCGCCCAGGGAGCGCTCCAGGAGTACCTTGTGCTGCTGAAGCAGCCCGACCTGCTGTTGCTGTACTTTCAAGGACTCGGCCTGCGTATCCTTGTCCCGTAGTGCCATCGCCCCTTGCGGGGACGGGGCAGTATTTCCCCCGCCGCCGACATCGGCAGGCCGCTGGGTCCCCCCCAGCGCCCCCATGGGTACCGTGCGGCCACGCAGCCCCTCCAACGGCCCCGCAAGTTCCGGAACGGTGGCACCGACTGCGCCCAGCGCTGTCGTTGATCTGTTCGCCATCCGTGTCTCCCCCTTCAGTCCGCCAGCCACCAGACCATATCGCTGAACGACATGGCCATGATCTCGCTGGCAGAAAAGTTCAGCTCCTTGGCCAGCCGCCTGGCGGCGGCCTTCTGCCGGGCAGGGTCAAACCTCGTCGTCCTGCACCAGGCGAAAGTAGCCCGTCTGCAGGCGGCTGTAGTCCTTCAGGGCCAGGCCCTCGAGGTCCTTGACGCCAACCTCGGCGAGTGAGGCGAACAAGTTCAGTTCGCGCTGCTCGTCGTCAGCCACGCCACCGGCCTGTGCGTTGCGAATGTCACGCACGGTCGGTGCGCGAAGCGACAGGCTGTCGACCTGCACGCCGTTCGCCTCGCTGGGGCGCGACAGGCGCACGTTCACGCGCTCGGCGTCGACGGTCAGCCATTGCGGCAGTTTCTTCGTTTGAGCCATCGAGCGTTCTCCTTAAAGACCCAGTGCGGCGCGCTGCGCGGCCAGTTGGTCGACACCGTCGATCACCCGTTTCATGCCCAGGGCGTCGATTTCGTAGACCAGGCGGCCATCGACTTCGAGCTTGTAGTAGGTGACGGCGATGCTGTGCTTGATCTCGGCCTTGTCGCCGGACTTCCAGTCACCCATGTCGATCTCTTTCAGCGAACCGCGCAGGGTGACGATGACTGGGTTGATCTTGCCCTTCAGGCCCTTGAAGGCGCCGCGGAAGGTGCCGTTGAAAGCGGTGCCGTCGGCCAGACCGAAGAACTTCAGCGACTCGCGGCGTACGCCGGTGGTGGTGAAGGCGGCTTCCTGTTTTTCCATGCCCTGGTCCATCTCGACCGGCATGTCCATGCCGCCGGGGCGGTGCTCTTCCATCTTCAGCGTGAGCTTGGGCAGGGTCAGGTTGGGTACATCGCCCTGGAAGCTGACGCCATCGACGAACAGGTTCAGGTTGGCCAGGGTTTCGGGAATCATTGCCATGTAGATGCGCTCCTTAAGCGACGGAATCGAGGACTTCGGTCAGCCACTGGTTGGTGACTTCGACGCGGAAATTGGGGTTTTCGGCAGGCGGGACGTCGGTGAAGCGGATGTTCCAGTACACCTTGCCCTGCTCGAGGTGGCTGGCGGTGTTCAGCTCCGGGTCGGCGAAGACTTCGAAGTTGATGATCGCGCCCTGGTTCTTCAGGTCGCGCATGAAGGCCTGCAGGCCCTCGGTGACGTCCTTGACATAGGTGGCGGTGATGGAGCGGTCGACGGCCCACTTGTGGCCGTAGAGGATCGCGTCCATGACGATGTCCATGGTCCGCACGCGGGTGACGAAGGCCCATTTCGGGTCGCTCGACAGGGTGCGGTTGCCCCACAGGCGGAAGCCGTCGTCGCGGATGATGGTGGCGATGTTGGCGTTGTTCAGCAGGTTGGCGCGGCAGGTGTCATCGCCGTCGAGGAATTCCACGGCGCGGGTGGTGCCGGTGATGCCGACAAATTCCTTGTTCGAAGGCGAAGCCCAGAAGCCGTACTCGCGGTCGGTGTAGGCGAACAGGCCGGCGACCCAGGCCGACGCGGGGGCATCGACGGTAGCCAGGGCCTCGTTGTCCCAGTAGCGCACGCCGGGGTCGACCATGAAGGCCCGCTTGGCGCCGAACTGCTTGGCGTAGGCAAGCACTTGCTCTTCGGTGGTGTTGGGGCCATCCAGGATGGCGATGCCACGCAGTTTGTCGGCCAGGCCCACCAGGGCGGTGGCAATGGTGTTGACCGAGCTGTGGCCCGGAACGATCAGCAGGCGCGGTTGGGCATTGAATCGACTTTTGCCGTCGAGCAACGCTTGCAGGCCGGTACGCTTGCCGTTGATCCCGACGGTACCGATAATCGCCGAGATCTGTTCGGCAGTGTCATCGACCTTGGCCACGCCACAGGCGACGATAACTGCCTTGGCGCGAGCGAAGACGGCGCGGCAGGCCTTGGTGATGGCGGCATTGCCACCGAACGCAGCCACTGCTTCGCGCTCACTGGTGATCAGTACCAGGTCGTTGGCCTTTGCAGTGACGCCCGGGCCTTCGGTGAAGGTATCGACCAGGCCGATGATCGAGGACGAAGGCAACGCGATGTTGCGGGCACCCGTGTCGACATTGGTCACGGTGACGCCGTGGAAGAATCCACTCATGTAGGTTTGCTCCAGGTTCAGGTGTGAAAAGGCCCTGCGGGTGCAGGGCCTGGAAGGGGTAGATCGGTTTGGGAAAACGCCCGGCGTCGCGGGCGCTCAGGTTCAGGCGACTTCTTCGAAGCCTTGGCTGGTCAGCCAGTCGGCAGCCGCCGCCTCGTCAGGGCTCGCCGGCCAACTATCGGCGGTGGGCGCCGCGGCCGAGAGATCCAACCGGTTCAGTTCGATCCGGTAGCGCTTCCAGGCCGTCAGCGCCGTTACTTCGGCATCTGTGGCCATTTCCAGGGCAACGGCGTCCTGCAGGCTCGAGATGCGCAGCGTGGCGTATCGGACCAGCAGTGCCTGCTTGTGGGCGCCCGATTGGCGCAGCGCCTTGCCCCTGGCCAACTGGTTGACAACCCAGGCGCTGCCGTTCCAGGTATCGAAGTCCGAGGTCGGCGCTTGCAGCGTGAAATCTCCAGGCAGTTCGCCCAGCATGATCCAGACCTGCGCCTCACCATCGGCGGTGCGATACACCGTCGCGCCTCGATGATCGACCACCTGGTCCCAGTGCTTGCCATCCTGGGTAGCGATGGCGGCGAAGCCCGTCTTCAACTCAGGCGGTTGGATGCGATAGCTGTGGGCCGGGATCAGCCAGACTCCAGGTTCGAGCGGGCTGGGATCGGCCGCGCAGGCCCCAAGAAACTCACCGCTGGCAGGGTCGACGTTGCACACCAGCGGCGCAACGACACCGGCCTGTTGCCACCAGGTGGTAGTGGCGGCCAGGTAGGACTGCACCGCCGCCACGGCGCCTTGAATGATTTGATCGGTCATGGGCACTCTCAAAATTTGATACAGGCCAGATAGGCCCGGTTGAATGGCCTGGATTCATTGCCGCCGCTGACGCTGGTGACGAAGCTGTGGGCATGGGCCGGCGCCGTGTCGGTATAGGCCGAGTTCACGCCATCGCCCATCTCGTCACCGAGCACGGCGTTACCGCCGCTGGTGACCATTGCCGCATTGATCCGCTCCCTCACCAGCAGCGTCACGTGCGAGTGGGCACCCGCGGCCGAGGTGGCCCCGGAGTGGGCGTGTTCGAGGTTCTGGCTGCCCTGATCCGAGAACAATGCCCGGCCAGGGTCGACGTTGCGTCCATCCGACCAGCCGCGGTCGAAGTAACCACGGTCATCGGGCAGGTTGAACGTCGTCGAGCCATCGCCAGCGCCAAACTGGGTACCGATGACCGCGAACAAGCGCGCATAGGTCACGCGCGAAACCGCTGCGCCGTTACGCTTCAGCCAACCCGCTGGTGGCACGCTCATCGCGAAGTGGGCGACATGGCCGGCGGTCAGGCCTGCGATGGCATTCACCTGTTCGATGGTGGCCTTCTTCGACAGCTCGTTGACCATCGTGGCGGCGAAGTTCGGATCGTTGCCGATCGCGGCCGCCAGTTCGTTGAGCTGGTCCAGTGCGGCCGGGGCCGAACCAACCAGGGCTGCAACCGCCTGCGCCACGGCATTGGAGGTTTCCGCCCGGGTGAAGACTTCACTCTTGGTGTAGGCGTCGGTGATACCGTAACCCGCCACGGTGGTCGGATTGCTCGCCGCAACGACGCGACCGTACTTGTCGACCTGCACGCTCCGATACGTACCCTCGGACACACCCGTGCGGCCAAACGCCATCTCGAACGCCAGGGCCGTCACGCCCAATGTGATCGTTGCATCGGTGACCAGCTGCCAGCCGCTGTCACCATTGACCGTGCCTTTCTCCACCAGCACCAGCAAGCCAGGTGTGACCTTGGCATCGGTATCGGCATCACTGCAGCGAACCCAGGCACTTGCGCCGACCTGGTACAAGCCGTTGTCCTTGGCTGCCGCCTGGTTTTTCACCAGTACACGGGCACCCGCCAGCAGCGCGACGCCGTCGATGGTCTGCAACCCATTCAAGGTGATGGGACCGGTGGTGGCTGCCTGCACCGAATGTTTGAAGTCTTGCCTGGCCAGTTCCTCGGTAACCCATTCACGGGTAGCGAGGACAACCGCAGGGTCGATCTTCAGCTGTACCAGGCTGGCGCTGCTGACGATCAGGTTCAGGCGCACCACCTGGGTGCGGCCCGAACCCTGGTTGAGCAACGGCTTGTAGGTGGGCGCGCAGTTGGCCACGGCAACCATGTCGCCGTCGGCGTCGTACAGCGCGACTTCACGGATCCAGCGGCCTCCCACTTCCGCAGGGATGACTTGCTCGGCGACGATCACCGAACTGTCCTTGTCGTCCACCTTGAGCTGGTTCAGCGGTGCGCGACGCCATTCGTTGATCAGGCTGGTCTGGGTGGCATTGGGGGTGGGGTCGAGGCCATTGGCGTCGCCCACCCCCATCTGGGTAATTTTCCACGGAATGCCCAAGGCATCCGCATTGGCCTGCTTCGCCGCGCCCACTTTGGTGAGGATGGCGTAGAACTGTGAATTCTGGTCAACCATGTGCAATGTCCAAGGTATCGATTGTGTGTTCCCGGCCACCGCGCCCGATCGCACCGCTGACGATGACGTCAGGGGGTGCTGGCGGGTAGACGTCGAGTTCATCGCCGTCCTGCAGCGCGCAGCCAAGGTAGAAGGCGCCACGGCTTTCGAGGCTGATCACCAGGCCGGTCAGGTGGCGGCTGACCGGTCGGGCATCGTCGATCTGCGACGACAGTTCGTTGTAGGTTTCTTCGCTGATGCCGGCGTCGGTCACCCCGAGTTTCAGGGCGAATGTGCCTGGCACCCCGACAGGCTGTGTCTGCCACCACTCCTCGACTTCGATCAGGTAGCCGAACGGTTCGACCACCCGCCGGAGGGCGCCGAGGGTGCCTTTGTGGGCGTGGACGAAGAACGCCGAACGGATCACCGAGCGCTTGATCGACTCGCTCCAGCGGTCGTCCCAGCGATCCACCGACCAGGCCCAGGCCAGTTGGTACAACAGGTGCGCCGGGCAGGTATCGGGGTTGTAGAGGGTGCGCAGGCCGACCTTGAGGTCTTCGTCGGCAGCCGCCTCCAGGGCGCGTTCCAGCGGCGTGCGATTGAGCGGCAAGAGCGTGTCCATGTCAGCCCCCGCGCTTGAGGTCGATGCCGGTGCACCAGGCTGCCTGTGCCTTGGTGGGGCGGATGTCGGTCCAATCCACCAGCTCGACCCGGCTCACGCCCTCGATGTGCAACTGTGCGTCGACACCGGAGCGGGCTACCTCGACACCCAATCGTCGCCGTGGGTTGACCCATGCCTCCAGGCGCCGTCGGCATTCACCGAGTATCGTTTCGTACTCCGGGCCACTGTCAGCCATGTGCAGCACCGCCTCTACGCGGTAGGGCAGGATCTCGGCACTGCGCACGTTGACCCGGTCGGCAACCGGGCGGATATCGTCGTCGTTAAGGTAGCTGGCGACTTGCGCCAGCAGTGGCGCGCCGGCCCTACCATTACCATCCAGGCTCAGTACCGTGACGTCTACCACCGCTGGCGACGGGCTCTCGGCGGTCGCGTCAGCGACCCGTCCCGAGGCGTTGCGAGCATGGAGGATGTAACTGTTGCGCGGGCCAGCCGTGGTCAGCCCTTCGTACACCAGCTGCACCCTTTCGCGTAGCGCGTCGTCGGACTCGAGGAGCAGCTCGATCGGCGGGATCGTGTTCGGGTTCGCGGCCCGGATCACCAGGCGTTGCAGGCTGACGTTGGCCGCCAGCTGGTCGAGGTCGCCTTCCTGGGCGTAGGCCAACAGCAAAGACTTGGCCGCATCGTTGACCCGCGCCCGGTTGAGCAGTTTGCGGTAGGCACCGACCTCCAGCAGCTTGATCACCGGGTCGCTTTCCAGTTTGGCGGTCCAGCTGTCGCCCATCTGGGCGCGGAAGCTGGCCAGGTCCTCCAGGTACAGTGCCTCGAAGTCGAGGTCTTCGAGCAGTTGCGGGACGGGCAGTTTCGACAGATCGACCTGGCTCATACAGTCACCTCCACCAGCGCGTCGTCACCCAGGTAGCGGCCACTCAAGGCCAGGCTGACCTGGCCGTCGAGCACGGCCACGACCTTGACCCGGTCCAGCTTCAGGCGCGGTTCCCAGCGCCCGAGGGCGCGGGCCACTTCCGCCTGCACCGCACTTTTCCAGCCTTCGTTGACCGGCAGGTCGACGTAGCGGCGCAGCTGACTGCCGTACTCCGGGCGCATGCGCCGGCTGCCAAGCGGCGTGGTGAGGATGTCTTCGATGGATTGACGCAGGTGGGCCACGCCCGACAGGGGCTGGCCGGTGCGGCGGTCCATGCCGATCATGGGGCACCTCCTGGGATTGAGGCTCCAGATAGCCTGTTCGGATAGCGCATGGTTATCACCTGGAAGAAAGGAATGGGTTGCCCGGACAAGCCGGGCAGCCGCTTCAGGAGACGAAGTCGTAGGTCAGGGCGATGGCCGCCGTGGCGTTGTTGGCGACGGTCCACAGGCCGTAACCCGCCGGGATGAACAGCGGATAAGGCAGGGTGTACTGCGAGTCGATGCCGCCGTTGATCCCGCCCATGATGGCGTGGACGCTCATGTCGCCGATGTAGGCCGGCGCCTTCGGGCCGGTGTACAGGTTGAGGATGCCGCCGCCGGTGCACAGGGTGGCGGTGCGCAGGTACACGCCATCCTTGTTGTCCGCGGCACTGAAGACCTGGCTGACGGCGGTTGGGTGGGCGTTGAAGAAATGCTTGCCGACTTTTACTGCTTCCATGTTGCTTTACCTTTTGAGTCGAAATGAGGGGGCGCGGCACTCACCGCGTTCATGTCGCTCAATGGCGATCTTGCTGGGCTCCAGGCCATTGTTCAGTGCTTGTGGTTGGCGGTGTTGCCGGCCGTGTCGATGATCCGGCCACCGCCGTTGATGTCGCCGCTGACCGTCAGCGGACCGTTGATGGCGACCGTGCCGGTCAGGGTGATCGACGCAGCGTCGAGGGTGATGGCGTTGTCGCTGACCACCAGGGTGCTGGCGCCGACCTTGACCGTGGCCTGGCCGCTGGGCAGCTGGATGTCATAGCGTTTGGCCTGCCAGTCGTAGGTCAGCGAGCCGCCGTCGTCGAAGCGCCAGACTTCGATATGGTCGCGGTTGTCCGGCGCCGTCCCGGCATTGCCGTACAACCCCGGGACGAAGGTGCCCAGGGCCGGTTCGCCGCTGGGGCTGATCAGCACGCCCTGCTCGTCCAGGCTCGGCACTCGCCAGTGGCGGGCCTTGCCGGCAGCCTGGGCATGCCAGCGCACCCAAGCACTGGTCCAGCCACCGCCGTCGGACACCCGCACCCGGGCCGTGGCCAGGTCCACCGCCACCACCCGGCAGGGGATCACCAGGCTGGCCAGCATGCGATCGTGCATGGCGCTGGCGTAGCTCATGCCAGGTCCTCCGGTGACAGGTACTTGTCCTGGTTGCCGAGCCCGGTGTCCGGGGCGAAGCCCAGCATCAGGCTGCCCGGCGGCTGGTCGGGCCAAGGCCAGTGGGCATTCCCCAGCAGGACCGGTTGTTCCCATTGCACCCGCCAGGTGCTGCCCTCGGCTTCGGCGAGGATGTCCCGTGCGCCCTCGACGTAATCGAGGCCCCAGGACTGCTGGCGCAGCACATCGATCAGCTGCGCCGCCAGCACGCCGGCCTGCGTCCGTGCCTGCGCGGGGGTGCCCTGGGCGGTGACGCGGGCTTCGAAGGTCGTCATCAGCAATGAGCGACCGTCACGCAGCGCCTCGTCGCCACGCATGCGCAACACGCCATGCACCAAGGCGGGCAGGGCCGGCTCGGTAATGTCGTCGCCCTCCGTGGCGACCGTGGCGAAGGCCGGCAACGCCGCCCGCAGGGTGGAGGTGACGGCCGCGTACAACTGGGCCAGTTCGCTCATGCTTGTGCTCCTTGAACGCTCGGTTCGGCGAAGGCCGGGCCCGCGAAGGCCCGGCGCCCGGCTCAGAAGTGCCAGGTCCAGATGTCGATTGGCTTCTGGTCAGGGTTGATCTTGCGGATATGGCGATAGGTCGGCTGGAAGCCGAAGCGCGCCCACACCGGTTTCTCGTCGAGGATGGCGATGCTGCCGTTGGCCTGCAGGCGCAGCACCGCGCTGGCATGGCCGCCGGTGTGCGAATGCCACAGCACCGCGTTGCCGGCACCGTAGACCACCAGGTTGCCGTCGCCCTGGAACACTGCGCGCACGGCGCCCTTGCCTTGGGTACCGGCGTTCCAGGTGGCCGCGCCGTTCGGGCCATAGGCCACGAGATTGCCGTCGCCCTGGAACACCAGCTTGCTGGCGCCCGCGCCGTATACCATGCCCTGTACCAGCTCGGAGCCAGGCGCCAGCAGCAGCGAGTCGACGGCGCCAGGCACCAGCGGGACGGCCGGCGTGCCGTTCCACAACGCCAGGGAGTCGACCAGCACGATATTGCCGTCGTCCTGCAGCACCAGGTGCGTGCGGTTCCACTGGTCGTTGCTGGTGAAGGTGCTGTTGTTGGTCAGCCACACCCGGCGCCGCGAGTAGTCGTCGAGGAATGCGCCGTACTGCACGTAGAAGGCCAGCGGGGCTTTCTTGTTGCGCAGGGGAATGCTCGAACTGAAGGGTTGCTGTTCATTGGCGACCCAGACGGTGGCGCCGTTGTCCTGGATCACCAGGTTGCCATCGCCCTGCAGCAGCAGCTTGAAGCGCTGGTTGGGCGACAGCAGGTACTGGCCCGCCGAAAGGGTCTGGTAAGCGGGCAGCACCGAAGTGCCGACGCCGTTGAAAGGAATGCGGGTACGACCTGCCATGGTGTTTCTCCTACTGGATCGATTGAAGGGGAGCTGGGCTCTGCGGCCCGTCCTGATCGCTCGGTGGCACGTTGTCGAGGCCCGTGGCCTTCATGTGGTTCAAGGTCGCGCAGCGCGAACACTTGATCTGGACCAGCGCCGACCCGCCGATGCGGGCCAGCAAGCGGTTGCATTTACCGCAGCGAAACTCGTTGAACATCCGCTTTCTTCCTTGTTACCGCGTTCATTCTTCGTCCTGGCGCGCCACTGCGGGCTGGTCGTCCAGCCCCAGCCGGCGCGCGGCCCAGCGCTCATAGAGACCGATGGCCACGTCGGCGCCAGCCATGGCGGTGAGGCAGCCAAAGGCACTGGCACTCCAGATCGACATGCCGCTGGCGTACAGCAGCATGACCGTCGATACCCCGCAGGCCATGCAGGCCCCGGAGCGCAGCGCCAGCCGCCTGAGCAGCCCCCAGCCGCGGGCGCCGGCCTTGTCGGCGCGCCACATCTCGCCGGAAAGCCCGCCCAGCAATGCCAGGAGGATCACCAGCCAGAGCGGCATCTCCAGCAACGCCTGTTGCTCGTTCGTCACGTTCCTGCCTCCTGTGTGTTGCCCGCCGGCGACATGCCGGCGGATCGTGATTGGCTTGACTCGGCATTCCAAAAAGCCCGCCCTGCAGGCTTTTCAGTAATGCGCGGTGTAACCGCCGGCCACGACTGGTGACGCCGTGCGGTTGCGCTTCAAATTGGTGACTCCGACCGCGGCCGCCTGCCCGCCGGATAACTGATCGTGGTGCTTTACGCTGCACACCCGGGCCAGTTGCCAACCCTCTGAACAGTCGAGGCCTGTTCATCGCTGCCTGTATCTCAACCGGTTTGCGTCCGGCTTGGGATACATTTTATGCACTCATGCATATGCAGTCAATGCACAAATTCAAATTTTTATGCATCAGCTTTTGCTTCTATGCATGGAGGCCTGATCTGACGTGGCTGTAGGGGTTTTCTGAGGGCGAAAAAAAACCCGCCGAGGCGGGTTTTTATCGAGGGCTGGGGATCAACGGGCGTACATGCCCCACCAGAAGACGTGGCCGAGAAGGCTGATCTGTTCTTCCTGCATCTGCTGGAAGCTGTAGTCCTCGTCGGGGTGCTCGTCGCGGTTGAAGCTGCGCAGGCGAATGCCGGTAGGCAGGCGGTACACCTGTTTCACCCGCAGCTGGCCATTGTGGTTGATGGCATAAAGGTCACCGTCGATGATATCGCCGATGGTGCTTTTACCGGTATTGACCCCGACCGTGGCGCCATCGCGCAGTACCGGCAGCATGCTGTTGCCGCGCACCGTCACGCACTTGGCGTTGTCGAACTGCACGCCATTGTGGCGCAGGCTGCGTTTGCCGAAGCGCAAGCGAGCGTTCTCGCTTTCCTCGATGACGAATCTTCCTGATCCTGCTGCCAACTCGACCTCACGAAGAAAAGGAACGGACACCTCGTCGTCCTCGACGGGGGTTTCATCGTCCCACAGGCTGATATCGCTCAGGGCTGCGTGGCCCTGGGCGAGCGGGGCCGCGTCACGGGACTCGCCCAGTTCGACGCGGCCGCGCAACTGGTCGGTGCTCACGCCGAAGTACTCGGCGATCTTCGAGACGTGCTTGTCCGAAGGATCGACGATCTTCTCGCTGAGAATCCGCGACAGGGTGGATTGAGGCACGCCCGTGCGCCGATGCAGCTCTGTGGGGGACAGGCCGTGGCGGGCGAGCAGTTCTCTAAGTACGGAGGCTACGTTGCGCTTTTGCATAGAATGCATAGTAGCGAGAGCATATGCGAAATGCAATCAAGGGATGGCAAAGGTCAGTGATTTCTGATTCGCAACAGCCGGTCGCCGTCAGGACGCCGCAGTAAAGCTACGGGTATACTCCTCGGCCCAATTGCCAGCGCCGCATGAAAATAATCCGCGCAGGGCGCAGTGCCATGTTCAAGAACCGACTGTTTCGGATGCCTGCTATCAGGTATCCGGATCACAACAAGGCGCAGCCAGTGCCCCTGGCCGTGTCCAGGACAATTGAACCGCTCAACGAAAACAGGGAGGGTCCGGTGATACCCCATAGCGAAAGTCGTGTGACGACAACATCCAGTCGCTTGATCGAAGGTGCGGTGTACTTCGCATTGCTGGTCATCAGCGTCGCCATCTTCGAACCGCTGATCAGCAAGCTATCCGCCATTGGTGGTGACTATGTCGCCCACCTGAAATGGGCGAGCGAAATCGAAGAGCACGGCAAGCTCATACTTCCGCACCCGCTTTATCACGTTCTGGTCATCGTTGCGAAGAAGTTGCTGGCCATCGACTACATCGCGGCTTCAACTGTGGTGATCCTCCTGGCCATTTCGTTGCTGGCCATCCTCAGCTACCGTGTTCTAGCGCCCCGCACATCGTTGCCCGTTGCCTTTGTGTTCTCTGTCTGCCTGCTCCTGGTGACACCGCTGCAGGCGTTCTTTTTCGTCGATAACCACTTGTACTTCGGCTACATCGGCATCACGGTCTACCACAGCCCCACCATGCTGCTGCTCAAACCGTTGTCATTGATCGTGTTCTGCTATGCCCTGAAGACAGTGGACCGCCCCGCAGGAGATCCACTGCCCAGTGCCCTCGCGTTTGCTGCTGCGATTTTCGTCTGCGGTATTTCCAAACCGAACTTCCTGCTGATCGTCCTGCCGGCGTTCGTGCTGTTCCTGATGATCACCCAGCAACTGCATTCCACCCTGAAACGCCCGTACATCTACGGGGCCTTTTTCCTCCCTGTCCTACTGGTGCTCAGCCTTCAGTTCTTCCACACCTACTTTTACCAAGGGCTTTCCACCGGGACGGGCAATGAAGAAAGCCACGTGCTGTTCCTGCCATTCGAAACATTCTCCCACTACTCGAATTTCCTGACTGGCAAGCTGTTCCTGTCGATTGCCTTCCCGCTGCTTGTGCTGCTCTCCTATCCCAAGGCGAGCACACAGAATAAGGCCTTCGTGCTGGCGTTCCTGTGCCTGCTGATGGGCATGATCCTCACCTACTTCTTCGCCGAAAGTGGCTATCGAATGTATGCCGGCAACTTCTGGTGGAGCGGGCAGATCGGCCTGTACCTGGCATTCCTGTTCTCGCTGGCGTTCCTGCTCGGTGATCGCAAGTCCCTGACCCGCACCGTGTTCGATAAGATAAAGTACGGCCTCTGCCTCAGCGTGTTCTTCGCACACACGGCTTGCGGCGTGTTCTATTACCGTCAAGAACTTCTGTTTGGCTACATGCAGTACTGGTAACAGTCAATTCAACGCTCAACAAGAAAGTCACGGAATACGATGCCACTACAGACTGCAGATCCTCTATTGTCGGTTGTCATACCGGTCTACAAGGCTGAGCAATCTCTCGACGAATTGTACCGACGCCTGAAAGCCTCGCTGGAGACGATTTCTCTTGATTTCGAGATTCTGCTGGTCGAGGACTGTGGGGGTGATCGCTCATGGGAGATCATCGAACGGCTCGCCGCAAGTGATCCCCGTGTCCGGGGTATCCAGTTAAGCCGCAATTTCGGACAACACTACGGTATCACCGCAGGCCTGGACAGCTGTCGCGGTCAGTGGGTCGTCGTCATGGACTGTGATCTGCAGGATCGGCCCGAGGAAATCCCGCGCCTTTATGCCAAGGCCCAGGAAGGCTTCGACATTGTCCTAGCGCTGCGCGGCAAACGCCGTGACGCGCCACTCAAGCGGCTCACGTCGTGGCTGTTCTACAAGATGTTCAGTTACCTGGCCGACTTTGACTACGATGGCGACAGTGGCAACTTTCGGATCATCTCCCGCAAGGTGGTCGACAACCTCTGCCAGATGCGTGAGCAACTGCGCTTTTTTGGTGCCCTGGTCCACTGGATGGGGTTCAACACCACCGGTATTGCGGTCGAGCACGCCGAGCGCCCACATGGCGAGAGCACCTATACCTTCTCGAAACTCTGGGATCTGGCGATGGAAACCATCATCGCCTATTCCGACAAGCCTCTGCGGTTAGCGGTCAAGCTCGGTTTTTCCATGGCATTGCTGTCTTTCCTGTATGGCGCCTACCTGCTCACCACCACGTTACTGCACGGTGCGGTCGTACCTGGCTGGACCAGCCTGATGGTGTCGCTGTTCTTCATTGGCGGGGTGATCATCTCCATTCAGGGTGTTGTCGGCATCTATATCGGCAAGACGTTCGACGAAACCAAGAAGCGGCCGCTGTACATCGTCAGACAAAAGACCTTCTGAGGTGCTGACGTTGAGATCCCCAAGCGCCACCACCCTTGCCCAATTCATTCGTTACGGCATTGTTGGCGTAACGAGCAATGGCCTGGTCTATCTTGGCTACCTGCTCCTCGTCTACGCAGACGTCGGCAAGAAACTCTCGATGACACTCATGTACCTCATCGGCGTAGTCTTCGGCTTCATCGCCAACCATCAATGGACTTTCATGCAAGTCAAGCAACGTGGCGCAATGCTTCGTTATGTGCAAATGCATATCATCGGCTACTTGCTGAATTTTTTGTTATTGCTCATTTTCTCCGACCTACTTGGTTACCCCCATCAGGCCGTGCAGGCAGTCGCCATCCTGGTCGTCGCGCTTTATGGTTTCCTGGCCTGCAAGTATTTCGTATTTCGTGGTGACTCGAAATGAAAACCGGTTTCCGCAAAGACTTCTATCAGGAATTGGCGAGCCTGGAGGGCAAGAACTTCTGGTTTCGCGCTAGAAACAAAATCATCATCTGGGCACTGAAAAAGTACATGCCGCAGCTGACCTCATTTCATGAGATCGGCTGCGGCACAGGGTTCGTCATATCTGCCGTGGCCCGTGCATTCCCTGAAGCACACCTCTCGGGCAGCGAGTACTTCAATGAAGGCCTGGTTTACGCGCGGCAGCGGCTTCCCGATGTCGAGTTCCAACAAATGGATGCCAGGCAAATCAATTTCGCGTCAGCACCGGATGTCATCGGCGCTTTCGATGTGCTTGAGCATATCGAAGAGGATGAGCAGGTTCTGGATCAGATGGCCAGGGCCCTGGCGCCAAACGGCATGTTGTTCATCACCGTTCCGCAACATCGCTGGCTGTGGAGCTCCGTGGATGTACATGCCTGTCATGTCAGGCGATATGAGGCCAGTGAACTGCATGGCAAGATGGTCCGGGCTGGATTGGAAGTCGTTCGAAGCACCTCGTTTGTCAGCACCTTGCTGCCAGCGATGTACCTGTCCCGTCTGATGAAAAAGCACTCAGACGACGCAAAGCCCGACGAAATGGCCGAACTGCGCATCCACCCTGCGTTGAACGGGATCTTTGAGTGGGCATTGAACCTTGAACTGGCAATGATTCGACGGGGGCTGAACCTGCCCCTGGGAGGATCACGGCTGGTTGTCGCACGAAAGCTGCCAACCGCGATGAACTGATGCCTCGATTTTCTGACAGAAGGCGACCCGTCGTTCGTGATACCCTCTCGCCAGCCTTTTAGGTGGCACAGCAGGCGTATCACGGTGTTTCAACCGTGGACGTCACCCCAATCCTGCCCCAGTCCTCCAAAGACTTGCCTGCAACTCACTGATGAATAAAGCAATTTCCGATCTCAGCGCACACACCCCGATGATGCAGCAGTACTGGAAGCTGAAAAACCAGCACCCAGACCAGCTGATGTTCTACCGCATGGGCGATTTCTACGAGATCTTCTACGAAGATGCGAAGAAAGCCGCGAAACTGCTGGATATCACCCTGACCGCCCGCGGGCAGTCGGCGGGCCAGTCGATTCCCATGTGCGGGATTCCGTTCCACTCGCTGGAAGGCTACCTGGCCAAGCTGGTCAAGCTCGGCGAGTCGGTGGTCATCTGCGAGCAGATCGGCGACCCGGCCACCAGCAAGGGCCCGGTGGAGCGCCAGGTGGTGCGCATCATCACCCCGGGCACGATCAGCGACGAGGCCTTGCTCGACGAGCGCCGCGACAACCTGATCGCCGCCCTGCTGGGTGACGAGCGCCTGTTCGGCCTGGCGGTGCTGGACATCACCAGCGGCAACTTCAGCGTGCAGGAAATCAAGGGCTGGGAGAACCTGCTGGCCGAGCTCGAACGCATCAACCCGGTGGAACTGCTGATCCCCGACGATTGGCCGCAGGGCCTGCCGGCCGAAAAGCGCCCCGGCGCCCGTCGCCGCGCACCGTGGGACTTCGACCGCGACACGGCGCGCAAGAGCCTCTGCCAGCAGTTCGCCACCCAGGACCTCAAGGGCTTTGGCTGCGACAAGCTGACCCTGGCCATCGGCGCCGCCGGCTGCCTGCTGACCTACGCCAAGGAAACCCAGCGCACCGCCCTGCCCCACCTGCGCAGCCTGCGTCACGAGCGCCTGGACGACACGGTCATCCTCGATGCCGCCAGCCGCCGCAACCTGGAGCTGGACATCAACCTGGCCGGTGGCCGCGACAACACCCTGCAATCGGTCATCGACCGTTGCCAGACCGCCATGGCCAGCCGCCTGCTGACCCGCTGGCTGAACCGTCCGCTGCGCGACCTGAAGGTGCTCAAGGCCCGCCAGGATTCGATCCGCTGCCTGCTCGACGGCTACCGTTTCGAGAAGCTGCAGCCGCAGCTCAAGGAAATCGGCGACATCGAGCGGATCCTCGCGCGGATCGGCCTGCGCAACGCCCGTCCCCGTGACCTGGCGCGCCTGCGCGACGCCCTCGGCGCCCTGCCCGAGCTGCAGAACGCCATGACCGAGCTGGAGGCGCCACACCTGGCGCGCCTGGCCGCGATCACCGGCACCTATCCGGAGCTGGCCGGCCTGCTGGAGCGGGCGATCATCGACAACCCACCGGCGGTGATCCGCGACGGTGGCGTGCTCAAGACCGGCTACGACAGCGAACTGGACGAGCTGCTGGCGATCAGCGAGAACGCCGGCCAGTTCCTCATCGACCTCGAAGCCCGCGAGAAGGCCCGCACGGGCCTGGCCAACCTCAAGGTTGGCTACAACCGCGTGCACGGCTACTTCATCGAACTGCCGACCAAGCAGGCCGAGCAGGCACCCGCCGACTACATCCGGCGGCAGACGCTCAAGGGCGCCGAACGCTTCATCACCCCCGAGCTCAAGACCTTCGAGGACAAGGCACTGTCGGCCAAGAGCCGCGCCCTGGCCCGCGAGAAGATGCTCTACGATGCCTTGCTCGAAACCCTGATCGAACACCTGGCGCCGCTGCAGGACAGCGCCGCCGCCCTGGCCGAACTGGATGTGCTGAGCAACCTGGCCGAGCGCGCCCTGAACCTGGACCTGAACTGCCCAAGCTTCGTCGAGGAGCCGTGCCTGCGCATCGAGCAGGGCCGTCACCCGGTGGTCGAGCAGGTGCTGACCACGCCATTCGTGGCCAACGACCTGGGCCTGGACAACAGCACGCGCATGCTGATCATCACCGGCCCGAACATGGGCGGTAAGTCCACCTACATGCGCCAGACCGCGCTGATCGTGCTGATGGCCCATATCGGCAGCTTCGTCCCGGCAGCCGCCTGCGAACTGTCGCCGGTCGACCGCATCTTCACCCGTATCGGCTCCAGCGACGACCTGGCCGGCGGGCGTTCGACCTTCATGGTCGAGATGAGCGAGACCGCCAATATCCTGCACAACGCCACCGACCGCAGCCTGGTGCTGATGGACGAAGTCGGCCGCGGCACCAGTACCTTCGATGGCCTGTCGCTGGCCTGGGCCGCCGCCGAGCGCCTGGCCCAGTTGCGCGCCTACACGCTGTTCGCCACCCACTACTTCGAACTGACCGTGCTGCCGGACAGCGAACCGCTAGTGGCCAACGTGCACCTGAACGCCACCGAACACAACGAACGCATCGTGTTCCTGCACCACGTCCTGCCGGGCCCGGCGAGCCAGAGCTACGGCCTGGCCGTGGCGCAGTTGGCGGGCGTGCCGGCGGCGGTGATCCAACGCGCCCGCGAGCACCTCGGCCGGCTGGAAACCGCCAGCCTGCCCCACGAGGCGCCGGTCACGCCAGCCCGCGACAACATGCCTCACGTGCCGCACCAGAGCGACCTGTTCGCCAGCCTGCCACACCCAGCCATCGAGAAGCTGGGCAAGCTGGACCTGGACGACATGACGCCGCGCCAAGCTATCGAAATGCTATATCAACTGAAAAACCTGTTATAACGGCCCACCGCGCAAGCTGGTAGAATCCGGCGCGGTTTGCGAGCACTGCAGGTTATTAGCCTGGCCTGCAGCCAGCACCGTGAACCGCGCTGCCCTGGTAAGGAAGGGCAAGCTGCCGTCGCCTGAGGAGAGAATTAGAAATGACCTTCGTCGTCACCGACAACTGCATCAAATGCAAGTACACCGACTGCGTGGAAGTCTGTCCGGTGGACTGCTTCTACGAAGGCCCGAACTTCCTGGTGATTCACCCGGACGAGTGCATCGACTGTGCGCTGTGCGAGCCGGAGTGCCCGGCCCAGGCGATTTTCTCGGAAGACGAAGTGCCGTCCGGCATGGAGAACTTCATCGAGCTGAACGCCGAGCTGGCGGAGATCTGGCCGAACATCACCGAGAAGAAAGACGCCCTGCCGGACGCCGAAGAGTGGGATGGCAAGACGGGCAAGATTGCCGACCTGGAGCGCTGATAGCGCCCAGTTGCGAAAAAGGCCCGAAAGGGCCTTTTTTCATTTCCGACGGGCAAAAAAAAGGGGCGGTTTGACCCGCCCACATTTTTTCCGTAGTCCCTGTATGTCCCAATCATCATCCTGATGAATCGCGTCCCGCGATGTCCCTGGCCGTCATCCTTGAAGGCCTGTGTCTGTCCCTTGACACAGTTCGAATACTAGCGATTCCTCGGTAGGGAACAAGCGGCGAATATCTCAGGATGATTCAGGTGACACATCTTTTGATATTTATAAAAGTCATAAATATCAGTTAGTTAGAAAAAGTACGCCGTTGGAAACGACATTGATTTACTGATCCCTACAGCGATCGCTTACATGACGAGTGAGCAAATGCTTACACGCGATGCTACGAGGGTGGAGAAATAAATACTTCGCAGGGGAGCAGGCTATGGGGTTGGTATTGAGGACGCCTTCGCGGGGCAAGCCCGCTCCTACAGGTTTCGCGTCCAGCCCCCAAAAGCAGCGTGGGAGCGGGCTTGCCCCGCGATGGCGTCAGATCAGCCAATCTAAAACGCAAACGCCCCGAACAAGTCGGGGCGTTCGCCTAAGCACGTCAGTGACTACTGGAACAGCGACTCGCTGGACAGGCCATTCTTCTCAAGGATCTCGCGCAGACGCTTGAGGCCTTCGACCTGGATCTGCCGCACGCGCTCGCGGGTCAGGCCGATCTCCAGGCCGACATCCTCGAGGGTGCTGCTTTCATGCCCACGCAGGCCGAAACGCCGCACCACCACCTCGCGCTGCTTGTCGGTCAGCTCGCCCAGCCACTGGTCGATGCTCTGCGACAGGTCGTCGTCCTGCAGCAGTTCGCACGGATCGGTGGGGCGATCGTCGGTGAGCGTGTCGAGCAGCGTCTTGTCCGAGTCAGGGCCGAGCGAGACATCCACCGAGGACACCCGCTCGTTCAGGCCGAGCATGCGCTTGACCTCGGCCACCGGTTTCTCCAGCAGGCTGGCGATTTCTTCCGGCGACGGCTCGTGGTCGAGTTTCTGCGTCAGCTCGCGGGCAGCGCGCAAGTAGACGTTGAGCTCCTTGACCACGTGGATGGGCAGGCGGATGGTGCGGGTCTGGTTCATGATCGCCCGTTCGATGGTCTGGCGGATCCACCAGGTCGCGTAGGTCGAGAAGCGGAAGCCCCGCTCGGGGTCGAATTTCTCCACCGCACGGATCAGTCCCAGGTTGCCTTCCTCGATCAGGTCGAGCAACGACAAGCCACGATTGACGTAACGGCGGGCGATCTTGACCACCAGGCGCAGGTTGCTTTCGATCATGCGCTTGCGACCGGCCGGGTCGCCTTTTTGCGACAGGCGCGCGAAATGCACTTCTTCCTCTGGCGAAAGCAGGGGCGAGAAGCCGATTTCATTCAGATACAGTTGAGTAGCATCAAGTGCGCGACTGTAGTCGATGTACTTGTGCTGCTTGAGCGATGCGCCCTGTTTCGACTTGGTCCGAACCGAAGGTACAGCAGGTTCGTCTGACACCACATCCGTTTCCAAAACGATGCCCGTCTCCATGAGAAGGAGGTCATCGTCGATGTCAAACTCCGGCACTTCTTTACTGAGAGCCATTGTTATAGTCCTTTGCTGAGTTCGAACTCAGACTCGAGCGTCACCCTTCCATGGCAGCGCTGGAGCCTGTCCCCTCTACATCCAAGGAACAGGCCGGGACAATGATCAACGGCGTGGCAGGAACTGGAGCGGATCGACGGGTTTGCCCTGGCGGCGAATCTCGAAATGCAGCTTCACCCGATCAGTGCCCGTGGACCCCATTTCTGCGATCGTCTGCCCTGCCTTGACCTGCTGCCCCTCCCGAACCAAAAGCCTGCGGTTGTGACCGTAGGCACTGACGTAGGTATCGCTGTGTTTGATGATGATGAGCTCGCCATAGCCCCTCAAGCCACTGCCGGCGTAGACCACCGCTCCATCAGACGCAGCAAAAACAGGCTGTCCCAAATCACCGGCGATATCAATGCCTTTATTCAAACTACCGTTTGAAGCGAATTTACCAATCAGCACGCCGCTCGCCGGCCACGTCCAACCGCCGACGGCGCGCTCTGCGGCGGGCACCTGGGCAACCGTTTGCGAGGTGGTGGAAGAGGCAGTAGTGGCACTTTTGCCATTACTGGTCGTCGGCGCGGTGCTGCCGACCGGTCGGCGGATGACGGTGGTCTTGCTCGACGAAGAAGGGCTGCTGACAACCGTGGTGCTGCCCCCCGCGCCGCTGCTGAAACGAATCGGCTGGCCCGGACGGATGGTGTAGGGGGCGGGAATGTTGTTGCGCGCCGCCAGCTCCTTGTAGTCCCAGCCATAGCGGAAGGCGATGGAGAACAGCGTGTCGCCGGGCTTGACGATGTACTGCCCCGAGGTGACGGTCGGGCGCTTGGGCGCGGCGTTGTTGCGGTCGACCACGCGGGCGCCGTTGGAGCTGGTGCTGGAACAGCCAGCCAACAGGGTCCCCATGGCCAGCGCAATCACCAGAAGCTTCAATACCGACCGTTCCTTGCGCTGCCGCATGCCTGTGTGACCCACCCGCGCTCCCCTCATGCTGTCAAAAATGACGATACGAAATGCAATATTGTTTCAATTATAACCGAGCCACCCACCTTGGGGTGACTCGCTGTTGGCCTGATCGGTGTACGAAAAACGCCACGCCAGATAGACAGGGGCCAGGCGCAAGAATTCGTCGCCGGCGCAAATATTCCGTTGCGCAGGTCAGGCCAGCGGGCCGTTGAGCAGGGGTACGAAGCGTACGGCCCCGAGTACCCGGCGCGAGAAGCCATGTTCTTCGCGCACGATCAGCATCAGCTGCTGGGTCTCCCCCGCCGGCCCGACCGGGATCACCATGCGCCCGCCCGGCGCCAGCTGGTCGAGCAGTGCCTGGGGCACTTCCGGGGCGACCGCGGTAACGATGATGCCGTTGTACGGCGCCAGCGCCGGCCAGCCTTCGCAGCCGTCGCCCCAGCGGAACACCACGTTGCGCAGGTTGAGCTCGACCAGGCGCTCCTTGGCCCGGTCCTGCAGGACCTTGATCCGCTCCACCGAGAACACCCGCTCCACCAGCTGGGCCAGGATCGCGGTCTGGTAGCCAGAACCGGTGCCGATCTCCAGCACCTTGTCCAGGGGCCCGGCCTCCAGAAGCAGCTCGCTCATGTGCGCGACCATGAACGGCTGGGAGATCGTCTGGTTGTGGCCGATCGGCAGCGCCGTGTCCTCGTAGGCTCGATGGGCCAGGGCTTCATCGACAAACAGGTGGCGCGGGGTGCGGCGAATGGCCTCGAGTACCTTGGCGTTCGACACGCCTTCTTCGTAGAGGCGCTGGATCAGCCGCTCCCGGGTACGCTGGGAGGTCATGCCGATGCCGCGACGCTGCAGATCGTCCTGTTCGCGCATCAGAGCACGCCCTCCAGCCAGCCATCGAGGCGCTCGAAGGCATCGTTGAAGGTACGGTCCAGCTGCAACGGCGTGATCGACACGTAGCCTTGCATCACCGCATGGAAATCGGTACCCGGCCCGCCATCCTCGGCATCGCCGGCCACGGCGATCCAGTAACCTTCCTTGCCCCGCGGGTTGACCACCTTGGTCGGCGCCGCGGCACGCGCCCGGTGCCCCAGGCGGGTAAGCTGGATGCCGCGGATGTGCTCCAGCGGCAGGTTGGGGATGTTGACGTTGAGCACGGTGCGCGGCGGCAGTTCCAGGCGCGACTGCGCCTCGACCAGGCGCCGGGCGATATAGGCGGCGGTCGGCAGGTTATCGGGCAGACGCGAAAGCAGCGAGAAGGCCAGCGAGGTGCCGCCGAGGAAACGCCCTTCCAGCGCGGCGGCGACCGTGCCGGAATACAGCACGTCATCCCCCAGGTTGGCACCCAGGTTGATGCCGGACACCACCATGTCGGGGGTTTCCGGCAGCAGGCCGTTGAGCCCCAGGTGCACGCAGTCGGTGGGCGTGCCGTTGAGGCTGATGAAGCCGTTGGCCAGGGTCTGCGGGTGCAGCGGCCGGTCGAGCGTCAGCGAACTGCTGGCGCCGCTCTTGTCTTGATCCGGGGCAATCACCACGCACTCGGCGTAATCCGCCAGCGCTTCATGCAGCGCGGCGATGCCGGGTGCGGTAACACCGTCGTCATTCGAAATCAGAATACGCATGGGCTGTCCGTCTGCCCTGCCGGCACCAGATCGACGAGTTCGCGCACCACCACGGTGGCGAAGCATCCGGCCGGAAGGACGAATTCCAGTTGCAGGATATCAGGCTCGGGATAATGCCACGACAGACGCCCAATAGGGAGCCGCAGGATGCGCCGTTCGTGATCCATGCCCGCTCGCGCCAGCCATTGGCACAACGCCGGATGGCGGGCGGCAACTTCGCTCTCGAGCGCCTGGGTCGCGCCAGCGCAAGGCGATTGCCCCTCGCCCCACAGCGGGCCGGTGGGATGCAGGTCGAGAATGGCCAGGCGCGGATCGCTGCACTCGGCCTCCCCTGCCGGGAAGAAACTGCGGCTGTCGGTGAACGCCAGCAGGTCGCCGACCTGGGCGCGCTGCCAGCTGCCGTCTGCCACCCGGGCGGCCAGCACCTGGTTGAACAGGTAGCTGCGCCCGGCCGACAACAACCGCGAGCGCACGTTACGCTGCTCGGGCAATGCCTGGCGTGCGGCCCAGCCCTGGGCATCATGCACGTTGCCACCGCCATGGCCGAAACGCTGGCTGCCGAAGTAATTGGGCACGCCCTGCAGCTTGAGTTGCTCCAGGCGGGCATCGAGGGCCGGGCGGTCGGCCTGCAGCGCGGTCAGGCGCAAGGTGAAGCCATTGGCCGAGTGCGCGCCACGCTGCAGCTTGCGCTGGTGGCGCACCTGCTTGAGCACCCGCAGGGTGTCGTCCTCGGCGCGGGACAGGTCGGGGTCGGCCTTGCCCGGCAGGTGCAGGCTGAACCACTGGCGGGTCAGGGCCTGGCGGTCCTTGAGGCCGGCATAGCTGATGGCGCGCACCGGCACGCCGGCGGCGCGGGCCAGGCGGCGGGCCGCCTCCTCGGTGTTGAGGTCGCGCTTCTCGACCCACAGCCACAGGTGCTCGCCCTGGCCGGACAGCGGGATATCAAGGACTTCATCGACCTGGAAGTCTTCGGCCACCGCCTTGAGCACTGCAGTGCCCAATGCATCGCCCGAGGCCCGTGGGCCCAGCAGTTCCAGTTCGGTCATGCTGGCAGCAGCAGGGCGACCGCGTGCACGGCGATGCCCTCCTCGCGACCGGTGAAGCCCAGCTTTTCTTCGGTGGTGGCCTTGACGTTGACCTGGTCGAGTTCGACCTGCAGGTCTGCGGCGATCTGCTGGCGCATGATTTCGATATGCGGGGCCATCTTCGGCGCCTGGGCGACGATGGTGGCGTCGACGTTGCCGACCTTCCAGCCCTTGTCGCGCACGACGGTAACCACGTGGCGCAACAGGACGCGGCTGTCGGCGCCCTTGAACTGCGGGTCGGTGTCGGGGAAATGCTTGCCGATGTCGCCCAGCGCCGCAGCGCCAAGCAGGGCATCGCTCAGGGCGTGCAGCAGCACGTCGCCGTCGGAGTGGGCCAGCAGGCCGAACTTGTGGGGGATACGCACCCCGCCCAAGGTAATGAAATCACCGTCGCAGAAACGGTGGACATCGTAGCCGTGGCCAATACGCATAGAAAAACGCCCTGATTGAGTCAGGGCGTGATTCTACCTGCTTTCATGCAGTATTGGGCGGCGCTGTAGGAGCGGCCTTGTGCCGCGAAAGGGCTGCGCAGCAGCCCCGGCGGGACTGGCGGTGACGCTGACATCCTGGGGCCGCTTCGCGGCCCTTTCGCGGCACAAGGCCGCGCCTACAGACGAAAAGCCATCGACCTTTAAACCCTGCCCAACGCCACCGCATGATGACGCAGGTGTTCATCAATGAAGCTGGCGATGAAGTAGTAGCTATGGTCATAGCCCGGCTGCAGGCGCAGGGTCAGCGCATGGCCGCCCTTGCGCGCTGCCTGCTCCAGCGCCTGCGGCTTGAGCTGCTTGTCGAGGAAGTCATCGCGATCGCCCTGGTCCACCAGCAACGGCGGGCACTGCCCGGGCTCAGCCAGCAGCACGCTGGCGTCCCACTCGCGCCAGCGCGCACGGTCCTCGCCCAGGTAGCGGGAAAACGCCTTCTCGCCCCAGGGGCAATCCATCGGATTGCTGATCGGCGAGAACGCCGACACCGAACGATAGCGCCCGGGGTTGCGCAGGGCGCAGACCAGCGCTCCGTGCCCGCCCATGGAATGACCGCTGATGCTGCGCTGGTCGGACGCCGGGAAGTGCGCCTCGATCAGGGCCGGCAACTCCTCCACCACGTAGTCGTGCATCCGGTAATGCTGGGCCCAGGGCTGCTGGGTGGCGTTGAGGTAGAACCCCGCGCCCAGACCGAAGTCCCAGGCGCCATCCGGATCACCCGGCACCTGCTCGCCACGCGGGCTGGTGTCCGGGGCGACGATGATCAGCCCGAGCTCGGCGGCCAGGCGCTGGGCGCCGGCCTTCTGCATGAAGTTCTCGTCGGTGCAGGTCAGGCCGCTGAGCCAGTACAGCACCGGCAGCTTCTCGCCCTGCTCGGCCTGGGGCGGCAGGTAGACGGCGAACACCATGTCGCAGCCGAGCACCTTGGAAGTGTGCCGGTAACGCTTGTGCCAGCCGCCGAAGCTCTTCTGGCAGGAGAGGTTTTCCAGGGTCATGGCGGGGCCCTCAGAAGTGGATCACGCTGCGGATGCTCTTGCCTTCGTGCATCAGGTCGAAGGCCTTGTTGATGTCCTCCAGGCCCATGGTGTGGGTGATGAAGGTGTCCAACGGGATCTCGCCCTTCTCGGCCATCTCGACGTAGCTCGGCAGCTCGCTGCGACCCCGCACGCCGCCGAAGGCCGAACCGCGCCAGACGCGACCGGTGACCAGCTGGAACGGACGGGTGGCGATTTCCTGGCCAGCACCGGCCACGCCGATGATCACCGACTCGCCCCAGCCCTTGTGACAGCACTCCAGCGCCGCGCGCATCAGTTGCACGTTGCCGATGCACTCGAAGGAGAAATCGACCCCGCCGTCGGTGAGGTCGACGATTACTTCCTGGATCGGGCGGTCGTAGTCTTTCGGGTTGATGCAGTCGGTAGCGCCCAGCTGGCGGGCGATCTCGAACTTGGCCGGATTGATGTCGATGGCGATGATGCGCGAAGCCTTGGCCTTGACCGCGCCGATCACTGCCGACAGGCCGATGCCGCCAAGGCCGAAGATGGCCACGGTGTCACCCGGCTTGACCTTGGCGGTGTTGAGTACCGCGCCGATGCCGGTGGTCACGCCGCAACCGAGCAGGCAGACCTTCTCCAGCGGAGCTTCCTTCTGGATCTTGGCCACGGAGATTTCCGGTAGCACGGTGTACTCGGAGAAGGTCGAGGTGCCCATGTAGTGGAACAGCTGCTGGCCCTTGTAGCTGAAGCGGGTAGTGCCGTCGGGCATCAGGCCCTTGCCCTGGGTGGCGCGGATGGCCTGGCACAGGTTGGTCTTGCCCGACAGGCAGAATTTGCACTGGCCGCATTCGGGGGTGTACAGCGGGATCACATGGTCACCGACCGCCACCGAGGTAACGCCCTCGCCCACCGCCTCGACGATCGCCCCGCCTTCGTGGCCGAGGATCGACGGGAAGATACCTTCCGGGTCGGCGCCGGACAGGGTGTAGGCGTCGGTATGGCAGACACCCGAGGCGACGACGCGCAGCAGCACTTCGCCGGCCTTGGGCATGGCCACGTCCACTTCGACGATTTCCAGGGGTTTCTTGGCCTCGAAGGCGACGGCAGCGCGGGACTTGATCATCAAAGGTCTCCAGAAGGATGTCGGTTACTGGCGGTCAGTGTAATTCACCGCCTTTTGATGAATAATCCAGCCATTCACAAAACATTATTGCTATGCAGGGATAATCCATGAGCAGTCGCTGGGAGGGCATCGACGAGTTCGTCGCGGTGGCCGAATCGGGCCAGTTCACCGCCGCCGCCGAACGCCTGGGGGTGTCGTCCTCGCACATCAGCCGGCAGATCGCCCGCCTGGAAGAACGCCTGCAGACTCGCCTGTTGTATCGCAGCACCCGACGGGTGACCCTGAGCGAAGCCGGGCAGACCTTTCTCCAGCACTGCCAGCGCCTGCAGGATGGCCGCGAGGAGGCGCTGCGCGCCATGGGCGACCTGGCCAGCGAGCCCAAGGGCCTGCTGCGCATGACCTGCGCGGTGGCCTATGGCGAACGCTTCATCGTGCCGCTGGTGACGCGCTTCATGGCGCAGTATCCGCAGTTGCGGGTCGAAGTGGAGCTGAGCAACCGTACCCTCGACCTGCTGCACGAAGGCATGGACCTGGCGATTCGCCTGGGGCGCTTGCAGGATTCGCGGCTGGTGGCCACGCGCCTGGCACCAAGGCGCATGTACCTGTGCGCGTCGCCGGCCTACCTGGAGCGCTATGGGCGGCCGCACAGCCTGTCGGAGCTGGCGCGGCACAACTGCCTGGTGGGTAGTTCGGACCTGTGGGCACTGCAGCAGGAGGGTCGCGAGATCACCCAGCGGGTGCAGGGCAACTGGCGCTGCAACAGCGGCCAGGCGGTGCTGGACGCGGCGCTGCAGGGGATGGGGCTGTGCCAGTTGCCGGACTATTACGTGCTCGAGCATTTTCACAGCGGGGCGCTGGTGTCGTTGCTGGAGGGGCATCAGCCGCCGAATACGGCAGTGTGGGCGTTGTATCCGCAGCAGCGGCATCTGTCGCCGAAGGTGAGGCGATTGGTGGACTATCTCAAGGAAGGGTTGGCACAGTTGCCAGAATATAGCAGCACTCCCCTGTAGGAGCGGACTTGCCCCGCAAAGCAGGCGCCGCGTCGCATGGCACCGGCTTTGCCGGTGTTCGCGGGACAAGCCCGCTCCTACAGGGACAGTGCCAGGTCGGCGCTCAGCGGCGCCCGGCCCAGCGCTGGCGCAGCCACTCCAAGTCCTCTGGCCGGGTCACCTTGATGTTGTCGCTGCGCCCTTCGACCAGGCGCGGCGCATAACCGGCCCATTCGATGGCGGACGACTCGTCGGTGACCGCCACATCGGACACCAGGCACTCGGCCAGCGCCCGGTGCAGCATGCCAAGGCGGAACATCTGCGGGGTATAGGCCTGCCAGACGGTGCTGCGATCAACCGTGGCCGCCACCCGGCCCTCGCCGTCGGCACGCTTGAGCGTGTCCCGGGCGGGTACGGCGAGCAATCCGCCGACGGGATCTTCAGCCAGGGCTGACAGCAACTTGTCCAGATCGCTACGTGCCAGGTTCGGCCGCGCGGCGTCGTGCACCAGCACCCAGTCGTCATCCGCCGCGCCCTGGGCATGCAGCAGCAACAGCGCGTTGAGCACCGAGTCGGCGCGCTCGCTACCGCCCGGGGCGCGCTGGATGCGCGGATCGCTGGCGCAACGCAGGCCGGGCCAGTAGGGGTCTTGTTCGGCAATGCTGACCACCAGGCCCTTGAGCATGGGATGGTCGAGGAAACAGTCGAGGCTGTGCTCGAGAATCGTCTGCCCGCCCAGTTGCAAGTACTGCTTGGGACGGTCGGCAGCCATGCGGGCACCAACGCCCGCGGCGGGAATCACGGCCCAGAAGGCCGGCAGTTCGTTTGTCATTTCTGCGGCAGCTGGTAGAGGGTTTCGCCCTCCTTGACCATCCCCAGCTCATGACGAGCCCGTTCTTCCACGGTCTCCATACCTTTCTTCAACTCCAGGACCTCGGCATCGAGCACACGATTGCGCTCCAGCAGGCGTTCGTTTTCCGCATGCTGGTCGGCGATCTGCTGTTTGAGTTCGGTCACTTGCGCCAGGCTGCCATTACCTACCCAAAGGCGATATTGCAGGCCGCCGAGCAGCAGGAGCAGGACGAGGAACAACCAATAGGGACTGCGCATGAAGATATCCAGGGTAAAAAAGGCCGCCGCAGCGAGCTTCCGATAGCACGAAGCCTGGCCGAGGCCAGGCTTCGTCGACAGAAACCCGTGGAGACAACCGAACGATCAGTACGAACGTTCAGCCGGCCCCGGCTGCTGCCTTTTTACCATCTCTTGCTCAGCCGCGAAACTCGGCACGACCGCGATATACGGCCTTGGCGCCCAGTTGCTCCTCGATGCGCAGCAGTTGGTTGTACTTGCTGACGCGGTCGGAACGGCACAGCGAACCGGTCTTGATCTGGCCGGCAGCAGTACCCACGGCCAGATCGGCGATGGTCGAGTCCTCGGTTTCACCGGAACGGTGCGAGATCACCGCGGTGTAGCCGGCGGCCTTGGCCATCTGGATGGCTTCCAGGGTCTCGGTCAGCGAACCGATCTGGTTGAACTTGATCAGGATCGAGTTGCCGATGCCTTTCTCGATGCCTTCCTTGAGGATCTTGGTGTTGGTCACGAACAGGTCGTCGCCGACCAGCTGGACCTTCTCGCCGATCTTGTCGGTCAGGATCTTCCAGCCGGCCCAGTCGGACTCGTCCAGGCCGTCTTCGATCGAGATGATCGGGAAGCGCTCGGTCAGGCCCTTCAGGTAGTCGGCGAAGCCTTCGGCGTCGAACGACTTGCCTTCGCCGGACAGGTTGTACTTGCCGTCTTCATAGAACTCGGAAGCCGCGCAGTCCAGGGCCAGGGTCACGTCGGTGCCCAGCTTGTAGCCGGCCTTCTCGACGGCTTCGGCAATGGCTGCCAGGGCGTCTTCGTTGGAAGCCAGGTTCGGCGCGA
Source organism: Pseudomonas sp. NMI760_13 (assembly GCF_021283245.1). NCBI lineage: Bacteria > Pseudomonadati > Pseudomonadota > Gammaproteobacteria > Pseudomonadales > Pseudomonadaceae > Pseudomonas > Pseudomonas sp. NMI760_13. The sequence continues at coordinate 50,717 of NZ_JAJSRC010000024.1, read as the reverse complement.
AGCCACCTTCGTCACCGACGGCGGTGTTGAGGCCACGGGCCTTCAGCACGGCCTTGAGGTGGTGGAAGATCTCGGTGCCCATGCGCAGGCCGTCGGAGAAGGTCTTGGCACCAACCGGCTGCACCATGAACTCCTGGATGTCGACGTTGTTGTCGGCGTGCTCGCCGCCGTTGATGATGTTCATCATCGGCACCGGCATGGAGTACTGGCCCGGGGTACCATTGAGGTTGGCGATGTGCGCGTACAGCGGCAGGTCCAGGTCCTGGGCGGCGGCCTTGGCGGCGGCCAGGGACACGGCGAGGATGGCGTTGGCGCCCAGCTTGGCCTTGTTCTCGGTACCGTCCAGCTCGATCATGGCACGGTCCAGGGCTTTCTGGTCGGCCGGGTCCTTGCCCAGCAGCAGGTCGCGGATCGGGCCGTTGATGTTGCCGACGGCCTTCAGCACGCCCTTGCCCAGGTAACGGCTCTTGTCGCCATCACGCAGCTCCAGCGCTTCGCGCGAGCCAGTGGAAGCACCCGACGGCGCGCAGGCGCTACCGATGATGCCGTTGTCGAGCAGTACATCGGCTTCCACGGTGGGGTTGCCACGCGAATCGAGAACTTCACGACCTTTGATGTCGACGATCTTTGCCATTGTTGTAAGCACTCCAGAATTGACGAAAACAACGCAGCTTTTGGGAATTCTTGCCGTTCACCAGGCGACATGGCACGGGCAGGCCTGGCGAAGGGAGCCCCTGACCGAAAGGTCAGGGGTGGAACGGGCGGTACTTTACCCGAGAAACGAGCTTTACGCGGTTTCTACCGTCGGAAAACTTTTCACCAGGTCGTCCAGTTGCTTGAGCTGGGCCAGGAACGGCTCCAGCTTGTCCAGGCGCAGGGCACACGGACCGTCACACTTGGCGTTGTCCGGATCCGGGTGGGCCTCGAGGAACAGGCCCGCCAGGCCCTGGCTCATACCGGCCTTGGCCAGGTCGGTGACCTGGGCGCGACGGCCGCCGGCGGAGTCGGCGCGACCACCCGGGGTCTGCAGCGAGTGGGTCACGTCGAAGAACACCGGGTACTCGAACTCTTTCATGATGCCGAAGCCGAGCATGTCCACGACCAGGTTGTTGTAGCCGAAGCTCGAACCGCGCTCACAGAGGATGAGCTGATCGTTGCCGGCCTCGACGCACTTGGCGAGGATGTGCTTCATCTCGTGGGGCGCCAGGAACTGCGCCTTCTTGATGTTGATCACGGCACCGGTCTTGGCCATCGCCACGACCAGGTCGGTCTGGCGCGACAGGAAGGCCGGCAGCTGGATGATGTCGCACACCTTGGCCACCGGCTCGCACTGGTAGGGCTCGTGCACGTCGGTGATCACCGGCACGTTGAAGGTCTGCTTGATCTCTTCGAAGATCTTCAGGCCTTCTTCCATGCCGGGGCCGCGGTACGAGTTGACCGACGAACGGTTGGCCTTGTCGAAGCTGGCCTTGAACACGTATGGGATGCCGAGCTTCTCGGTCACCCGCACGTACTCCTCGCAGACCTTCAGGGCCAGGTCACGGGACTCCAGGACGTTCATGCCGCCGAACAGGACGAACGGCTTGTCGTTGGCGATCTCGATGTTACCGACGCGAATGATCTTCTGAGTCATGGATCAGGCCTTGTTCTTCTGTGCCAGGGCAGCCTTGACGAAGCCGCTGAACAGCGGGTGGCCGTCACGCGGGGTCGAGGTGAATTCCGGGTGGAACTGGCAGGCGACGAACCATGGGTGCTCCTTGGACTCGACCACTTCGACCAGCGCGCCGTCTTCGGAACGACCGGACACCACCAGGCCGGCATCGACCAGTTGCGGCAGCAGGTTGTTGTTCACTTCATAGCGGTGACGGTGACGCTCGGTGATCACGTCCTTGCCGTAGCAGTCGTGGACCTTGGAGCCAGCCGCCAGCTGGCAGTCCTGCGCGCCCAGGCGCATGGTGCCACCCAGGTCGGAGGCTTCGGTACGGGTCTCGACCGCGCCGGTGGCATCGGCCCACTCGGTGATCAGGCCGACGACCGGGTGGCCGCTGTTGCGGTCGAACTCGGTGGAGTTGGCGTCTTTCCAGCCCATCACGTTACGGGCGAACTCGATCACGGCCACCTGCATGCCCAGGCAGATGCCCAGGTACGGAACCTTGTTCTCACGGGCGTACTGCACCGCGGTGATCTTGCCTTCCACGCCACGCAGGCCGAAACCGCCCGGGACCAGGATGGCATCGGCGCCTTCGAGCAGGCTGGTGCCCTGGTTCTCGATGTCTTCGGAGTCGATGTAGCGCAGGTTGACCTTGGTGCGGTTGGTGATGCCGGCGTGGCTCATCGCTTCGATCAGCGACTTGTACGCATCCAGCAGCTCCATGTACTTGCCGACCATGGCGATGGTCACTTCCTGCTCAGGGTTGAGCTTGGCGTCGACGACCTTGTCCCACTCGGACAGGTCGGCGCTGTTGCACTGCAGGCCGAAGCGCTCGACGACGAAGTCGTCCAGGCCTTGTGCGTGCAGCACACCAGGGATCTTGTAGATGGTGTCGACGTCTTCCAGCGAGATCACCGCACGCTCTTCGACGTTGGTGAACAGCGCGATCTTGCGACGCGACGAGGCATCGACCGGGTGGTCGGAGCGGCAGATCAGCACATCCGGCTGCAGGCCGATGGAGCGCAGCTCCTTCACCGAGTGCTGGGTCGGCTTGGTCTTGGTCTCGCCGGCGGTGGCGATGTACGGGACCAGGGTCAGGTGCATCAGCATGGCGCGCTTGGAGCCCACTTCGACGCGCAGCTGGCGGATCGCCTCGAGGAACGGTTGCGACTCGATGTCACCCACGGTGCCGCCGATTTCGACCAGCGCGACGTCGGCATCGCCGGCGCCCTTGATGATGCGGCGCTTGATCTCGTCGGTGATGTGCGGGATGACCTGGATGGTCGCGCCCAGGTAATCACCACGGCGCTCCTTGCGCAGCACGTGCTCGTAGATACGGCCGGTGGTGAAGTTGTTGTTCTGGGTCATCGTGGTGCGGATGAACCGCTCGTAGTGGCCCAGGTCGAGGTCGGTCTCGGCGCCGTCGTGGGTGACGAATACTTCACCGTGCTGGAACGGGCTCATGGTGCCCGGGTCGACGTTGATGTACGGGTCCAGCTTGAGCATGGTGACTTTGAGCCCCCGCGCTTCCAGGATGGCCGCCAGGGAAGCCGAGGCAATGCCTTTCCCCAATGAAGAAACAACACCGCCCGTGACGAATATGTAGCGCGTCATGAAAAACCCTAGAAGTCTGCGTTAAGGCGGCCAGCGCCGCCGGAGAAAGCGAAGGAAGGCCGAAGCCCCCGATCACCTGCGTCAATCACAGTGCATCTCGAAAAACTGCCGCGTCTGTACAGACCAGGGGTATCCCCGGCATGGAGCTCGCTCGTCATTTTAAGAAATCAGCCCAGCAAAAAACTGCTTGGTAATCGGCAACTCCTGTGTTTTTGCGCAACCCACAGAAGTTGTATCAAGAAGGGAGGGTAGTCTACCGGAATGTACCCTTCAGCTCAAACCTTGCACGTTCGTCGGCGGCTGCCAGTGCAGTTGGCAATCTGCCTGCACCCGCTCGGGCAGGTTGGCCACCGCCAGCAACTGCTCGCCACGATACAGCAGCGGCAGGCGCGGGCGCACGAAGTGCGGGACCTGCAGCTCGTTGAGCAGGCGCTTGAGATCGCGCCGGCCGCGGCCGGGCAGTTGCATGACCTCGCCGCCCTGGCGGTAGCGGATATGCAGGCCTTCACCTGGCAGGCCCGACATCAGGCGAACGCTGCCATTACCCGGCAGGCGCAACGGTTTCCCGCTGTCCAGCCAGGGGTAAACGCCCGACACCGCAGCCAGCCAATCGCCACTCAGCCACCAGATACGTCCATGGCTGCGATGCATTTCGCCGTCGGTCAGACGCCAGACCGGGCAGGCATCGGCCGCCGCGTCGCGCAGGTCGCTCCAGCCGGCCCAGTGGCGGCTGTCGGGCAGGCGGGTGCGCTGGCTGAGCCAGAATTGCATGGCGTTGCGTTGACGCGCCGGGGACAGTGCGGTGAGCGCCTCGAGGCTGAGTGAATCCAAACCCAGCCATGACAGCGGCGCATTGTCGCAGGCGACCGCCAGGTCGCTGGCGGCCAGTTCGTCCAGCAGGCCCAGTGCCTCGCCCAGGTGTTCGGCGCTGCGCGCCAGATTGGCTTCGGCCTGGGGCCAGCGCTGGCGCAGCATCGGGAAGACATCGCCACGCAGGAAGTTGCGGGCGAAGGCGGTATCGCTGTTGGAAGGATCGTCGACCCATACCAGCTCGTGTCTGTCAGCGTAGGCCTGCAACTGCTGGCGCGACAGCCCCAGCAGCGGACGCACCAGACTGCCCTGCCCTAGCGGCCGCTGTTGCGGCATGGCGGACAACCCACGTAGGCCGGCGCCGCGCAGCAGGCGGAACAGCAGGGTTTCGGCCTGGTCATCACGGTGCTGGCCGGTGAACAGCACCTCACCCGCGCCCAGCCGTTTTTCGAAGGCGCCGTAGCGGGCATTGCGGGCCGCCTGCTCCAGGCTAGCGCAGGGGGCGACCTGGACAGAAATCACATCAAGATCGACACCCAGGGCGGCGCACACCGCTCGGCAGTGGTCAGGCCAGGTATCGGCGGCGGCTTGCAGGCCGTGATGGACATGGATGGCGCGCAGAGGGGGCGCGGGGTGGTTACGGGTGTAGTCGGCGAGCTGGTGCAGGAGGACGGTGGAGTCCAGGCCGCCGGAGAAGGCGACGTACCAGGCCGGGGCGTTGAGCCAGGGAGAGAGTTGCGCAGTGAGGTCGAGCATAGTAGTCCCTCTTCAAATCGCATCGCGGGGCAAGCCCGCTCCCACGCTACAGAACGTGGGAGCGGGCTTGCCCCGCGATCGAGGGCGTCAGACTACGATCAGAGGCCGTAGCTCATCAGGCGATCGTAACGGCGCTTGAGCAGCGCGTCGTTGTCGAGCTTGCCGAGCATGTCCAGCTGTTCGATCAGGTCGGCGCGAACATTGGCCGCCATCTTCGCCGGATCACGGTGAGCACCGCCCAGCGGCTCCGCGATGACCTTGTCGACGATGTTCAGGCTCTTCAGACGTTCGGCGGTCACGCCCATGGCCTCGGCGGCATCGGCTGCGCGGTCGGCGGTCTTCCACAGGATCGAGGCGCAACCTTCCGGCGAGATCACCGAGTAGGTCGAGTACTGCAGCATGTTCAGCTGGTCGCACACGCCGATGGCCAGTGCGCCGCCGGAACCGCCTTCACCGATCACGGTGGCGATGATCGGCGTCTTCAGGCGCGCCATCACACGCAGGTTCCAGGCGATGGCCTCGCTCTGGTTGCGCTCCTCGGCGTCGATGCCCGGGTAGGCGCCCGGGGTGTCGATGAAGGTCAGGATCGGCATCTTGAAGCGCTCGGCCATTTCCATCAGGCGGCAGGCCTTGCGGTAGCCTTCAGGGCGCGGCATGCCGAAGTTGCGGCGCACCTTCTCGCGCACTTCACGGCCCTTCTGGTGACCGATGACCATGACCGGCTTGTCGTTCAGACGCGCGGTACCACCGACGATGGCGGCGTCGTCGGCGAAATGACGGTCGCCGTGCAGCTCCTCGAACTCGGTGAAGATGTGGTCGATGTAGTCGAGGGTGTAAGGGCGGCGCGGGTGACGGGCCAGGCGAGCGATCTGCCAGCTGGTCAGGTTGCCGAAGATGCTCTCGGTCAGGGTGCTGCTCTTGTCCTGCAGACGGGCAATTTCATCGCTGATGTTCAGCGAGTTGTCGTTGCCCACCAGGCGCAGCTCTTCGATCTTGGCTTGCAGGTCGGCAATCGGCTGTTCGAAATCGAGGAAATTCGGGTTCATAGGCTTCCGTCTTGGGTCTACGGCCAGGCGGCCGGCCGGTTGATCCGTTTGGCGCCCTACCTTAAGGGATCAGGCGCATAAAGGTCGAGATTAAAATTCGTCGTTTCAACGGTATTGCAGGAAGACGTTCTCACGCCCGAACTGGTCACGCAGTGCCTGAATCAGCCCATCGGCCGGATCGATCGACCACTGGTCGCCAAACTGCAGCATGGCCTTGGCGTCGCTGCCGGTGTACTCCAGGGTGATCGGGCAACCACCGCGATGGCGGGTGATCAGCTCGCCCAACCACTTCAGACGATCGCCCTTGAGCGCGTCGTGGCCGACCTTCAGGCGCAGGCTCTCGGCCAGCTTGGTCCGGGCGTCCTCCATGGTCATCACGGTCTTGACCCGCAGGCGCAGGCCGCCGGAGAAGTCATCGTTACTCACCTCCCCTTCCACCACCACCATGGCGTCAGTCTGCAGCAGGGCCTGGGCGCCCATGAAGGCATCGGCGAACAGCGAGGCCTCGATGCGCCCGGAACGGTCATCCAGGGTGACGAAGCCCATCTTGTCGCCCTTCTTGTTCTTCATTACCCGCAGGGCAATGATCATGCCGGCAATGGTCTGGGTATCTCGCGCCGGCTTGAGGTCGACGATGCGCTGGCGGGCGAAGCGGCGGATCTCGGTCTCGTATTCGTCGATCGGGTGGCCGGTCAGGTACAGGCCGAGGGTGTCCTTTTCGCCCTTGAGGCGTTCCTTGAGCGTCAGCTCGCGCACCTTGCGATGGTTGGCGTAGACGTCGACATCCGCCTCGTCGAACATGCCGCCGAACAGGTCGACGTGGCCACTGTCCGCGGTATGAGCGGCCTGCTCGGCAGCCTTGACCGCCTCGCCCAGCGCCGACAGCAAGGTTGCACGGTTGATGTCGATGTTGGCCTGGTAGGCCTTGATCTCGTCATGGAAGTGCGGCCCCAGGCGGTCCAGCGCGCCACTGCGGATCAGCGCGTCAAGGGTACGTTTGTTGACCCGCTTGAGGTCGATCCGCTCGCAGAAGTCGAACAGGTCCTTGAACGGGCCGCCCTGGGCACGTGCCTCGACGATCGCCTCCACCGGCCCCTCGCCCACGCCCTTGATCGCGCCCAGGCCATAGACGATGCGGCCATCGTTATTGACCGTGAACTTGAAGTCCGAGAAGTTCACGTCCGGCGCATCGAGGCGCAGCTTCATGCTGCGCACTTCCTCGACCAGCACCACCACCTTGTCGGTGTTGTGCATATCCGCCGACAGCACCGCGGCCATGAACGGCGCCGGGTGGTGGGTCTTCAGCCAGGCGGTCTGGTACGACACCAGGCCATAGGCGGCGGAGTGGGATTTGTTGAAGCCGTAGCCGGCGAATTTCTCTACCAGGTCGAAGATGTTACCGGCCAGGTCCGCCTCGATGTTGTTGGCAACGCAGCCTTCGATGAAACCGCCGCGCTGCTTGGCCATCTCCTCGGGCTTTTTCTTACCCATGGCCCGACGCAGCATGTCGGCGCCACCGAGGGTGTAGCCGGCCATCACCTGGGCGATCTGCATCACCTGTTCCTGGTACAGGATGATGCCGTAGGTAGGCGCGAGTACCGGCTTGAGGCCTTCGTACTGGTAGTCGGAGTGCGGGTAGGCCAGCTCTGCCCGGCCGTGCTTGCGGTTGATGAAGTCGTCGACCATGCCCGATTGCAGCGGGCCCGGACGGAACAGCGCCACCAGTGCGATGAGGTCTTCCAGGCAGTCGGGCTTGAGCTTCTTGATCAGCTCCTTCATGCCACGGGATTCGAGCTGGAACACCGCCGTGGTCTCGGCTTTCTGCAGCAGCTCGTAGGTCTTGCGGTCGTCCAGCGGGATGAAGTCGATGTTGACGTCGGGCAGGTTCTTCTTGGCCTGCTCGCGGTTGATGATCTCCATCGCCCACTTGATGATGGTCAGGGTCCGCAGGCCGAGGAAGTCGAACTTCACCAGGCCCGCCGCCTCGACGTCGTCCTTGTCGAACTGGGTCACCAGGCCGCCGCCCTCTTCGTCACAGGCGATCGGCGAGAAGTCGGTAAGCTTGGTCGGCGCGATCACCACGCCACCGGCGTGCTTGCCGGTACCGCGGGTAACACCCTCGAGCTTGAGGGCCATGTCCCAGATCTCGCGGGCATCCTCGTCGCCCTTGAGGAAGTCGCGCAGGATCTCTTCCTGCTCGTAGGCCTTCTCCAGGGTCATGCCCACTTCGAACGGGATCATCTTCGACAGGCGGTCGGCCAGACCGTAGGACTTGCCCTGTACCCGCGCCACGTCGCGCACCACCGCCTTGGCAGCCATGGTACCGAACGTGATGATCTGGCTCACCGCGTTGCGACCATAAGCCTCGGCCACGTAGTCGATCACCCGGTCGCGGCCATCCATGCAGAAGTCGACGTCGAAGTCGGGCATGGAAATACGTTCAGGGTTGAGGAAGCGCTCGAACAGCAGGTCATAGGCCAGCGGGTCGAGGTCGGTGATCTTCAATACATAGGCCACCAGGGAGCCGGCACCCGATCCCCGGCCCGGGCCAACCGGCACGTCGTTGTTCTTCGCCCACTTGATGAAGTCCATAACGATCAGGAAGTAACCGGGGAAGCCCATCTGGATGATGATATCCAGCTCGAACTTCAGACGGTCCAGGTAGACCTGGCGCTTCTCTTCGTAGTTGGGCGTGGTCTCCTTAGGCCAGAGCACCGCCAGGCGCTCCTCCAGGCCCTCGTGGGAGACGTGACGCAGGTAGTCGTCGATGCCCATGCCGTTGGGCGTGGGGAAGTCGGGGAGGAAGTACTTGCCCAGCTGCACGGTGATGTTGCAGCGCTTGGCGATCTCGACGGTGTTGGCGATGGCGTCCGGCAGGTCGCTGAACAGCTCGGCCATCTCTTCCGGCGACTTGAGGTACTGCTGGTCGCTGTAGCCGCGCGGGCGGCGTGGGTCGTCGAGGGTCCAGCCCTCGCCGATACAGACGCGGGTCTCGTGGGCGTCGAAGTCCGACTGCTTGATGAAGCGCACGTCGTTGGTCGCCACCAGCGGCGCGCCAAACTTGTCGGCCAGGGCCACGGCGGCGTGCACGTACTCTTCGTCACCGGCGCGGTTGGTGCGCTGCAGCTCGACGTAGAAACGATCCGGGAACAGGCCCATCCAGTCGCCGAGCAGGGCTTGGGCCTCGTCTTGGCGCCCGGCCATCAGGGCCACGCCGATATCACCTTCCTTGCCAGCGGACAGGGCGATCAGCCCCTCGCTGGCCGGGGCGATCCAGTCGCGCTGAATGATCACCAGGCCGTTGCGCTGGCCGTCGGTCCAGCCGCGCGAGATCAGCTCGGTGAGGTTGCGGTAGCCCTTGGGGTTCATGGCCAGGAAGCAGATGCGCGACAGCGGCGCCTCGGGGTCGGCGCCGGCCAGCCACAGGTCGGCGCCGCAGATCGGCTTGATGCCGGCGCCCATGGCGGTCTTGTAGAACTTCACCAGCGAGCACATGTTGCTCTGGTCGGTGATCGCCACCGCCGGCATGTTCATCCCGGCCAGGGCCTTGGCCAGCGGCTTGATCCGCACCAGGCCGTCGACCAGGGAGAATTCGGAGTGCACGCGAAGGTGAACGAAGGAGACCGGCATGGAGGATCCTGTAGCAGTGCTGAACGACAAGGGCGGGATTGTAGCGTATTGCTCTTCGCTTGCCTCGCCTGCAGGTCAGCGGTTGGTTGCAGAATGCATCGCGGGGCAAACCCGCTCCCACGCAGCCGATTCCAGTGCAGGCTTGGCGTGGGAGCGGGCTTGCCCCGCGATGAATGGCGCCGATCAGATCAGCGAGGTGGAAATACCTTCACGGGCTTCCCATGCGGCCCGAACAGGCGCGAACGAGCGCCGATGAATGGGCGTCGGCCCAAGACGTGCCAGGGCCTCGAGGTGTACCGGGGTCGGATAGCCCTTGTGCCCGCCGATCCCGTACCCCGGGTAGATCAGCTCGAACTCGCTCATCTCGCGATCACGGGTAACCTTGGCCAGGATCGAAGCCGCCGCGATCGCCGGCACCTGGGAGTCGCCCTTGACCACCGGCGCCGCCGGCACGGCCAGCTTCGGGCAACGGTTGCCGTCGATCAGCGCCAGTTTCGGCGTGATGTGCAGCCCTTCGACCGCGCGCTGCATGGCCAGCATGGTGGCCTGGAGGATGTTCAGGCGGTCGATCTCCTCGACCTCGGCCCGGGCGATGAAGAAGCTCAGGGCCTTTTCGCGAATCTCGTCGAACAGCGCGTCGCGCTTGGCCTCGGTAAGCTTCTTCGAGTCGTTCAGACCGAGGATCGGCCGGCGCGGGTCGAGAATCACCGCCGCGGTGACCACCGCGCCGCACAGCGGGCCGCGACCCACTTCATCGACGCCGGCCACCAGCTCTTCAACCAGGTTGAAATCCAGTCCCATCTGCATGTCAGCTGTCCTTCAACAGGGCGAGCACCGCGTCGGCCGCCTGGTTGGAGGCGTCGCGGCGCAGGGTGCGGTGGATCTGGTCGAAGCTGTCGGTCTGTTGCGAGCCGTCCTTGACCAGCGGCGCCAGGGTCTGCGCCAGGGCTTCGCTGGTGGCGGCGTCCTGCAGCAGCTCCGGCACCAGCAGGCGCTGGGCCAGCAAGTTGGGCAGCGACACGTACGGGCTCTTGACCATGCGCTTGAGGATCCAGTAGGTCAGCGGCGCCAGGCGGTAGGCCACCACCATCGGTCGCTTGTACAGCATCGCTTCAAGGGTGGCGGTGCCGGAGGCGATCAGCACCGCGTCACAGGCGGCCAACGCCTGGTGCGAGCGGCCGTCCAGCAGGGTCAGCGGCAGCTCGCGCCCTTCGAGCATCTGCTCGACCTGGGCGCGCCGGGCGGCATTGGCGCACGGCAGCACGAAGCGCACGCCGGGCACCAGCTCGCACAGGCGCTGGGCGGCATCGAGGAACAAGGCACCCAGGCGTCCCACCTCACCACCCCGGCTGCCGGGCATCAGCGCGATCACCGGCCCTTCGCCCAGGCCGAGCTCGGCACGCGCCGCGCCACGGTCGGCCTCCAGGGGAATGGTGTCCGCCAGCGGATGGCCGACGAAACGCACCGGCACACCTTGCTCTTCATAGAAACGCGCTTCGAACGGCAGCAGGGTGAGCATCAGGTCGCACCCCTCGCGAATCTTCAGCACGCGCTTCTGCCGCCAGGCCCAGACCGACGGGCTGACGTAATGCACCGTCTTGATCCCGGCCTGGCGCAGCTTGAGTTCGATATTGAGGGTGAAATCGGGGGCGTCGATGCCAATGAACACGTCGGGCTTTTCGCCGATCAGCGTCTGGATCAGTTCCTTGCGCCGCTTGAGCAGCTCGCGCAGGCGCCCGAGCACCTCGACCAGGCCCATGACGGCCAGACGTTCCATCGGAAAGTAGGAGGTCATGCCCTCGGCTTCCATCAAGGGACCGCCAACACCGATGAACCGTACATCGGGATGACGTGCCTTGATGGCGCGCATCAGGCCGGAGCCAAGAATATCGCCGCTGGCCTCGCCCGCGACCAGCGCCACGCAGAGCTGGGCCATGTCAGCGGGTGATGCCGCGTGCGGAATTGGCGATCGATTGGCGGAACAGGTCGACTTCGGGGAACTGCGTTACCAGTTCATCCAGCTCCTTGAGCGCCTCTTCGACGGTCAGGCCCTGCCGGTAGACGATCTTGTAGGCGCGACGCAGGGCGTGCAGTACTTCGTCGCTGAAACCGCGACGGCGCAGGCCTTCGAAGTTCATGCTGCGCGCCTCGGCCGGGCTGCCGAACACGGTGACGTAGGCCGGTACGTCCTTGCCGATCGCGGTGCCCATGCCGGAAAACGCGTGGGCGCCGATATGGCAGTACTGGTGTACCAGGGTGTAGCCGGACAGGATCGCCCAGTCGCCAACATGCACATGGCCCGCCAGCGCGGTGTTGTTGACCAGGATGCAGTGGTTGCCGATGACGCTGTCGTGGCCGATGTGGGCATAGGCCATGATCAGGTTGTGATCGCCCAGGGTCGTTTCCGAACGGTCCTGGACGGTGCCGCGGTGGATGGTGACACCCTCGCGGATCACGTTGTGGTCACCGATCACCAGGCGCGTCGGCTCACCCTTGTACTTCAGGTCAGGGGTGTCTTCACCGATAGATGAAAACTGGTAGATACGGTTGTGCTTGCCGATGCGGGTCGGCCCCTTGAGCACCACGTGCGGACCGATGACGGTGCCCTCCCCGATTTCCACATCGGGGCCTACGATCGACCAGGGGCCGACCTCGACGCCCTCGGCCAGCTTGGCCGAGGGGTCGATGATCGCCCTTGGGTCAATCGAACTCATAGGGAGCGTTCCGCGCAGGTGATCTCGGCCGAGCAGACCGGCTTGCCGTCCACCAAGGCGCGGCACTCGAACTTCCAGATCATGCTCTTGCGGCTGAGGAACCTGGCTTCCAGCACCAGCTGGTCGCCCGGCAGCACCGGCTGGCGGAAGCGCAGCTTGTCGGAGCCGACGAAGTAGTAGAGGGTGCCGTCCGCCGGCTTGGCGTCGAGCATCTTGAATCCGAGAATCCCGGCCGCCTGGGCCATCGCCTCGATGATCAGCACGCCCGGCATGATCGGATGCGCCGGGAAGTGGCCATTGAAGAACGGCTCGTTGATGCTGACATTCTTGTAGGCACGAATGCTTTGGGCCTCGAAGTCCAGGTCCGTCACACGATCCACCAACAGGAACGGGTAACGGTGAGGCAGGTATTCGCGAATCTCGTTGATGTCCATCATTTCGGGGGGAAGCCTGTATAAGAATAGGGAGCGCAGGTGCTGACCACACGCTCCTTTTGCAGATCCAAAGAGGAGCCAGCTAGCGACTGTAGCGCTTGCTCAGTAAATGGTATCAGCCTTCTGATGCCGGCTGGCCACCTGAGGTCACGGTGTCGACACGCTTTTCCAGCTGCTGGAGACGCTTGGACATCTCGTCCAGCTGGCGAATGCGAGCGGCGCTCTTGCGCCACTCGGCCAAGGGTTGCATGGCCGTACCGGATGAATAGCCACCCGGCTCGGTAATCGAACGGGTCACCATGGTCATGCCGGAGACAAAGACATTGTCGCAGACGTCGATGTGGCCGACCATCCCGACGCCACCGGCAATCATGCAATGCTTGCCGATCCGGGTGCTGCCGGAAATCCCGACGCAGGCCGCCATCGCCGTGTGGTCGCCGACCTGCACGTTGTGGGCGATCTGGATCTGGTTGTCGAGCTTGACGCCATCGCCAATGCGGGTGTCCGACAGCGCGCCGCGGTCTACCGCGGTGTTCACACCGATCTCCACGTCATCACCCAGGGTGACGCCGCCGATCTGCGCGATCTTGCGCCAGATACCTTTCTCGTTGGCAAAGCCGAAGCCCTCGCCGCCGATCACCGCGCCGGATTGGATGACCACCCGCTTGCCGATGGTCACGTCGTGATACAGCGTGACCCGCGGAGCCAGCCAGCCACCCTCGCCGATGACGCAGCGGGCACCGACGAAGCAGTGCGCGCCAACCGTTACATTGGCGCCAATGCGCGCACCGCTCTCGATCACCGCGAACGGGCCGATGCTGGCGCTGGCATCCACCTGGGCATCCTCGGCAACCACGGCGCTGGGATGGACTCCCGCCACAGCCTTGGGCTTTGGATCGAACAGGTGCGAAATGCGTGCATAGGCCAGGTAAGGGTCGGGAACGATCAGGGCGTTGCCGGCAAAACCTTCGGCGTCCTCGGCCTTGAGCAATACCGCGCTGGCCGAGGAATCGTCCAGGAACTTGCGGTACTGCTTGTTGGCCAGGAAGCTCAACTGCCCGGAACCGGCCTCCTGCAAGGTGGCCAGCCCGGTGATCTGCAGCGCTTCGGGGCCTTTGAGTTCGGCCCCGAGGGCCTCGGCCAGCTGGCCGAGCGTCATGGTCACGGTCATATCAACGAGCTTGGTTCATGCGCTCGATGACCTGGCGGGTGATGTCGTACTGCGGCTTGACATCGATGACCGCGCCACGCTCCAGAACCAGGTCGAAACCGCCCTTCTTGATCACTTCCTCGACAGCACCGTCAAGCTTCGGCTTGAGTTGCTTGAGCATGTCGCGGTCGGCCACGGCCTTGGCTTCGTTGAGTTCCTTGGACTGGAACTGGAAGTCACGGGCTTTTTGCTTGAACTCGAGTTCCAGGCGTTCACGCTCAGGCTGAGGCATCTTGTCGCCGCCCTTGATCAGGCGGTCCTGGATACCCTTGGCGCTGCTTTCCAGGCCCTTGAGCTTGGTCAGTTGCGGGCCGAACTTCTTCTCGGCGTCAACGGCGTACTTCTTGGCCGCATCGGATTCCAGCAGGGCCATCTGATAGTTCAGCACGGCAACTTTCATTTCGGCGAAAGCCGGGGTGGCGACCAGCGCCGCGGCCACGAGGGCCAGTTGGGTCAACTTACGCACGATGCACTCCTGGATAATCCGTTGTCGTTATGCAAGGGCCGACCTCAGAAGGTCTGGCCCAGAGAGAATTGGAACACTTGCGTGTCGGCGTCGTCCGGCTTCTTGATCGGCATCGCCAGGCTGAAGCTCAACGGGCCCAGCGCGGTGATCCAGGTCACACCCAGACCGACCGAGCTGGCCATGTCCGAGAAACCGACCTTGGTGCAATCGGGCTTGGAGCCGCAGTTGGTGTCGAACACGTTACCCACGTCCCAGAACACGGACGTGCGCAGCGAACGCTGATCCTTGACGAACGGCAGCGGGAACAGCAGCTCCACGCCACCCTGGACGAGGACGTTGCCACCGAACGGCAGCGGATCCTGGTCCGGGTCGGCCAGGGTGCCCTGGTTGCCGGTCACCGCGGCGCCGCGGCTCGGAGTACTGCGTGGACCCAGGGTGCTGTCCTTGAAGCCGCGCACGGAGTTGAAGCCGCCCGCGTAGTAGTTTTCATAGAACGGCAGGCCGGAGGTCGAGCCGAAACCATCACCATAGCCCAGTTCGGTGTGCAGGCGCAGGGTGTACTCGTTGTTGATCGGCTTGAACAGCTGGCCGCGGTAGTCGAGCTTGTAGAACGACAGGTCGCTGCCAGGCACGGTGGTTTCCAGGGTCAGGCTCTGGGAGTGACCGCGGGTAGCCAGCACGCCTTTGTTCAGGGTCGACTCGGACCAGCCGATCGACGCCTTGAAGTTCAGGAAGTTGTCGCCCTCGTCCTGGAGGAACTTGAAGATCTCGTCGACGGTGTAGCGGCCGGTCTTGATCTTGTCCTGCTGCACGGTCAGGCCGTAGGTCAGGCGCGAGGTCTCGCTGATCGGGTAGCCGAGGCTGACACCGGCACCGAGGCTGTCCACCGCGTAGCTGGCCACGTCGACGTCGAGGTCGTCGTAGTCGGTGCTGCGGTAGAAGGCGTTGTAGCCCAGGCTCACGCCATCGGCGGTGAAGTAGGGGTCGACGTAGCCGAAGTTGTAGCGGGTCTGGTACTCGGAACGGGTCAGGCCGATGGAGACCTTGTTACCGGTACCGAGGAAGTTGTTCTGGCTGATCGAGCCGCCCAAGATCAGGCCGGCGCTCTGGGCGAAACCGACGCTGGCGGTGATCGAGCCGGAGGCCTGCTCTTCGACGCTGTAGTTGACGTCGACCTGGTCGTCGGTGCCCGGCACCGGCGGCGTCTCGACGTTGACTTCCTTGAAGAAGCCCAGGCGCTCGAGGCGGGTCTTGGACTGGTCGATCAGGTAGGTCGAAGCCCAGCCACCTTCCATCTGGCGCATTTCGCGGCGCAGCACTTCGTCTTCGGTCTTGGTGTTGCCGCGGTAGTTGATGCGGTTGACGTAGGCACGCTTGCCCGGATCGACGACGAACATGATGTCGACGGTGTGGTCCTGGTCATTCGGCTGCGGCACGCCGTTGACGTTGGCGAAGGTGTAGCCTTCGTTGCCCAGACGACGGGTGATCAGGTCGGAGGTGGTGGTCATCACCTTGCGCGAAAACACCTGGCCCGGCTGCACCAGCAGCAGCGACTTGACCTGGTCTTCCGGCACTTTCAGGTCACCGGACAGCTTCACGTCGCGGACGGTGTACTTCTCGCCCTCGTTGATGTTGACGGTGATGTAGACGTGCTTCTTGTCCGGGGTGATCGACACCTGGGTGGACGCGATGTCCATGTTGATGTAGCCGCGGTCCAGGTAGTAGGAACGCAGGCGCTCCAGGTCACCGGAGAGTTTTTCCCGGGCGTACTTGTCGTCGTTCTTGAAGAACGACAACCAGTTGGTGGTCTTGAGCTCGAACAGCTGGCCGAGGGTCTCGTCGTCGAAGACCGTGTTGCCCACCACATTGATGTGCTGGATCGCGGCCACGGTGCCTTCGTTGATCTTGATCTTCAGGCCCACGCGGTTGCGCGGCTGCGGCACGACTTCGGCGTCGACCTCGGCGGAGTAGCGGCCCTGGGCCACGTACTGGCGCTGCAGTTCGTTACGCACGCCTTCCAGCGTCGCGCGCTGGAAGATCTCGCCTTCGGCCAGGCCCGACTGTTTCAGGCCTTTCATCAGGTCTTCGGTGCTGATCGCCTTGTTGCCTTCGATCTCGATGCTCGACACCGAGGGGCGCTCGACCACGTTGATGATCAGGACATTGCCGTCGCGGTTCAGCTGGATGTCCTGGAAGAAGCCGGTCTTGAACAGCGAGCGGGTCGACTCGACCAGACGGCGGTCGTCGACCTGGTCACCGACGTTCAGCGGCAACGCGCCGAACACGCTGCCGGCGGACACCCGCTGCAGGCCGTTGACACGAATATCGGAGATGGTGAAGGACTCGGCGTGAACTTCAGCGATCATCAGTGCGGAGAGCACCGCAGTTAGCAGCAGACGTTTCATGAAGTCCTTTTATTCCAACTGGCAATAAACAACCTGCCGCGACAAGGCGGCAGGTTTTCGCGATTGAGCGAAGCTTTTATAGTCGACCCAGATCGTTGATCAGGGCGAGCAACATCACCCCGACGACCAAACTGATACCGATCTGGACCCCCCAACCTTGCACCCGATCCGAGAGCGGACGACCGCGCGCCCACTCGATCAGGTAGAACAGCAAATGCCCCCCATCCAGTACCGGGATGGGCAGCAGGTTCAGAACCCCCAGGCTTATGCTCAGGTAGGCCAGGAAATTCAGGAAATCCCCAACGCCCGACTGGGCTGAAGCGCCCGCCACTTTAGCAATGGTTATCGGTCCGCTCAAGTTTTTTACCGAGAGCTCCCCGAACAGCATTTTCTTCAGCGATTCGAGGGTCAGGACGCTCATGCTCCAGGTGCGGGAAAGCCCCTCGCCGACTGCTTCCAGCGGACCATAGCTGACCTCGCGGAGCATCTTCGCCGGCCACTCGGCGGCCTTGACCCCGGCGCCCAGATAGCCGCCAGAAGCCTGACCCTCACCTTTGCGCGCCAGGGTGACGGCAACCTCGAGTGGCGCGCCGTCGCGCTCGATGCGCAGGCCGACCTTTTTCTCGGGACGCGCGCGGACCGCGTCGACCACCTGCTGCCAGTCGGCCAGCTCGACGCCGTCGAGCGCCAGCAGCTTGTCACCGGTCTTGAGCCCGGCCGCCGCCGCTGGCCCCTTCGGATCGATCTCGGCCAGCACCGGCACCACCGCCGGGCGCCAAGGGCGCAGGCCAAGGGACTGGATCGGCTCCGGCTCGTCGACGCCCTTGAGCCACTGATTCAGGGAAACATCGAGCTGGCGCTCGGCGGTCGCGCCCTCGTCGAGCACCCCGACCCGCAGCGTGCCGCTCTCGCCGAGGCGGCGCACCAGCTGCAGGTTGACCGCCGACCAACCATTGGTCGGTTCGCCATCGATGGAGACGATTTCCTGGCCGACGCTCAGACCGGCGCTGGCTGCCAGGCTGCCGGCCTCGACGCCACCGATGACCGGACGCACCTGTTGCGAGCCCAGCATGGCCACCACCCAGAAGAACAGGATGGCAAGCAGGAAGTTGGCGATGGGGCCGGCGGCCACGATGGCGATGCGCTGGCGGACCGACTTGCGGTTGAACGACTGCTCGACCAGCGCTGGCGGGACCTCGCCCTCGCGCTCGTCGAGCATCTTGACGTAGCCGCCCAGGGGGATCGCGGCGACGACGAACTCGGTGCCGTGGCGATCATGCCAACGCACCAGTGGCGTGCCGAAGCCCACCGAGAAACGCAGGACCTTGACCCCGCAACGCCGCGCCACCCAGAAGTGGCCGAACTCGTGGAAGGTAACCAGCACACCCAGGGCAATCAGGGTGCCGACAATCATGTAGAGCGCAGTCATGTCCAATCTCCGGGTGACATTCGGCGGAGTCGGCCGCAGGCTTCAGCGGCCGTGGCGTCGCAGCCATTCCCGGGAGAGCTCCCGGGCACGCTGGTCGGCGGCGAACACCGCCTCGAGGGTGGGCAATGCCACCACGGGCTCCTGGTCGAGCACCTGTTCGATCATACCCGCGATCTCCGGGAAGCGGATACGCCGCTGGAGAAACGCCTCGACAGCCACTTCGTTGGCGGCGTTGAGCACCGCCGGCGCGCTGTTGCCCGCCTCGGCAGCCTGACGCGCCAGGCGCAGGCATGGGAAGCGCTGTTCGTCGGGCGCCTGGAAGTCCAGACGGGCGATGGCGAACAGGTCCAGCGGCGCGACGCCCGAATCGATACGCTCCGGCCAGGCCAGGGCGTTGGAGATCGGTGTGCGCATGTCCGGGTTGCCCAGCTGGGCAAGCACCGAGCCATCGACGTAATCCACCAGCGAGTGAATGACGCTCTGCGGGTGCACCACCACTTCAATCTGGGACGGCTTGGCATCGAACAGCCAGCAGGCTTCGATCAGTTCCAGGCCTTTGTTCAGCATGCTGGCCGAGTCGACCGAGATCTTGCGACCCATGGACCAGTTCGGGTGCGCGCAGGCCTGCTCCGGAGTTACATCCAGCAATGCTTCAGCAGGGGTTTCGCGGAACGGCCCGCCGGAGGCGGTCAGCAGGATCCGGCGCACGCCGACAGCGCCCAGGCCACGGGCGTAATCGCCGGGCATGCACTGGAAGATCGCGTTGTGCTCGCTGTCGATCGGCAGCAACACCGAACCACTGCGGTGCACCGCATCCATGAACAGGGCCCCGGACATCACCAGGGCCTCCTTGTTGGCCAGCAACACCTTCTTGCCCGCCTCGACCGCGGCCAGGGTCGGGCGCAGGCCGGCGGCGCCGACGATGGCCGCCATCACGGTATCCACCTCGGACGCAGCGGCCACCTGACACAACCCGGCCTCACCCTCGAGCACCTCGGTGGCGCAGCCCGCCGCGGCCAGCCCCTGACGCAGGCGCATGGCCGCCTCGGCGCTCGGCACCACGGCGAACGCCGGACGATGACGCTCGCACAGGGCCAGCAGTTCGTCGATGCGCGAATAGCCGCTGAGGGCGAACACCTGGTAACGGTCAGGGTGGCGGGCAATGACATCCAGCGTGCTCAGGCCGATGGAGCCGGTGGCCCCCAGCACGGTTATGCGTTGCACGGCACTCACATCACACCCCACTCAGCCGCCCACAGCAGCACGGCAAACATCGGAATCGCCGCGGTCAGGCTGTCGATGCGATCGAGCACGCCGCCATGACCCGGCAGCAGGTTGCTGCTGTCCTTGATGCCTTCACGGCGCTTGAACATGCTTTCGGTCAGGTCGCCGACCACCGAGGACATCACTACAACGACAGCCCCCAGCAGGCCCAGCAGCACCTGGCCGATACTCCAGTCGCGGGAGAAACCCACGGCCAGGGTGATCAGCAGGCTGACCGCGAGGCCGCCATAGACGCCCTCCCAGCTCTTGCCCGGACTGACCTGCGGCGCCAGCTTGCGCTTGCCGAAGGCCCGACCGGAGAAGTACGCGCCGATATCGGCAGCCCAGACCAGCACCATCACCGACAGGATCAGCCAGTTGCCCAACGGCCAGTGCTTGAGCAGTACCAGGCCCTGCCAGGCAGGCAGCAGTACCAGCAGGCCAATCAGCAGGCGACAGGCGGCGCTGCTCCACAGCTCGCCGCTGCGCGGGTAGGTCAGCACCAGCCAGGTGGCCAGGGCCCACCAGATCACCGAGGCGCCCAGCACCCAGGGCGCAAGGTCGGGCATCAGGTAGAGCAACATCAGGCCGCCCGCCACCACCGCGGCGTAGGCGATGCGCAGCGGCTGCGCGACCAGGCCGGCGAGGCGCGCCCACTCCCAGGCACCGAGCGTCACCACGAAGCCGATGAACAGGGCGAAATCTCCACCGTTGAGCAGGAAGAAACCACCCAACGCGATCGGCAGCAGGATCAGCGCGGTAATGATGCGTTGTTTAAGCATTAAGCACGGGCTCCGGCTTCGACCTGCTCGCTGGTCTTACCGAAGCGGCGCTGGCGCGAAGCGAAATCGGCCAGCGCGTTGCGCATGGCCTCGTGTTTGAAGTCCGGCCAATAGAGGTCGGAGAAGTACAGCTCGGCGTAGGCCAGCTGCCACAGCAGGAAGTTGCTGATACGGTGCTCGCCGCCGGTGCGGATGCACAGATCGGGCAACGGCAGGTCGCCGGTGGCAAGGCAGGTCTGCAACAACTCCGGTGTGATGTCGTCCGGCCGCAGATGACCGGCCTGAACCTCACGCGCCAGGCGCTGGGCAGCCTGGGCGATATCCCACTGGCCGCCGTAGTTGGCGGCGATCTGCAGGATGAAACGGTTGCTGCCTGCGGTCGCGGCCTCGGCCTCGCGCATCGCCGCCTGAAGCTCAGGATGGAAGCGCGAGCGGTCGCCAATGATGCGCAGGCTGATGTTGTTGTCGTTCAGGCGCGAGGCCTCGCGGCGCAGCGCCTTGAAGAACAGCTCCATCAGGGCACTGACTTCGTCCGCCGGTCGCTGCCAGTTCTCACTGGAGAACGCAAAAAGCGTGAGCACCTCGACCTTCGCCTCGGCGCACACTTCGATCACGGCGCGCACCGCATCGACACCCGCTTTATGCCCGGCAACGCCGGGCATGAAGCGTTTCTTCGCCCAGCGATTATTCCCATCCATGATGATCGCCACGTGACGCGGCACCACGGAGGGCACAGTCTGCTTGGTCTTTTCCATGAAGGCGTCCTGACCCTTAGATGGCCATCAGGTCCTTTTCTTTGGCTTCGGTGGCCTTGGCGATCTGCGCCTCGATATCCTTGATCAGCTTGTCGATGTCGGCACTGGCACGACGCTCTTCGTCTTCACTGATTTCCTTGTCCTTGGACAGCTTCTTCAGGTCACCCATGGCGTCACGACGGATGTTGCGCACGGCAACGCGCGCATCTTCGGCCGCGGCGCGAGCCTGCTTGGTGAAGCCCTTGCGGGTTTCTTCGGTCAGCGGGGGCATATTGACCAGCAGCAACTCGCCCAGGTTGGTCGGATTGAGATTCAAGCCGGCGCTGCCGATGGCCTTGTCGATGGCGCCCAGCATGTTGCGCTCGAAAGGCACGACTTGCAGGGTCTGGTTGTCCTTGACGGTCACGTTGGCGACACTGGTCAGCGGGGTGTCGGAGCCATAGTAAGGCACCATCACGCTGCCCAGGACGCTCGGATGCGCCTTGCCGGTGCGGATCTGGCCAAATGCGTGGATCAGCGACTCCAGCGACTTTTGCATGCGCGCCTGGGCGTCTTTCTTGATTTCGTTGATCATTTTTGAACTTCCTCGATCAGAGTTCCTTCCGCGCCGCCATGCACGATGTTCAGCAGGGCGCCGGGCTTGTTCATGTTGAAGACGCGCAGCGGCATCTTGTGATCGCGGCAAAGGCAGATTGCCGTCAGGTCCATTACGCCCAGCTTGCGATCCAGCACTTCATCGTAGGACAGATGATCGAACTTCTCGGCATGCGGGTCCTTGAATGGATCTGCAGTGTATACACCATCGACCTTGGTTGCCTTCAATACCACGTCGGCATCGATTTCGATGGCGCGCAGGCAAGCGGCGGAGTCGGTGGTGAAGAACGGGTTGCCGGTACCGGCAGCGAAGATCACGACTTCCTTGGAGTTCAGGTGGCGCATGGCCTTGCGGCGATCGTAGTGATCGGTCACGCCTACCATGGAGATGGCCGACATGACGATGGCGGTGATGTTCGCCCGCTCCAGCGCGTCGCGCATGGCCAGACCGTTCATCACGGTGGCCAGCATGCCCATGTGGTCGCCGGTAACGCGGTCCATGCCGGCTGCACTGAGCGCCGCGCCACGGAACAGGTTGCCACCACCGATCACCAGGCCGACCTGAACGCCGATGCCGACCAGCTGGCCGACTTCCAGCGCCATGCGATCCAGGACCTTGGGGTCGATCCCGAACTCTTCCGAGCCCATCAGGGCCTCGCCGCTAAGTTTGAGTAGAATGCGTTTATAGCGAGCCTGATGACCACTGCCCTGCTGAGCCATTGCGAATCTCTCCTGCGGCGTTTGTAAAAATCTGGCGGGCTGTTTCAGCCTGCGCGTAACTCTAGCGTGACGCAATTCATGCGTCAGCGAACAACGGTCTCGTGAACCGCTCCCGCTTTGACAAAGAGGCTGCGCGCGTAAGCGGGCAGCCTCTTCGGGGCGACAGACGAATCCGTCTTACTGCTTGGCGGCAGCTACCTGGGCGGCAACTTCGGCAGCGAAGTCGTCAACCGGCTTCTCGATGCCTTCGCCGACCTTGAAGTAGGTGAAGGAAACGATTTCAGCACCGGCTTTCTTGGCCAGCGCGCCGACTTTGACTTCCGGATCCATGACGAAGGCTTGCTCTTTCAGCGAGGCTTCGGCCTTGAACTTGGAGATACGACCGTTGATCATGTTTTCAACGATGTTTTCCGGCTTGCCGGCGATCTTGTCGGCGTTCAGCTGCAGGAAGACGTTCTTCTCGCGCTCGATGGCCTCGGCGGAGATTTCCGACGCATCCAGGAACTCTGGGTTCGAGGCTGCAACGTGCATGGCAATGTTCTTGGCCAGGTCGACGTCGCCGCCTTTCAGGACAACAACGGCACCGATCTTGTTGCCGTGCAGGTAGGCACCGACAACGTCGCCTTCAACGCGCACCAGGCGACGGATGTTGACGTTCTCGCCGCACTTGGCAACCAGGGCTTCACGAGCGGCTTCACGCGAGGCGATCAGCGGAGCTGCGTCGGTCAGCTTCTGGGCGAAGGCTTCTTCGATGCTTTCGGCAACGAAGTTCTTGAAGTCGTCCTGCAGAGCCAGGAAGTCGGTCTGCGAGTTCACTTCCAGCAGAACGGCGGATTTACCGTCGGTCTTGACGGCGATAGCGCCTTCAGCAGCGACGTTGCCAGCCTTCTTGGCGGCCTTGATGGCGCCCGAGGCACGCATGTCGTCAATGGCTTTCTCGATGTCGCCGCCGGCCTTTTCCAGGGCCTTTTTGCAATCCATCATGCCTTCGCCAGTACGCTCGCGCAGTTCTTTGACCAGCGCCGCAGTAATTGCTGCCATTTCAAAATCCTCTTGGAAAGTTTTTCAACCATTCCACCCGCTCGTCACGGGCGTTAAATTCTGCAAATCGCTGCCTTTATATCAGCTCGCCCATGATGCGGGGCCGTTGCTGACAGCAGGATTTCAAGGTGGCAAAAAGGGGGCCAAGCCCCCTTTTTGCGTGCCAAGTAGACGCCAGGCGTCAATTACTCAGCAGCAGGTGCAGCCGCTTCTTCAGCGTAGACTTCAGTGCCGCCGGCAACGTTGTTGCGGCCGCGGATGACGGCGTCAGCCATCGAAGTCATGTACAGCTCGATGGCGCGGATGGCGTCATCGTTACCTGGGATGATGTAGTCAACACCTTCCGGGCTGCTGTTGGTATCGACAACGCCGATGACCGGAATGCCCAGCTTGTTGGCTTCGGTGATGGCAATGCGCTCGTGGTCGACGTCGATCACGAACAGGGCATCAGGCAGGCCGCCCATGTCCTTGATACCACCCAGGCTGCGGTCCAGTTTTTCCAGATCGCGCGAACGCATCAGGGCTTCTTTCTTGGTCAGCTTGGCAAAGGTGCCGTCTTCGGCCTGGGTTTCCAGGTCGCGCAGACGCTTGATCGAGGCGCGGATGGTCTTGTAGTTGGTCAGCATGCCGCCCAACCAACGGTGGTCAACGTATGGCGAACCGCAACGAGCAGCTTGCTCGGCGACGATCTTGCCGGCGGAACGCTTGGTGCCGACGAACATGATCTTGTTCTTGCCCTGGGCCAGGCGCTCTACGAAGGACAGAGCTTCGTTGAACATTGGCAGGGTTTTTTCCAGGTTGATGATGTGGATCTTGTTACGCGCGCCGAAAATGTACTTGCCCATTTTCGGGTTCCAGTAACGGGTCTGGTGGCCGAAGTGCACACCGGCCTTCAGCATATCGCGCATGTTGACTTGGGACATGATAGTTCCTTGATAAGTCGGGTTGGGCCTCCACGTATCCCAATGACCAACCCGTGTTTCCAGGGAAACCGGGCACCCAGGCCATCGTGTCGACACGTGTGTGGGTTTGAGCTGACGGAGGACATCCCCCGAAAGCGGCGCATTTTATACCACAGGCCGAGCGCGAACGGAACCCGGATCATGCTTCGTCCGTCAGCGGCTTTTGCAGCACCCATGCTTTGCGGCCAGAATGCCTTCAATAGACCAGCGGATCCACGGGACTCTCCCGACAGATCGCCGCCGCGCTCTGGTAGAATCCGGTCTTTCCCGTTTGTTCGCGCCACACAGGGCGCCGTAGAGAGCCTGTTCATGACCGTCACCATCAAGACCGCAGAAGACATCGAGAAGATGCGCATCGCTGGCCGCCTGGCCGCCGAAGTGCTGGAAATGATCGAGGAGCACGTCAAGCCCGGCGTCACCACCGAGGAGCTCGACCGCCTGTGCCACGACTACATCGTCAACGTCCAGCAGGCGATCCCCGCCCCTCTCAACTACAAGGGCTTCCCCAAGTCGATCTGCACCTCGATCAACCATGTGGTCTGCCACGGCATTCCCAATGACAAGGCGCTCAAGGACGGCGACACTATCAACATCGACGTGACCGTGATCAAGGACGGCTACCACGGCGACACCAGCCGCATGTTCCATGTCGGCACCGTCGCGCCATGGGCCGAGCGCCTGTCCAAGGTCACCCAGGAGTGCCTGTACAAGGCCATCGAGCTGGTCAAGCCCGGCTGCCGCCTGGGTGACATCGGCGAAGTGATCCAGAAGCACGCCGAGAAGAACGGTTTCTCGGTGGTCCGCGAGTTCTGCGGCCACGGCATCGGCAAGGTGTTCCACGAAGAGCCGCAGATCCTCCACTACGGCCGCGCCGGTACCGGCATGGAACTCAAGGAAGGCATGACCTTCACCATCGAGCCGATGATCAACCAGGGCAAGGCCGACACCAAGGTGCTGGGCGACGGCTGGACCGCCATCACCAAGGACCGCAAGCTCTCGGCCCAGTGGGAGCACACCCTGGTGGTGACCGCCAGCGGCTACGAGATCTTCACCCTGCGCAAGGACGACACCATCCCGCGCACCTCGGCCTGATACTGACTAACAGGAACGCGACTCGATGCCCCAGGTGGATCCCGAGCTGTTCGACCGCGGCCAGTTCCAGGCGGAACTGGCCCTCAAGGCAAGCCCCATCGCCGCTTTCAAGAAGGCCATCCGCATGGCCGGCGAGGTGCTCGACAAGCGTTTCCGTGAAGGCCGCGAGATCCGCCGGCTGATCGAGGACCGCGCCTGGTTCGTCGACAACATCCTGCAACAGGCCTGGCACCAGTTCAGCTGGGGCACGCCGGACGGCATCGCCCTGGTGGCGGTGGGCGGCTACGGCCGTGGCGAGCTGCACCCGTTCTCGGACATCGACCTGTTGATCCTGCTCGACGCCGCCGAGCACGAGCAGTACCGCGACGCCATCGAACGCTTCCTCACGCTGCTGTGGGACATTGGCCTGGAAGTCGGCCAGAGCGTGCGCACCATCGACGAATGCGCCGAACAGGCCCGGGCCGACCTCACGGTCATCACCAACCTGATGGAAAGCCGCACCATTGCCGGCCCCGAGTCGCTGCGTCGGCGCATGCTCGACGCCACCAGCACCGCGCACATGTGGCCGAGCAAGGAGTTCTTCCTGGCCAAGCGTGCCGAACTCAAGGCCCGCCATCACAAGTACAACGACACCGAGTACAACCTCGAGCCCAACGTCAAGGGCGGGCCGGGCGGCCTGCGCGACATCCAGACGGTGCTCTGGGTGGCCCGGCGCCAGTACGGCACCCTGAACCTGCACGCCCTGGCCGGCGAGGACTTCCTGCTGGAAAGCGAGAACGAACTGCTGGCCTCGTCCCAGGCCTTCCTCTGGCGCGTGCGCTATGCCCTGCACATGCTCGCCGGGCGTGCCGAGGACCGTCTGCTGTTCGACCACCAGCGCAGCATCGCCGCGCTGCTGGGCTACACCGACGACAACCCCAAGCGCGCCATCGAACAGTTCATGCAGCAGTACTACCGGGTGGTGATGAGCATCAGCCAGCTGTGCGACCTGATCATCCAGCACTTCGAGGAAGTGATCCTCGCCGATGATGACAGTGGCGCCACCCAGCCACTGAACGCACGCTTCCGCCTGCACGACGGCTATATAGAAGCGGTCAACCCGAATGTTTTCCGGCGCACCCCGTTCGCCATGCTGGAAATCTTCGTGCTGATGGCGCAGCACCCCGAGATCAAGGGGGTGCGCGCCGACACCGTGCGCCTGCTGCGCGAGCACCGCCACCTGATCGACGACAAGTTCCGCAACGATATCCGCAACACCAGCCTGTTCATCGAGCTGTTCAAATGCGAGATCGGCATCCACCGCAACCTGCGACGGATGAACCGCTACGGCATCCTCGGCCGCTACCTGCCGGAGTTCGGCCTGATCGTCGGGCAGATGCAGCACGACCTGTTCCACATCTATACAGTCGATGCGCACACCCTCAACCTGATCAAACACCTGCGCAAGCTGCAGTACACCCCGGTTTCCGAGAAATTCCCGCTGGCCAGCAAGCTCATGGGTCGCCTGCCCAAGCCCGAGCTGATCTACCTGGCCGGCCTCTACCACGACATCGGCAAGGGTCGCCAGGGCGACCATTCCGAGCTGGGCGCAGTGGACGCACAAGCCTTTTGCGCGCGTCACCAGCTGCCGGCCTGGGACAGCCGGCTGATCGTCTGGCTGGTGCAGAACCACCTGGTGATGTCTACCACTGCCCAGCGCAAGGACCTCTCCGACCCGCAGGTGATCAACGACTTCGCCCTGCACGTGGGCGACGAGACGCGCCTGGACTACCTCTACGTGCTGACCGTGGCCGACATCAACGCCACCAACCCCAGCCTGTGGAACTCCTGGCGGGCGAGCCTCTTGCGCCAGCTCTACACCGAGACCAAGCGCGCCCTGCGCCGGGGCCTGGAAAACCCGCTGGACCGCGAGGAGCAGATCCGCCAGACCCAGAGCGCCGCACTCGACATCCTGGTGCGCGAAGGCACCGACCCGGACGACGTCGAGCAACTCTGGTCGCAACTGGGTGACGACTACTTCCTCAAGCACAACGCTGCCGACGTGGCCTGGCACAGCGACGCGATCCTCCAGCAGCCGGCCGACGGCGGGCCGCTGGTGCTGATCAAGGAAACCACCCAGCGCGAGTTCGAGGGCGGCACGCAGATCTTCATCTACGCCCCCGACCAGCACGATTTCTTCGCCGTGACCGTGGCCGCCATGGCCCAGCTCAACCTGAACATCCACGACGCCCGGATCATCACCTCGAGCAGCCAGTTCACCCTCGACACCTATATCGTGCTCGACAACGACGGCGGCTCGATCGGCGACAACCCACAGCGGGTCAGGCAGATCCGCGATGGCCTGACCGAAGCGCTACGCACCCCCGAGGACTACCCGGCGATCATCCAGCGCCGGGTCCCGCGCCAGCTCAAGCACTTCGATTTCCCACCGCAGGTGACCATTCTCAACGATGCCCAGCGCCCGGTGACCATCCTCGAGATCACCGCCCCGGACCGGCCCGGCCTGCTGGCGCGGATCGGGCGGATCTTCCTGGAGTTCGACATCTCGCTGCAGAACGCCAAGATCGCCACTCTCGGCGAGCGCGTGGAGGACGTGTTCTTCATCACCGACGCCGACAACCAGCCGCTGTCCGACCCGCAGCTGTGCAGCCGCCTGCAGGAGGCCATCGTCCAGCAGTTGCAGGCCGGCCAGGCCAGCGATGCCAGCCCCACCCGCATGACCTTTTGACGATAACGAGACCTTGCGCCAATGAACCCAGCACTGACCCAGCTCCAGCCCTACCCGTTCGAGAAACTGCGTGCCCTGCTGGGGAGCGTGAAGCCGGCGGCGGACAAACGCCCGATCGCCCTGTCGATCGGCGAGCCGAAGCACGAATCGCCGGCCTTCGTCGCCAAGGCCATGGCTGACAACCTCGACAAGCTGGCGGTCTACCCCAGCACCCTGGGCCTGCCGGCCCTGCGCCAGGCCATCGGCCAGTGGTGCGAACGGCGCTTCAGCGTGCCGGCCGGCTGGCTGGACGCCGACCGCCATATCCTGCCGGTCAACGGCACCCGCGAGGCGCTGTTCGCCTTCACCCAGGCCGTGGTCGATCGCTCGGCAGATGGCCTGGTGGTCAGCCCCAACCCGTTCTACCAGATCTACGAAGGCGCGGCCCTGCTGGCGGGCGCCACCCCGCACTACCTGCCCTGCCTGGAAGACAATGGCTTCAACCCCGACTTCGACGCCGTGCCGGCCGAAGTCTGGAAACGTTGCCAGATCCTGTTCCTGTGCTCCCCGGGCAACCCCACCGGCGCCCTGGTGCCGATGGACACCCTGAAAAAGCTGATCGCCCTGGCCGACAAGCACGACTTCGTGATCGCCGCCGATGAGTGCTACAGCGAGCTGTACTTCGACGAGGACGCGCCACCACCGGGCCTGCTCAGCGCCTGCGCGCAGCTGGGCCGTCATGACTTCAAGCGCTGCGTGGTGTTCCACAGCCTGTCCAAGCGCTCCAACCTGCCGGGGCTGCGTTCGGGCTTCGTCGCGGGCGACGCCGCGATCATCAAGCCGTTCCTGCTGTACCGCACCTACCATGGTTGCGCCATGCCGGTGCAGACCCAGCTGGCCAGCATCGCCGCCTGGCAGGACGAGGCCCATGTGCGCGACAACCGCGACCAGTACCGCGCCAAGTACGATGCCGTGCTCGACATCCTGCAGCCAGTGCTCGATGTGCAACGCCCGGACGGCAGCTTCTACCTGTGGGCCAAGGTGCCAGGCAGCGACGCCGACTTCACCCGCGACCTGTTCGAGGCCGAGCATGTGACCGTGGTGCCGGGTTCGTACCTGTCCCGCGAAGTGGACGGGGTCAATCCGGGCGCTGGGCGCGTGCGCATGGCGCTGGTCGCGCCGCTGGCCGAGTGCATCGAGGCGGCCGAGCGAATTCGCGCGTTCCTGGGCCGCTGATGGCAGGCGCCCCTCCTCACAGGGGGGGTGCAATCTCAATCGAGGCAAGCATTAAGTACCGTCGGTGCAGAACGCTGGCGACCGATAGTTGGCACCTCCCAACCCCTGAAGGTGCACAACGATGTCCGATGTTCTCGTGGCAAACGCGACCTACCGCCTACGCCAGAAGCTGCAACTGCCCCAAGCGATGAAGCCGCGCAAGAAGCGCTCGGTGGCCGATCATTCCGTGTTCTGGCGCCCAGGCCAGACGCTGAGGATCTCGTTCATCGGTACGCCCTGCCCGTGGCTCAAGAAAGCGATCTTCGACACCGCGTGCCAATGGCTGAAATACGCCAACCTGACATTCGAACTCCTCGACAACAACGTCAACGAAGCCGAGATCCGCATCCAGACCGATGTGCAGGAAGGCGTGAATTTCAGTTTCCTGGGCAACCAGGCCCTGGAAGTGGACGGCGCCACCATGGCATTGGGGGTCAAGCTGTCGGACCCGTTGTTCGAGTCGTACGTATTGCATGAGTTCGGGCACGCATTGGGCATGGAGCACGAGCACCAGCACCCACAAGCCAACATCCCCTGGGAACTGGACGCGTTGCGCCAGTTGCTGGCCGTGCTCCTGGTCGACGAGGCCAACAACCCGGATGACCTCGACGAGCTGATCGAAGAGGACCTCGCCACTCAGTTCCTGCCACTGCCCGACAACGGCGACCTGCTCATCCTGCCCTATGACAGCCAGTCGATCATGCATTACCGCATCAGGCAGAAGCTCACGCACCATGGCTTCAAGCGCAGCCATAACCTGAAAATAAGCAAGAAGGACAAGCGCTTCATGCGCCTGGTCTATCCGGCTTCGTGCAAGTAACTAGCGGACCTGCCCGAGATTGGCCTCGCTCAGGTCCAGCTCGCCCAGCACCTGGCGCACCACTTCGTCCCCCACCAAGTGTTGGCGATGCAGCTCGTACAGTTCCAGCCGTTGCGCACGCAGGGCGCGCAGGCGCAAACGACGCTCCAGCTGATCCATCTGCTCGGCCAGCGCCCTGGCCTCGGCGCTGTCGTTGTAGCTGTCCAGCTCATCGCGGTACTCGGCCATCAGCCGCGCCTTGAGCTCGGTGGCCAGAGTCGCCTGGGCGGCATCCTGCGGCGCGTTGGCATCGATCACCTCCTCGGCCTCGAGCGCATGGATCGCCGCCTCTGCCGTGCGTCGCCAGGCCTCCTGCACTTCCTGGTGCAAGCGCTCGTCCGGGCTCTTGGTCACGCCGCGCAGCAGGATCGGCAAGGCAATGCAGGCGCTGACCAGCGACAGCAGTATCACCCCGGCGGCGATGAAGATGAGCAGGTCGCGCTCGGGGAACGCCTTGCCCGCGCCGATCAGCAGCGGCACCGACATCACGCCCGCCAGGGTCACCGCGCCGCGTACGCCGCCCAGGGTCAGCAACCAGCACGAGCGCGCGGTCGGCATCAGCACCAGCGCGGGCTTGCCACGCCAGCGTCTAACCACGCCGATAGCTCGCCAGATGCTCTGCACCCAGATGAACCGCAACAGCACCAGCGCGGCGAAGATTGCCACCACATCCAGGCAGCGCCAGGCCAGGGTCGACCACACGGCAGCCTCGTCGCTCACCACCGCCTTGATGATGTCCGGCAGTTGCAGGCCCAGCAGCAGGAAGATCAGCCCGTTGAAGGCGAACTCCAGCAGCGACCAGACACTGCGGTTGAGCAGGCGGGTGCTGGTCTGCCGGGGCAGCAGGTCCAGCCAGCTCTGCATCATCCCGGCGGCCACCGCCGAGAGAATGCCGGACACGCCGAGGCGCTCAGCGAGCACGTAGGCAGCAAAGGGCAGCAGCAGCATGAACACCACATGGGTGGCCGGGTCGTCCCAGCCACGGGTGATCATCCACATGCGCAGGCGCCCGACCAGCCAGCTCAACGCCACCCCCACCGCCAGGCCACCAAGGGCGACCAGGACGAAAGTCAGGCTGGCCTCGGTCAACGAGAATACCCCGGTTATCGCCGCCACCAGGGCGAACTTGAAGGTCACCAGGCCCGAAGCGTCGTTCATCAGCGCCTCGCCCTGGAGCATGTGCATCAGCGGTGTCGGCAGACGGTCCTGGGCGATGGCCGACACGGCCACGGCGTCGGTGGGCGACAGCACCGCCGCCAGGGCGAAGGCCACCGCCAGCGGAATGCTCGGCAGCAACCAGTGGATGAAGTAGCCGGCCCCAACCACGGTGAACAGCACCAGCCCCACCGCCAGCGCCACCACCGGTCCGCGGATGCGCCACAGTTCGCGCTTGGGCATGCGCCAGCCGTCGGCGAACAGCAGCGGCGGCAGGAACAGGAACAGGAACAGCTCAGGGTCCAGCGCCACGTGCAGCCCCAGGGTCGGCCAGGCCAGCAAGGCGCCGGCGCCGATCTGCACCAGCGGCAAGGGCAGCGGCAGCACCCGCCCGACCAGTTTTGACACGCTCACCAGCATCAGCAGGATAAGGACGGTATAGGCTGACTGCATCGGCAAGCTTCCTGTTTGATCGGAGAAACCACAGCGAGGCGAAACATCGCCATTGAAACAATATGTTAGCGGGGACGCGCTATCGTGGACCGCTGCACGATAGTCGCAGCCTGGCCGTGAATATGTAACACAATGCTACGCGAGAAGCGGTGAAACACATCGGCGTGGCCTTCCAGCCCGCAGCCGTGGCGCCAGCCCCATCGATGCCGCATAATCGGCCCACCCAATCTTCAAGGAGCATCGGGGACGCCCGGCCCGACCAGGCTGCCCCAGGCATTCAATGGCTTACACTCTCTACGGCATCAAAGCCTGCGACACCATGAAAAAGGCCCGCACCTGGCTTGAAGACAAGGCCATCGGCTTCGACTTCCACGACTACAAGACCCAGGGCATCGACCGCGACAGCCTGAACCGCTGGTGCGACGAGCACGGCTGGGAAGTCGTGCTGAACCGCGCCGGGACCACCTTCCGCAAGCTCGATGACGCCAGCAAGGCCGATCTCGACCAGGCCAAGGCCGTCGAATTGATGCTCGCCCAACCGTCGATGATCAAGCGCCCGGTGCTCGACCTCGGCGAGCGCACGCTGGTCGGCTTCAAGCCCGACCTGTACGCCGCGGCGCTGACCTGATCCCGCATTACGCTCCATCCCAATTTCGTACGAGGTAATCGCATGTCTCAATCGCTGTTCAGCCTGGCCTTCGGTGTCGGCACCCAGAACCGCCAGGGCGCCTGGCTGGAAGTCTTCTACGCACAGCCTGTGCTCAAGCCGTCCGCCGAACTGGTCGCGGCCGTTGCACCGGTACTGGGCTATGAAGGGGGCAACCAGGCCATCGCCTTCACCACCGCCCAGGCCGCCCAGCTGGCCGACGCGCTCAAGGGCGTCGATGCCGCCCAGGCCGCGCTACTGACCCGCCTGGCCGAGAGCCACAAGCCGCTGGTCGCCACCCTGCTGGCCGAAGACGGCGCGCTGACCTCCACCCCCGAGGCCTACCTCAAGCTGCACCTGCTGTCGCACCGCCTGGTCAAGCCGCACGGCGTATCGCTGGCCGGCATCTTCCCGCTGCTGCCGAACGTCGCCTGGACCAACCAGGGCGCGGTCGACCTGGCCGAGCTGGCCGAGCTGCAACTGGAAGCACGCCTGAAAGGCGAACTGCTGGAAGTGTTCTCGGTGGACAAGTTCCCGAAGATGACCGACTACGTCGTGCCGGCCGGCGTGCGCATCGCCGACACCGCCCGTGTGCGCCTGGGCGCCTACATCGGCGAAGGCACCACCATCATGCACGAAGGCTTCGTCAACTTTAACGCCGGTACCGAAGGCCCGGGCATGATCGAAGGCCGTGTCTCCGCCGGCGTGTTCGTCGGCAAGGGCTCGGACCTGGGCGGCGGCTGCTCGACCATGGGCACCCTGTCCGGTGGCGGCAACATCGTCATCAAGGTCGGCGAAGGCTGCCTGATCGGCGCCAACGCTGGCATCGGCATCCCGCTGGGCGACCGCAACACCGTCGAGGCCGGCCTGTACATCACCGCTGGCACCAAGGTGAACCTGCTGGACGAGAACAACCAGCTGGTCAAGGTGGTCAAGGCCCGCGACCTGGCCGGCCAGACCGACCTGCTGTTCCGTCGCAACTCGCTCAATGGCGCAGTGGAGTGCAAGACCCACAAGTCGGCCATCGAACTGAACGAGGCGCTGCACGCGCACAACTGAGAACCTGCCCGGGTTTGAAGTGATAAGATCGGGTCTGCTCCCAGGCGTTGCTTGTGGGCAGACCCGATTTTTATTCCAGGCCCCGCTAACATGTTCCAGCCCTCTCCCTGGCGCGCCGATTTCCCCGCCATCGCCGCCCTGCAACGGCAGCACCAGACCTACCTGGACAGCGCCGCCACCACCCAGAAGCCCCAGGCCTTGCTGGATGCCCTGAGCCATTACTATGGCCATGGCGCCGCCAACGTGCACCGCGCCCAGCACCTGCCCGGCGCCCTGGCCACCCAGGCCTTCGAGGGTACCCGCGACAAGGTCGCCGCCTGGCTCAATGCCGCCGACTCGCGGCAGATCGTTTTCACCCACGGCGCCACCTCGGCCCTGAACCTTCTGGCCTATGGCCTGGAGCACCGCTTCGAGGCCGGTGACGAAATCGCCGTCAGCGCCCTGGAACACCACGCCAACCTGCTGCCCTGGCAACAACTGGCGCATCGACGTCAACTGCGCCTGGTGATCCTGCCGGTGAACGACCTGGGGCATGTCGACCAGGAACAGGCCCTGCAACTGATCGGCCCGCGCACCCGCTTGCTGGCGATCAGCCAGTTGTCCAATGTGCTGGGAACCTGGCAGCCGCTGGCACCGTTGCTGGCCCATGCCCGAGCCCAAGGCGCGCTGAGCGTGGTCGATGGCGCGCAAGGCGTGGTCCATGGTCGCCACGACGTGCAGCAACTGGACTGCGACTTCTATGTGTTTTCCAGCCACAAGCTCTACGGCCCGGATGGCGTGGGCGTGCTGTACGGCCGCCAGCAGGCGCTGGCACTGCTGCGCCACTGGCAGTACGGCGGCGAGATGGTGCAGTTGGCGGACTACCAGGAGGCCAGCTTCCGCCCGGCACCGCTGGGCTTCGAAGCCGGCACGCCGCCGATCGCGGGTGTCATCGGACTGGGCGCCACCCTGGATTACCTGGCCAGCCTCGATGCCAACGCGGTGGTTGCCCATGAGGCCACCCTGCACCAGCATCTGGTACGCGGTCTGGCTGATCGCGAGGGGGTTCGTCTGCTCGGCGCGCCCCAGGTGGCGCTGGCCAGTTTCGTCATCGATGGGGTGCACAACGCCGATATTGCCCACCTGCTGACCGAACAGGGCATCGCCGTGCGCGCCGGGCATCATTGCGCCATGCCGCTGCTCAGGCACCTGGGCCTGGACGGCGCGATACGCGTGTCGTTGGGGCTCTATTCCGACAGCGACGACCTGCAACGTTTCTTCGAGGCGCTCGACCAGGGCCTGGAGCTGCTGCGATGAGCCTGTCGGCCGAGGCCAGCCAGGCGCTGGAGAGTTTCGAGCAGGCGCGCGGGTGGGAGCAGCGGGCGCGGTTGCTGATGCAGTGGGGGGATCGCCTTGAGCCTTTGACGGATGCGGAGAAGACCGAGGACAACCGCGTGCACGGTTGCGAAAGCCTGGTATGGCTGGTGGCGGTGCAAGATGACGGCCAATGGCGGTTCAAGGCCGGCAGCGATGCGCGGATGCTGCGGGGCTTGCTGGCGCTTCTGCTGGTGCGGGTGCAAGGCTTGGCCAGCGATCAACTGATGGGGTTGGACCTGAGCGCCTGGTTTACCCAGTTGGGGCTGGAGCGGCAGTTGTCGCCGTCACGCAGCAATGGGCTGCATGCGGTGTTGCTGAAGATGGCGGAGCTGGTGTCTAACCGTTGAATCGGTGCTGCCCTCTTCGCGGGTAAACCCGCTCCCACAGGAAGTGTGCAAGACCTGTGGGAGCGGGTTTACCCGCGAAGGGCCCCATTTATTCAGGCTTGATCCGCTCAGAAGGCCGGCGCGCCCCGGCCACCAGTTTCTCCACGGCCTTGCTCGCCGCGACCATGCCGAAGGTCGCGGTCACCATCATCACCGCACCGAATCCACCGGCGCAGTCCAGGCGCACGCCTTCACCGACAAAGCTCTTCTGCAGGCACACGCTGCCATCCCCCTTGGGGTAGCGCAGTTGTTCGCTGGAGAACACGCATGGCACGCCATAGTTGCGGCTGGTGTTGCGCGAGAAGTTGTAGTCACGCCGCAGGGTCGAGCGCACCCGTGAAGCCAACGGGTCGTTGAAGGTCTTGTTGAGGTCGCCAAGCTGGATCTGGGTCGGGTCGATCTGCCCGCCGGCACCACCGGTGGTGACGATGGCGATCTTGCGACGGCGACACCAGGCGATCAGCGCCGCCTTGGCCATCACGCTGTCGATGCAGTCGATCACGCAGTCCATCTGCTCGGTGATGTACTCGGCCATGGTCTCGCGGGTGACGAAATCGGCCACCGCATGCACCGTGCAGGCTGGGTTGATCGCCCGCAGGCGCTCGGCCATCACCTCGACCTTGGCTCGGCCGACCTGGCCTTCGAGGGCATGGGCCTGACGGTTGGTGTTGCTCACGCAGACATCGTCCAGGTCGAACAGGCTGATCTCGCCCACGCCGCTGCGGGCCAGGGCCTCGGCCGCCCACGAGCCAACCCCGCCAATGCCGACGATGGCCACATGGGCCTGACTCAGGCGCTGCAAGCCGTCGTCGCCGTAGAGCCGGGCGACGCCGGCGAAGCGTGGATCTTCTGTGCTCATGCTGATACCCCGAAAAAACCGGCGCGCATTATAGGCCAAGCCATGGGCTCGCGGGCATAGCGCACGGCCCGATCACGCCACCTGGGCGTGCCAGAGCGGCCACGGATTGGAAAAAATCCTGCCATGCCTGCTTTAATGTCCTATCAAGCAACTATATCTGGACGACAGCCAGGCGGACTGAGAACTACATCCTCTGTCGACAATCCAACGGATTACCTTCCCCGGAATCCGTAGGACCCACGCCCCAGCGGCGACGCCTCGCTCCCCTCTTCGGAACCTCGAACACCTATGTCATCACGTAAATTCGGTCTCAACCTGGTGGTGGTCCTGGCCATCGCCGCGCTGTTCACCGGGTTCTGGGCCTTGATCAACCGCCCGGTATCCGCCCCCGCCTGGCCGGAACAGATTTCCGGTTTCTCCTACTCGCCGTTCCGTCTCGGCCAGAGCCCACAGAAGGGCCAATACCCCAGCGAGGACGAGATCCGCCAGGACCTCGAGCAACTGAACAAGCTGACCGACAACATCCGTATCTACACCGTCGAGGGTACCCAGGCCGAGGTGCCGCGCCTGGCCGAAGAGCTTGGCCTGCGTGTCACCCTGGGGATCTGGATCAGCAACGATCAGGAACGCAATGAGCGGGAGATCGAAAAGGCCATCGGCCTGGCCAACACCTCGCGCAGCGTGGTGCGGGTAGTGGTCGGCAACGAAGCATTGTTCCGCGAGGAAGTCACCGCCGAGCAACTGATCGGATACCTGGACCGGGTCCGCGCCGCGGTCAAGGTGCCGGTGACCACCAGTGAGCAGTGGCACATCTGGAAGGAGCACCCGGAACTGGCGAAACACGTCGACCTGGTCGCCGCGCACATCCTGCCCTACTGGGAGTTCGTGCCCATGAAGGACTCGGTGCAGTTCGTCCTCGACCGTGCCCGCGAGCTGCGCAAGCAGTTCCCGCGCAAGCCGCTGCTGTTGTCCGAGGTCGGCTGGCCAAGCAACGGCCGCATGCGCGGCGGCGCCGACGCCACCCAGGCCGACCAGGCCATCTACCTGCGCACCCTGGTCAACACCCTCAACCGCCGCGGCTACAACTATTTCGTCATCGAAGCCTACGATCAGCCGTGGAAGGCCAGCGACGAAGGCTCGGTGGGCGCCTACTGGGGCGTGTACAACGCCGAGCGCCAGCAGAAATTCAACTTCGAGGGCCCGATCGTGGCGATCCCGCAATGGCGCGCCCTGGCCGTGGCCTCGGTGGTGCTGGCGATGATCGCCCTGGCCATCCTGTTGATCGACGGCTCGGCCCTGCGCCAGCGCGGGCGCACCTTCCTCACCTTCATCACCTTCCTGTGCGGGTCGGTGCTGGTGTGGATCGCCTATGACTACAGCCAGCAGTACAGCACCTGGTTCAGCCTCACCGTGGGCGTGCTGCTGGCGCTGGGCGCCCTCGGGGTGTTCATCGTGCTGCTGACCGAGGCCCATGAACTGGCCGAGGCGGTGTGGATTCACAAGCGACGGCGGGAGTTCCTGCCCGTGCAGGGCGACAGCGCCTACCGGCCCAAGGTCTCGGTGCACGTGCCGTGCTACAACGAACCGCCGGAGATGGTGAAGCAGACCCTCGACGCCCTCGCCGCGCTGGACTACCCGGACTACGAAGTGCTGGTGATCGATAACAACACCAAGGACCCGGCCGTGTGGGAGCCGCTCAAGGCCCACTGCGAAAAGCTCGGCGAGCGCTTCAGGTTCTTCCACGTCGCGCCGCTGGCCGGTTTCAAGGGTGGCGCGCTGAACTACCTGATCCCGCACACGGCCAAGGACGCCGAGGTGATCGCGGTGATCGACTCGGACTACTGTGTCGATCGCAACTGGCTCAAGCACATGGTGCCGCACTTTGCCGACCCGAAGATCGCCGTGGTGCAATCGCCCCAGGACTACCGCGACCAGCACGAGAGCGCTTTCAAGAAGCTGTGCTACAGCGAATACAAGGGCTTCTTCCATATCGGCATGGTCACCCGCAACGACCGTGACGCGATCATCCAGCACGGCACCATGACCATGACCAGGCGCAGCGTGCTCGAGGAGCTGGGCTGGGCCGAGTGGTGCATCTGCGAGGATGCCGAGCTTGGCCTGCGCGTGTTCGAGAAGGGTCTGTCGGCAGCCTATGCCCATAACAGCTACGGCAAGGGCCTGATGCCCGACACCTTCATCGACTTCAAGAAACAGCGTTTCCGCTGGGCCTATGGCGCCATCCAGATTATCAAGCACCACGCCGGCGCCCTGCTGCGCGGCAAGGGCAGCGAGCTGACCCGCGGCCAGCGCTACCACTTCCTGGCCGGCTGGCTGCCATGGATCGCCGACGGCATGAACATCTTCTTCACCGTCGGCGCGCTGCTGTGGTCGGCGGCGATGATCATCGTGCCGCACCGGGTCGACCCGCCGCTGATGATGTTCGCCATTCCGCCGCTGGCGCTGTTCTTCTTCAAGGTCGGCAAGATCGTCTTCCTCTACCGCCGCGCGGTGGGGGTCAACATGAAAGATGCCTTCGCTGCAGCGCTGGCGGGGCTGGCGCTGTCGCACACCATTGCCAAGGCGGTGCTGTACGGTTTCTTCACCAGCAGCATGCCGTTTTTCCGCACACCGAAGAATGCCGACAGCCACGGTGTGCTGGTGGCGATCTCCGAAGCCCGCGAAGAGCTGTTCATCATGTTGCTGCTGTGGGGCGCGGCGCTGGGGATCTACCTGGTGCAGGGGCTGCCGAGTTCGGACATGCGCTTCTGGGTGGCGATGTTGCTGGTGCAGTCGTTGCCGTACCTGGCGGCGCTGGTGATGGCGTTGCTGTCGTCGTTGCCCAAGCCCGCCGAGAAGGTTGCAGAGCCACAACAGGCTTGAGATCGCCGGGGGCGCGTTGCGCCCCTTTCGCGGCACAAGGCCGCTCCTACACAGGCAGCGCGGTCTTTGTAGGAGCGGCCTTGTGCCGCGAAAGGGCCGTAACGCGGCCCCATTCCACCATGGTTTGATATAAGATAACGCCCCTCAGTTTCCCCGCCTTGCCTTGCCCCGGAGTCCTTCAATGACGGCCCCAGCCGAGCTCTCGCCTACCCTGCAACTGGCCTGCGACCTGATCCGTCGCCCCTCGGTCACCCCGGTCGATGCCGATTGCCAGACCCAGATGATGAACCGCCTGGGCGCCGTCGGCTTCCAGCTCGAGCCGATGCGCATCGAGGACGTCGACAACTTCTGGGCCAGCCATGGCACCCAGGACGGCCCGGTGCTGTGCTTCGCCGGCCACACCGACGTGGTCCCCACCGGCCCGGTGCAACAGTGGCAGCATGAACCGTTCGAGGCGCTGATCGATGCCGACGGCATGCTCTGCGGCCGTGGCGCCGCCGACATGAAGGGCAGCCTGGCATCCATGGTGGTAGCCAGCGAGCGCTTCGTGCACGATTACCCGAACCACCGCGGCAAGGTCGCCTTCCTGATCACCAGCGACGAGGAAGGCCCGGCCCACCATGGCACCAAGGCCGTGGTCGAGCGCCTCAAGGCACGCAACGAACGCCTGGACTGGTGCATCGTCGGCGAACCGTCCAGCACCACCCTGCTCGGTGACGTGGTCAAGAACGGCCGTCGCGGCTCACTTGGCGCCAAGCTGACCGTGCGCGGCAAGCAGGGCCACGTGGCCTACCCACACCTGGCGCGCAACCCGATCCACCTGGCCGCGCCGGCCCTGGCGGAACTTGCCGCCGAGCACTGGGACGAAGGCAACGCGTTCTTCCCACCGACCAGCTTCCAGATCTCCAACCTCAACTCCGGTACCGGCGCCACCAACGTGGTCCCGGGCGAGCTGACCGCGCTGTTCAACTTCCGCTTCTCCACCGAATCGACGGTCGAAGGCCTGCAGCAGCGCGTCGCGGCAATCCTCGACAAGCATCAGCTGGAATGGAACATCGACTGGGCGCTGTCGGGCCTGCCGTTCCTCACCGAGCCGGGCGACCTGCTCGATGCGGTGTCGTCGAGCATCAAGGCGGTCACCGGTCGCGAAACCCGCCCATCGACCAGCGGCGGTACCTCCGACGGCCGCTTCATCGCCACCATGGGCACCCAGGTGGTCGAGCTCGGCCCGGTCAACGCCACCATCCACCAGGTGGACGAACGCATCCTGGCCAGCGACCTCGACCTGCTGACCGAGATCTACTACCAGACCCTGGTACGGTTGCTCGCCTGATGCTCGCCTGCCCTCTCTGCCAGGCGCCGCTGGCGCAACTCGACAATGGCGTGGCCTGCCCCGCCGGCCACCGTTTCGACCGCGCCCGCCAGGGCTACCTGAACCTGCTGCCGGTGCAGCACAAGAACAGCCGCGATCCGGGCGACAACCAGGCCATGGTCGAAGCCCGCCGCGATTTCCTCGACGCCGGCCACTACGC
Organism: Pseudomonas sp. NMI760_13; assembly: GCF_021283245.1. Taxonomy (NCBI): domain Bacteria; kingdom Pseudomonadati; phylum Pseudomonadota; class Gammaproteobacteria; order Pseudomonadales; family Pseudomonadaceae; genus Pseudomonas; species Pseudomonas sp. NMI760_13. Next base: position 10,176 of record NZ_JAJSRC010000024.1, on the reverse strand, counting down.
CCCGGTAGCGCACCGCTTGGCGCAACTGGCTGCCGAGCGCCAGCCACAGGCCTGGCTGGACATCGGCTGCGGCGAAGGCTACTACACCGCGCAGATCGCCCAGGCCCTGCCGGCCGCCGACGGCTACGCCCTGGATATCTCCCGCGAGGCGGTCAAGCGCGCCTGCCGCCGCGCCCCCGAGGTGACCTGGATGGTCGCCAGCATGGCCCGCGTGCCCATGGCCGATGCCAGTTGCGGCTTCATCGCCAGCGTGTTCAGCCCGCTCGACTGGCAGGAGGCCAGGCGCCTGCTCGCCCCCGGCGGCGGCCTGATGCGGGTCGGACCGACCAGCGGCCACCTGATGGAAATGCGCGAGGTGCTCTACGATGAAGTGCGCCCGTACGCCGACGACAAGCACCTGGCCCTGGTCCCCGAGGGCATGGCCCACGCCCACGGCGAGATCCTCGAGTTCCGCCTGAGCCTGGCCGACGCCAAGGCCCGCGCCGACCTGCTGGCCATGACCCCGCACGGCTGGCGTGCCAGCGCCGAGAAGCGCGCACGGGTGATCGACCAGCCCGAACCCTTTGAGGTCACCGTTTCCATGCGTTATGACTATTTCGTGCGCCAAGACTGAGCACACTGGAGCCCCCCATGCGTCAACCCGATATCGAGATCTACCTCAAGGACGACGACGTCGATCACAAGCAGATCGCCGACTGGCTCGCCCTGGCCCTGGGCCCGTGCAGCGAATGGAAGCAGAAAGGCCAGACCTTCAAGTGCATGGCCGGTAACATTCCGGTCACCTGGTTACCGAAAGCTGTGGGGAAATGGAACAGCCTGTACCTGGAAAGCGACCAGACCCCGTGGGCCGACGACATCGCCTGCGCCCGTGCGGCATTCGCCGCGCTCAACGTCGAAGTGCGCTGTGCGCCTGGCAGCTGGGCGGAGGAAGACGGGGAAGAAGATGCCGATCGCTGGATCCGCATCAGCGCCGACGGTGAACAGGAAATCACCTGGCGCACGAACTGAAGGCGTTCGCATCAGGCTGCAAGTTCCACGGTCAACTTGCAGCTTGAGCGTACAGCCGCGAGGCTCAGAGCCCTACCACGTCCTCGGCCTGCAGGCCTTTCTGGCCTTGCACGAGGGCGTACTCGACCTGCTGCCCTTCGACCAGGGTGCGATGCCCCTCACCGCGGATAGCCCGATAGTGGACGAACACGTCCGCACCACCTTCGCGCTGAATGAAGCCATAACCCTTGGCATCGTTGAACCACTTCACATTCCCAGTCTCACGAGACGACATCTGAACTACTCCGGATTTTTATTTTGAAGATCGCCTTGCTGGCGCGGGTTCACCGTCCGCGCCGACGCAGCTTGCACGAATATCCTGCAAGCGGCAGGCCGAGTATATGACAGGGAACAAAAAAAATTCATGACAGGGTCATTTTTGGCCGAATTTTGCTGAACTTACGCAGATACGGCAGACTAACGGGCAGTAAAACACGAAAACTTTCACCCAGGGCCCCACCCCATGACCCGTTCCCCCCTGCGCCGCCTCATCTTCGGCGCCCTGCGTCGCGTTCTCTACCTGTGGGTGCGCTCCGAAACCATCAACCAGTCCTCGCTGACGCTCAAGCTCGACCGCAGCCGACCGGTGTTCTACGCCCTCTCCTCGCCGTCGCTCACCGATCTGGCCGTGATCGACCACGAGTGCACCAAGGCGGGGCTGCCACGTCCGGTGCTGCCGGTGGCCGTCGGCCCGCTGCAGGAGCCCGCGGCGTTCTTCTACCTGACCCCCGAGCCTGACTGGCTCGGCCGCCAGGACAAACGCGGCGCGCCACCGACGCTCGAGCGCCTGGTCGCGGCGATCAGCCAGCACGCCGAGGAAGACGCGCAGATCATTCCGGTCAGCGTTTTCTGGGGCCAGACCCCCGCCAGCGAGTCGAGCCCGTGGAAGCTGCTGTTCGCCGACAGCTGGGCCGTCACCGGCCGCCTGCGCCGCCTGCTCAGCGTGCTGATCCTGGGGCGCAAGACCCGCGTGCAGTTCTCCGCGCCGATCCACCTGCGCGAGCTGGTGCAGCACAACAAGGGGCATGAGCGCACCGTGCGCATGGCCCAGCGCATGATGCGCGTGCATTTCCGCAACCTGAAGACCGCGGTGATCGGCCCCGACATCTCGCACCGACGCAACCTGGTCAAGGGCCTGGTGCACGACCCGCTGGTGCGCCAGGCCATCAGCGACGAGGCCGATCGCGAGAAGATCCCCTACGCCAAGGCCGAGGCCAAGGCGCTGCACTATGGCAACGAGATCGCCTCGGACTACACCTACACCGCCATCCGCTTCCTCGAAGTGGTGCTCAGCTGGTTCTGGAACAAGATCTACGACGGCATCAAGGTCAACCACATCGAGCAGGTGCAGGGCATCGCCCCCGGCCACGAGGTGATCTACGTACCCTGCCACCGCAGCCACATCGACTACCTGTTGCTGTCCTACCTGCTGTTCCGCAACGGCCTGACGCCGCCACACATCGCCGCCGGCATCAACCTCAACATGCCGGTGATCGGCGGCCTGCTGCGCCGCGGCGGCGCCTTCTTCATGCGCCGCACGTTCAAGGGCAACCCGCTGTACACCGCCGTGTTCAACGAGTACCTGCACACCCTGTTCACCAAGGGCTTCCCGGTCGAGTACTTCGTCGAGGGCGGCCGCTCGCGCACCGGGCGCATGCTGCAGCCGCGCACCGGCATGCTGGCGATCACCCTGCGCAGCTTCCTGCGCTCCTCGCGCACGCCGATCGTCTTCGTCCCGGTGTACATCGGCTACGAGCGGGTGCTCGAAGGCCGCACCTACCTGGGCGAACTGCGCGGCGCCAGCAAGAAGAAAGAATCGATCTTCGACATCTTCAAGGTCATCGGCGCGCTCAAGCAGCGCTTCGGCCAGGTCTACGTCAACTTCGGCGAGCCGATCCGCCTCAACAGCTTCCTCGACGAACAGCAGCCCGGCTGGCGCGATCAGCCGCTCGGCCCGCAGTTCCGCCCGGACTGGCTCAACGACACCACCACCCGTCTGGGCGAGACGGTCGCCCGTCACCTGAACGAAGCCGCGGCGATCAACCCGGTCAACCTGGTGGCCCTGGCCCTGCTGTCGACCAGCCGCCTGGCCCTGGACGAACGCGCCCTGACCCGCGTACTCGACCTGTACCTGGCCTTGCTGCGCCAGGTGCCCTACTCGCCGCATACCACGCTGCCCGATGGCGACGGCAAGGCGCTGATCGACCACGTGCTGGGCATGGACCTGCTGGCCGAGCAGAAGGACGCGCTGGGGCGCATCCTCTACCTGGACGAAGCCAATGCGGTGCTGATGACCTATTACCGCAACAACGTACTGCACATCTTCGCCCTGCCGGGGCTGCTGGCGAGCTTCTTCCTCAGCAGCTCGCGCATGAGCCGCGAATTGCTGGGCCAGTACGTGCGGGCGCTGTATCCGTACCTGCAGGCCGAGCTGTTCCTGCGCTGGACGCCCGAGCAACTGGACGAGGTGATCGACCAGTGGCTGACGGCGCTGGTCGAGCAGGGGCTGCTGCGCAGGGAGCAGGACATCTACATGCGTCCAGCTCCCAGCTCGCGGCAGTTCGTCCTGCTGACCCTGCTGGCACGCACCATCACCCAGACCCTGCAGCGCTTCTACATGGCCACCTCGTTGCTGCTCAACAGCGGCCAGCACACACTGAGCGCCGAAGAGCTGGAGGAGCTGTGCGTGATGATGGCCCAGCGCCTGTCGATCCTGCATGGCCTGAACGCCCCGGAGTTCTTCGACAAGACCTTGTTCCGCCACTTCATCCAGACCCTGGTGCGCGAAGGCGTGCTGCAGCCGGACGACAACGGCAAGCTGGGTTACCACGACAAGCTTGCCGAGCTGGCCGAGGGCGTGGCCAAGCGGGTACTGTCGGCAGAGCTGCGTCTGTCGATTCGCCAGGTAGCCTTGCACCGCGATGAAACACCGGAACCTGTGGCGGTTGAGTGAACTGGCCCGATCCCGGTCTACCCGATACGCTGAACCTGCACCATTCTGCCCATAAGGAAATCCCCATGATCCGCTCCTCCCTGCGCTTCACCACCCTGTGCGCCGGCCTGCTGCTGTCGGCCAACGCCCTGGCCCTGTCGCTCGGCGACCTGTCCCAGAGCGACGCCTCCGGCGGCCTGAAGGACGCCCTCACCCAAGGCGCGCAGATCGCCGTCAAGCAACTGAGCACCCCCGGCGGTTTCAGCAACAACCCCGACGTGCGCATCGAGCTGCCGGGCAACCTCGGCAAGGCCGCCAAGGCCATGAAGATGTTCGGCAAGGGTGAACAGGTCGAAGCCCTGGAAACCAGCATGAACAAGGCCGCCGAGGCTGCGGTGCCACAAGCCCAGGCGATCCTGGTGGACGCGGTGAAGAAGATGACCGTGACCGATGCCAAGGGCATCCTCAGCGGCGGCCAGGATTCGGCCACCCAGTACCTGAACAAGAGCAGCCGCGAGCAGATCCGCGCCAAGTTCCTGCCGATCGTCAAGCAGGCCACCGACAAGGTCGGCCTGGCCCAGCAGTACAACAACTTCGCCGGGCAAGCCGCAGGCCTGGGCGTGGTCGACGCCAAGAGCGCCAACATCGAGAGCTACGTGACCGAGAAAGCCCTGGACGGGCTGTTCGAGATGATCGCCAAGCAGGAAGAGAGCATTCGCCAGAACCCGGCCGGTGCCGCGACCAGCCTGGCCAAGAAGGTGTTCGGCGCGCTTTGAGGGCCATGGGGGCTGCTTTGCAGCCCTTTCCGGCCGGTCCGACGCCTCGGCGAGGCCGCTCCTACAGTGGATTGCGTATCCCTGTAGGAGCGGCATTGTGCCGCGAACGGAGGGCACAGCCCTCCCCTGCGGTTTTCAGTCCTTCCTGACCCTGAACCACGCCGCATACAACGCCGGCAGGAACAGCAGGGTCAACACCGTGGCGACGATCAAGCCGCCCATGATCGCCACCGCCATCGGCCCGTAGAACACGCTCCTCGACAGCGGAATCATCGCCAGCACCGCCGCCAATGCGGTCAGCACGATCGGCCGGAAGCGCCGCACCGTGGCCTCGATGATCGCCTGCCAACGCGCCATCCCCGCAGCGATATCCTGTTCGATCTGGTCCACCAGGATCACCGAGTTGCGCATGATCATCCCCGCCAGGGCGATGGTCCCGAGCATGGCGACGAAACCAAACGGCTGGCGGAACACCAGCAGGAACAGGGTCACGCCGATCAACCCGAGGGGCGCGGTGAGGAACACCATGAACATCCGCGAGAAACTGCGCAGCTGGATCATCAGCAGGCTCAGCACCACCACGATGAACAGGGGCATGCCGGCGTTCACCGAGCGCTGGCCACGCTCGGAGTCTTCCACCGTGCCGCCCACTTCAAGCAGGTAGCCATCGGGCAGCTCACTCTTGATCTGGGCCAGGGTCGGCTGGATCTGCTTGACCAGGGTCGCCGGCTGTTCCTTGTCGTAGATGTCGGCACGCACGGTGACGGTGGGCAGGCGGTTGCGGTGCCAGATGATGCCTTCCTCGAAGCCGTATTCCAGGGTCGCCACCTGCGACAGGGCCACGCTCTGGCCGTTGTCGGTAGGTACTGCCAGGCTGCCCAGGCTGCCCAGCTCGCGGCGCTCCTCCGAGGTGCCGCGCAGGAGGATCTCGATCAGCTCGTTGTCCTCACGGTACTGGCTGACGTTGCTGCCGGTCAGCGAGCTCTGCAGGAAGCTCGACAAGTGCGCGGTGCTCACCCCCAGGGCCCGGGCGCGGTCCTGGTCGATGTCCAGGTACACCGCCTTGCTCGGCTCCTCCCAGTCCAGGTGCACGTTGACCACATGCGGGTTCTCGCGCACCTTGGCCGCCACCTCGCGGGCCAGGGCGCGGACCTTCTCGATGTGCTCGCCGGTGACGCGGAACTGCACCGGATAGCCCACGGGTGGGCCGTTCTCCAGGCGCGTGACCCGCGAGCGCAAGTCGGGGAACTGCTGGTCGAGGGTGCCGATCAGCCAGCTGCGCAGCCGCTCACGGTCCTCCAGCGACTTGGCCAGCACCACGAACTGGGCAAAGCTCGCCGCCGGCAGTTGCTGGTCCAGCGGCAGGTAGAAGCGCGGCGAGCCGGTGCCGACGTAGGCGACGTAGTTGGCGATGCCATCCTGCTGCTTGAGCAGCGCCTCCAGCTGCTTGACCCGTTCGGAGGTGTTGTTCAGCGAGGCACCTTCGGCCAGTTTCAGGTCGACCATCAGCTCCGGCCGGCCGGAGGCCGGGAAGAACTGCTGCGGCACGAAGCGGAACAGCAGGATGCTGCCGACGAACGCGGCGATGGTCAGGACGATCACCGTCTTGCGCCGCCGCACGCACCACTCCACCACCCGCCTGACGCGCTGGTAGAACGGCGTGGCGTACGGATCGGGGGCATGCCCGTCGGCGCCATGGCGGGCCGCGTGAAGCTTGGCCAGGTCCGGCAGCAGGCGCTCACCCAGGTAGGGCACGAACACCACCGCGGCGACCCATGAGGTCAGCAGGGCGATGGTCACCACCTGGAAGATCGAACGGGTGTACTCCCCCGTGCCGGAAGCCGCCGTGGCGATCGGCAGGAAACCGGCGGCGGTGATCAGGGTACCTGTGAGCATCGGGAATGCCGTGCTGGTCCAGGCGTAGCTCGCTGCCTTGAGCCGGTCGTAGCCCTGCTCCATCTTGATCGCCATCATCTCCACCGCGATGATCGCGTCGTCCACCAGCAGGCCCAGGGCCAGCACCAGCGCCCCCAGGGAAATCTTGTGCAGGCCGATGCCGAAGTAGTACATGGCGGCAAAGGTCATGGCCAGCACCAGCGGGATCGCCAGCGCCACCACCAGTCCGGTGCGCAGGCCCAGGGAGAAGAAGCTCACCAACAGGACGATCGCCAGGGCCTCGATCAGCACCTGCACGAACTCGCCGACCCCGGCCTTTACCGCCGCCGGCTGGTCGGACACCTTGCGCAGCTCCATGCCCGCCGGCAGGTTTTGCGCCAGGCGGGCGAATTCGCCTTCCAGGGCCTTGCCAAGCACCAGGATGTCACCGCCGTCCTTCATCGACACCGCCAGGCCGATGGCATCCTCGCCCATGAAGCGCATGCGCGGCGCGGGCGGGTCATTGAAACCGCGCTGCACCTCGGCGACGTCGCCGATACGGAAGGTGCGGTCACCTACGCGGATGGGGAACTGGCGAATCTGCTCGACGCTGTCGAAGCGCCCGCTGACCCGCAGTTGCAGGCGCTCGCTGGGCGTCTCGAAGAAGCCTGCGGTACTCAACGCGTTCTGCTCGCGCAGCGCCTGCTGCACGGCGGCCAGCGGTATGCCCAGGGTGGCCAGTTTGACGTTGGACAGCTCGATCCAGACCTTCTCGTCCTGCAGGCCGATCAGCTCGACCTTGCCCACGTCCTTGACCCGTTGCAACTGGATCTGGATACGGTCGGCGTAGTCCTTGAGCACCGCATAGTCGAAGCCGGCGCCGGTCAGGGCATAGATGTTGCCGAAGGTGGTGCCGAACTCGTCGTTGAAGAACGGCCCCTGCGCCTCGGGCGGCAGGGTGTGCTTGATGTCCGCGACCTTCTTGCGGATCTGGTACCACAGCTCGGGGATGTCCTTGGAATGCATCGCGTCGCGGGCCATGAAGGTGACCTGGGACTCACCGGGCCGCGAGAACGAGACGATCCGCTCGTACTCGCCGGTCTCCATCAGCTTCTTTTCGATGCGCTCGGTGACCTGGCGCGACACTTCCTCGGCGGTCGCCCCGGGCCACAGGGTGCGGATGACCATGGCCTTGAAGGTAAAGGGTGGATCCTCGCTCTGCCCCAGCTTGGTGTAGGACATGGCGCCGATCGCCGCCAGCAGGATCATCAGGAACAACACGATCTGGCGATTGCGCAGCGCCCAGGCGGAAAGGTTGAAACCCATCGGGACTTACTCCTTGGCCGCCAGGTTCACTTCACGGTTGCTGCGGTCCACAGGCCGCACCTGTTGTCCCTCGCGCAGCACATGGCCGCCCGCGGCGACCACCCAATCGCCGGCCTGCAGCCCTTCGAGCACCGGCACACTGTCGGCGCCATAGGCGCCAAGGCGCACCTGCGCGCGCTCCAGGCGGTTGTCCTTGCCGACCTTCCAGACATAGGCCTGGCCGGCCTCGGCGGTCACCGCCGAGAGCGGCACCGCCAGCGGCGAGCGTTCGGCATGGTCGATGAACACCCGGGCGCTCTGGCCGAGCTCGGCCGGCGTGTCGTTGGAGGTGAAGGCGATGCGTGCGGCAAAGGTCCGCGAACGCGGGTCCGCCGCCGGGGAAAGCTCGCGAATGCGGCCCTCGAAGCGTCGGTTCGGGTGCGACCACAGCTCCACGCTCACCGTCTGGCCGACGGCGAAGCGGGCGAACTGCTGCTCCGGCAGGCCGATGACCACTTCGCGCTCACCGTCGGCGGCGAGGGTGAACACGGTCTGCCCGGCGGCCACCACCTGGCCCACCTCGACCTGGCGCTTGGCGATCACCCCGGCCTGGGGCGCGCGCAGCACCGCGTACTCGGCCTGGTTGCCGGCCACCTCGAACTCGGCCTTGGCCTGTTTCAGGCGCGCCTGGCCGGCGCGGTAGAGGTTCTCGGCGTTATCGAACTGGGAGCGGCTGACCATCTGCCGGTCCAGCAGTTTCTGGTAGCGGTCGCGCTCGGCGCGCACCAGCGCCAGGTTGGCCTCGGCCGCCGCCAGCTGGGCGCGGTTGGCCTCCAGTTGCAGGCGCACGTCCTGGGGATCGAGTTCGGCCAGCGGCTGCTCGGTCTTGACCCGCTGCCCCTCCTCCACCAGGCGCTTGCTGACCTTGCCACCGATGCGGAACGCAAGTTCAGGCTCGAAGCGCGCGCGCACCTCGCCCGGATAGCTGTCGGCCGAAGCCTGCGCGGGTTGCGGCTGGACCACCAGCGCCGGCCGCGGCGCGGCAGGTGGCGCGGCCTCCTGGCCGCAGGCGGAAAGCAGGAGCACGGCGGCTGCCGGCAGGGCGAGGGACAACGCACGACGCAACATGATGAATGACCTTTGGCAGAGGGTGCATCGAATATTTATACTGGCGAGTATATTAAGTCAGCGAACCTTGCCGGGGAAGCGGGCGTTTCAGAGAAAACTCATATTTGCGTTGCGACGTATGCTGCAGCCGACGGCTTCACGACCCGGTAAGATGTGCCCCTTTCACACTGAATGCGGTCCCTCATGTCCAACGACGCACCCATCGGCCCAGGCCGGCCCAAGGACCTGGCCAAGCGCGAGGCCATCCTCGAAGCCGCCAAGCACCTGTTCCTCAGCCTTGGCTATGCCAACACCAGCATGGATGCGGTCGCGGCGGCGGCAGGTGTTTCAAAGCTCACCGTCTACAGCCATTTCACCGACAAGCAGACGCTGTTTGGCGCGGCGGTCATGTCCACCTGCCAGAACCAATTGCCTGACTTGATGTTCGAGTATCCGGAAGGGGTGGCGGTGGAGGATGTGCTGCTGAACATTGCCCGTGGGTTCCAGGCGCTGATCAGCAGTGACGAGGCGGTCAAGCTGAGTCGCCTGATCTTTGCCCTCGGGAGCCAGGATCCGGGGTTTGGGCAGTACTTCTACGAGGCGGGGCCGAAGCGGGTGATGGCCGGGATGGCGGCGCTGCTGCACTGTGTCGACCAGCGGGGGTTGCTGCGGATCGACAACCCGTTGCGGGCGGCGGAGCATTTTTTCTGCCTGGTGAAGGGGGCGCCGGATTATCGGTTGTTGCTGGGGTGTGCGCAGGCGCTGAGTGGGGATGAGGCTGAGGCGCATGTGCGGGAGGCTGTTGGGGTTTTTGTTCGGGCTTTTCGGGGGTAGATCGGGATCGGGTTCGGGGGTGGTTGTTTTGATTTTTGCATGCTCATTCGTAGGCGATGACGACATTTAGTCACCTTTTCGCCTTTACGGCGACCTACTTTTCTCTAGGGAAAAGTAGGCAAAACCGTTCCGCTCCGTTCATCCGGCCCCTGCGCTGCGCTCCGGGGTCCCCTCGCTCCGTTCTTGCTCCCGGGAGGACCGCGCTGAACGCCCCATCCTGGGGCGCAGCGCTTGACGGCCATCCATGGCCGTCACCTCCCTCCGCAAGAACTCCGCTCGGCCTCCTGAAGTCGCAATTGG
>NZ_JAJSRC010000023.1:0-107932 GCF_021283245.1 Pseudomonas sp. NMI760_13 | reverse complement strand
CACTGATTTTGCCTCCAATTGGGCGCCATCATAGCGCCCGATGAAGGTGTCCAAAATCATTAGGCCAGTTCACCTTGTGCCGCGAAAGGGGCGCAGGGCGCCCCAGGCGATCTCAAACCAAGGTCTCGATCCGCAAGGTGTTAGTCGAACCCGGCTTGCCGAAAGGCACACCGGCGGTGATCAGCAGCGTGTCGCCACGGCTGGCCATGCCTTGCGCCTGGGCGATTTCCAGCGCCGTGGAGACCACCTCGTCGACCTGGCGCAGGCGGTCGTTGACCACCGAATGCACGCCCCAGGCCACGCTCAGGCGGCGTGCGGTGTTGAGGTTCGGCGTCAGGTTGAGGATCGGCGCCCGTGGCCGCTCGCGGGCGGCGCGCAGGGTCGAGGCCCCCGACTCGCTGTAGTTGACCAGCACCGCCACCGGCAGGATGCCGCTGATGCGACGGATCGCGCAGCTGATGGCGTCCGACACCGTGGCCTCGGCCTTGGGCCGGCCGACGTCGAGCTGGGCCTGGTAGTCCGGGCCGTTTTCCACCTGGCGGATGATCTTGCTCATCATCTGCACCGCTTCCAGCGGGTAGTCGCCCGAGGCGGTCTCGGCCGACAGCATCACAGCATCCGCGCCTTCGGCCACGGCGTTGGCCACGTCGGTGACTTCGGCGCGGGTCGGGGCCGGGGAGAAGCGCATCGATTCGAGCATCTGGGTGGCCACCACCACCGGCTTGCCCAGCTGGCGGCAGGTGCCGATGATGCCTTTCTGGATCTGCGGCACGCTTTCGGCAGGCACTTCCACACCCAGGTCGCCGCGGGCGACCATGATCGCGTCGGACAGCTCGGCGATGGCCTGCAACTGCTCGACCGCCGAGGGCTTCTCGATCTTGGCCATCAGGTAGGCGCGGTCACCGATCAGCTGGCGCGCCTCGACGATGTCTTCGGGGCGCTGCACGAACGACAGCGCCACCCAGTCCACGCCAAGCTCCAGGCCGAAGGCCAGGTCGCGGCGGTCCTTCTCGGTCAGCGGGGAGAGGTCAAGCACCGCCTGGGGCACGTTGACGCCCTTGCGGTCGGACAACTCGCCACCGGCCAGCACTTCGGTGTCGATGGCATCGCCGTGCTTGGCGGTGACGCGCAGGCGCAGCTTGCCGTCGTCCAGCAGCAGGTCCATGCCCGGCTCCAGCGCGGCGATGATTTCCGGGTGCGGCAGGTTGACCCGGCGGCTGTCGCCCGGGGTTTTGTCCAGGTCCAGGCGCAGGGCCTGGCCGCGTTGCAGTTGGACCTTGCCGTCGGCGAAACGGCCGACGCGCAGCTTTGGCCCCTGCAGGTCCATGAGGATGCCCAGCGGATAGTTGAGCTGCTGCTCGACTTCGCGGATCCACTGGTAGCGCAGGGCGTGGTCGGCGTGTTCGCCGTGGCTGAAGTTGAGGCGGAAGATATTTACCCCGGCCTCGACCAGCTGGCGGATGTCATCGATGCCTTTGATCGCAGGCCCGAGGGTGGCGAGGATTTTGACTTTTTTATCAGGCGTCATGATTGCGGAGTCTCGAGGATCAGGATGGCACGGAAGTCGTTGACGTTGGTGCGGGTCGGCTCGGTGACGATCAGCGCGTCGAGGGCGGCGAAGTAGCCATAGCCGTTGTTGTTGTCCAGCTCATCGCTGGCCGACAGGCCCAGGGCCTCGGCGCGAGCGAAGCTGTCCGGGGTCATGAAGGCGCCGGCGTTGTCCTCCGAGCCATCGATGCCGTCGGTGTCGCCGGCCAGGGCGTACACGCCGGGCAGGCCCTTGAGGCTTTCGGTGAGGCTGAGCAGGAACTCGGCGTTGCGCCCGCCACGGCCGTTGCCGCGCACGGTGACGGTGGTCTCGCCGCCGGAGAGGATCACGCAGGGTGCCTTGAGCGGCTGGCCGTGCAGGACGATCTGCCGGGCGATGCCGGCATGCACCTTGGCCACTTCGCGCGACTCGCCCTCCAGGTCGCCGAGGATCAACGGGCTGAATCCGGCCTGGCGGGCTTTCACCGCGGCGGCCTCCAGCGACTGCTGGGGCCTGGCGATCAGCTGGAAGTGGCTGCGGGCCAGGGCCGGGTCATCGGCCTTGACGGTCTCGGAGGCCGGGTTGTTGAGCCAGTCGACGACGGCCTTGGGCGCGTCGATGTTGTAGCGCTTGATGATCGCCAGGGCGTCGGCCGAGGTGCTCGGATCGGACACGGTGGGGCCGGAGGCGATGACCGTGGCGAGGTCGCCGGGCACATCGGAAATCGCGTAGGTGTAGACGGTGGCCGGCCAGCAGGCCTTGGCCAGGCGGCCGCCCTTGATCGCCGAGAGGTGCTTGCGCACGCAGTTCATCTCGCCGATGGTGGCGCCGGACTTGAGCAGGGCCTTGTTGATCTGCTGTTTGTCGGCCAGGGTCAGGCCTTCGGCGGGCAGGGCCAGCAGGGCCGAGCCGCCGCCGGACAGCAGGAAGATGACGCGGTCGTCTTCGCTCAGGTTGCTGACCAGGTCGAGCACCCGCTTGGCCACGGCCAGGCCGGCGGCATCGGGGACCGGGTGGGCGGCTTCGACCACCTCGATTTTCTGGCAGCTGGCGCCATGGCCATAGCGGGTGACCACCAGGCCGGAGACTTCGCCGTGCCAGCTTTTCTCGACCACTTCGGCCATGGCCGCGGCGGCCTTGCCGGCGCCGATGACGATGACCCGGCCGCTGCGGTCGGCGGGCAGGTGGGGTTCGAGGACCTGGCGGGGGTGGGCGGCGGCGATGGCTGTGTCGAACAGTTCGCGCAGGAGTTTTTGTGGATCGACCGACATGGCAGGCTCCCAGATTCTTGTTGTTCTGCAAAATCGAAAACGCCCCTGGAACTGCCTCCGTGCAGGCCGAACCAGGGGCGGGTGTTGCTCGGTTTCACCTGATGGGCCTGTGGTTGCAGGTTCATCGGTGTTGGCTTCTTCGCGGGGCAAGCCCGCTCCTACACGGACCACGCATTTCTGTAGGAGCGGGCTTGCCCCGCGAAGAGGCCGGTACAGGCTTACTTGTCGTCGCGGATCGAGAAGTTGGCCATGTGCTCCAGGCCCTTGATCAGCGCCGAGTGGTCCCAGTTGCCGCCGCCCAGCGCCACGCAGGTGCTGAACACTTGCTGGGCGTTGGAGGTGTTGGGCAGGTTGATGCCCAGCTCCTTGGCGCCTTGCAGGGCCAGGTTCAGGTCCTTCTGGTGCAGGTTGATGCGGAAGCCCGGATCGAAGGTGCCCTTGATCATGCGCTCGGCATGCACTTCGAGGATCTTCGACGAGGCGAAGCCGCCCATCAGCGCTTCACGCACCTTGGCCGGGTCCGCGCCGTTCTTGGCGGCGAACAGCAGCGCCTCGCCGACGGCCTGGATGTTCAGGGCGACGATGATCTGGTTGGCCACCTTGGCGGTCTGGCCGTCGCCGTTGCCGCCGACGCGGGTGATGTTCTTGCCCATGGCTTCGAACAGCGGCAGGGCGCGCTCGAAGGCTTTCGGGCAGCCGCCGACCATGATGCTCAGGGTCGCGGCCTTGGCGCCGACTTCGCCGCCGGACACCGGGGCGTCCAGGTAGGCGGCGCCGGTGGCCTTGATCTTCTCGGCGAAGGCCTTGGTGGCGGTGGGGGAGATCGAGCTCATGTCGATCACCACCTTGTTCGGGCCGACGCCTTCGGCGACGCCGTTCTCACCGAACAGGACGCTTTCGACCTGCGGGGTGTCCGGGACCATGACGATGATGAACTCGGCTTCCTGGGCCACTTCCTTCGGGTTGGCCAGGGCCACGGCGCCGGCGGCGATCAGGTCGGCCGGTGCTGCGTCGTGGTGGGTGGAAACGAAGATGCTGTGACCTGCCTTTTGCAGGTTCTGGGCCATGGGCTTGCCCATGATGCCGGTGCCGAGGAAACCGATTTTAGCCATGAGAGTTCTGCCTCTTTGTATTTGTATGAACAGGCGACCAGGCCCCTGTAGGAGCGGCCTTGTGTCGCGAAAGGGGCGCGTAGCGGCCCCACGATCTCAATCACGCCGGTAGATTGCCGGGGCTGCTGCGCAGCCCTTTCGCGGCACAAGGCCGCTCCTACAAGGGGCCGGCGTGTGTCTCAAATTGCGTTGTGGGTCTTGAGCCAGCCCAGGCCCGCCTCGGTGGTGGTCTTGGGCTTGTACTCCGCGCCCACCCAGCCCTGGTAGCCGATGCGGTCCAGGTGCTCGAACAGGAAGCGGTAGTTGATCTCGCCGGTGCCCGGCTCGTGGCGGCCCGGGTTGTCGGCCAGCTGCACGTGGTTGATCAGCTTCAGGTTGGTTTCCAGGGTGCGGGCCAGGTCACCTTCCATGATCTGCATGTGGTAGATGTCGTACTGCAGGAACAGGTTGTCGCTGCCCACCTCGGCCTGGATTTCCAGGGCCTGTTTCGTGGTGTTCAGGTAGAAGCCCGGGATATCGCGGGTGTTGATCATTTCCATGACCAGGCGGATCCCGGCGGCCTTGAGCTTGTCGGCGGCGTAGCGCAGGTTGTCGACGAAGGTCTTGCGCACGGTGGCGCAGTCCAGGCCCTCGGGGCGAATGCCGGCCAGGGCGTTGACCTGGGTGTTGCCCAGCACCTTGGCGTACTCGATGGCCTTGTCGACGCCAGCGCGGAATTCTTCGACGCGGTCGGGGTGGCAGGTGATGCCGCGCTCACCTTTCGACCAATCGCCCGCAGGAAGGTTGAACAGCACCTGGGTCAGGCCGTGGGCGTCAAGCTGCTGCTTGATCTCGGCGGCGCTGAAATCGTACGGGAAGAGGTATTCGACGCCGCTGAAACCAGCGTCGGCGGCGGCCTTGAAGCGGGCCAGGAAGTCCTGTTCGGTGAACAGCATGGACAGGTTGGCGGCGAAGCGAGGCATAAGTCGTCTCCTTGCGTTGAAGACCCCCGCGCAATGCGCGGGGGCGTCAGGCGATCAGTCCAGCAGCGAGATGGCGGTTGGCGCGTCGTTGCCGACCAGGGCGAGGTCTTCGAATTCGTTGACCGCGTTGATCTCGGTGCCCATGGAAATGTTGGTCACGCGCTCGAGAATCACTTCGACCACCACCGGCACGCGGAACTCTTCGGCCATCTTCTGCGCCTTGAGCAGGGCAGGGGCGATGTCGGCCGGTTCGAACACGCGCAGGGCCTTGCAGCCCAGGCCTTCGACCACGGCGACGTGATCGACACCATAGGTGGCGGCGTCGGTGGAATTGATGTTCTCGAAGGCCAGTTGTACACAGTAATCCATGTCGAAGCCACGCTGGGCCTGGCGGATTAGGCCGAGGTAGGCGTTGTTCACCAGCACGTGGACGTACGGCAGGTTGAACTGCGCGCCTACCGCCAGCTCTTCGATCATGAACTGGAAGTCGTAGTCACCGGACAGCGCGACGACCTTGCGCTTCGGGTCGGCCTTGACCACGCCGAGGGCGGCAGGGATGGTCCAGCCCAGCGGGCCGGCCTGGCCGCAGTTGATCCAGTGGCGTGGCTTGTACACGTGCAGGAACTGTGCGCCGGCGATCTGCGAAAGACCAATGGTGCTGACGTAGCAGGTGTCCTTGCCGAATACCTGGTTCATCTCTTCGTACACGCGCTGCGGCTTGACCGGCACATTGTCGAAGTGGGTCTTGCGCTGCAGGGTGGCCTTGCGCTGCTGGCAGTCTTCCAGCCAGGCTTTGCGGCACTTGAGTTTGCCGGCGGCTTTCCACTCGCGGGCCACTTCCAGGAACACATCCAGCGCCTTGCCGGCATCGGAAACGATACCCAGGTCAGGGGTGAACACGCGGCCGATCTGGGTTGGCTCGATGTCCACGTGCACGAACTTGCGGCCTTCGGTGTAGACGTCGACGGAGCCGGTGTGGCGGTTGGCCCAGCGGTTGCCGATACCGAACACCAGGTCGGACTTGAGCATGGTCGCGTTGCCGTAGCGGTGCGAGGTCTGCAGACCGACCATGCCGACCATCAGTTCGTGGTCGTCCGGAATGGTGCCCCAGCCCATCAGGGTCGGCACAACTGGCACGCCGGTCAGCTCAGCGAACTCGACCAGCTTGTCGCTGGCGTCGGCATTGATGATGCCGCCACCGGCCACCAGCAGCGGGCGTTCGGCGTCATTGAGCAGGGCCAGGGCCTTTTCGGCCTGTACGCGGCTGGCTTGTGGCTTGTGTACTGGCAGCGGCTCGTAGGCGTCGATGTCGAACTCGATCTCGGCCATCTGCACGTCGAACGGCAGGTCGATCAGCACCGGGCCTGGGCGGCCGGTACGCATTTCGTAGAAGGCCTTCTGGAAGGCGTAGGGCACCTGGCCCGGCTCCAGGACGGTGGTCGCCCACTTGGTCACCGGCTTGACGATACTGGTGATGTCGACGGCCTGGAAGTCTTCCTTGTGCAGGCGCGCGCGCGGGGCCTGCCCGGTGATGCAGAGGATCGGGATGGAGTCGGCCGAGGCGCTGTACAGGCCGGTGACCATGTCGGTGCCGGCAGGGCCGGAGGTGCCGATGCATACACCGATGTTGCCCGGGTTGGCGCGAGTGTAGCCCTCGGCCATGTGCGAGGCACCTTCGACGTGGCGAGCGAGGACGTGATCGATGCCACCGACTTTCTTCAGGGCCGAATACAGCGGGTTGATGGCAGCCCCCGGAATGCCGAACGCGGTATCTACACCTTCACGGCGCATGACCAGAACGGCTGCATCGATTGCTCTCATTTTGCTCATGGTTTGTGCCTCATCGATTTTGTAATTGTATACAACTTGTGTTGCGGCAGAGTGTATTCATGCTCGGCGCAAAAGGTCAATCCATTTTCGTCGGCGGCGTTGACTGAGCGGTCATTGGGCGATGAGGCGGCATTTCGTCGCACTTGGCAAGATTGATTCAAATAATTGTATACAAAGCGTGTCTTCGTTGTGTTCTATTCTGTCTACTGGTTTTCAACTGCCCTCAGGGCTTCTCACAACAAGAAGAGGACCTTTTCATGAACGCATTGACCCTCAAAGATGCTGTCGGCGTGGTGAACGCCGCGCTGGCCGCGGGCCGCAAGATCAACGCCGCGCCGCTGACCGTGGCGGTGTTGGACGCCGGCGGGCACCTGCTGGCGCTGCAGCGCGAGGATGGCGCCACCCTGCTGCGTCCGCAGGTGGCCATCGGCAAGGCCTGGGGTGCGGTGGCCCTGGGCAAGGGCTCGCGCCTGCTGGCGCTGGATTCGCAGCAGCGGCCGGCGTTCTATGCCGCGCTGAACGGGCTGGGCGAGCGGCCGGTGGTGCCGGTACCGGGCGGGGTGCTGATCCGTGATCGGGACGGCAAGGTGCTGGGGGCTGTCGGGATCAGCGGGGATACGTCGGATATCGACGAGCAGTGCGCGATCAGTGCGATCGAAGAGGTGGGGCTGACGGCCGATGCTGGAGTGGCAGCTTAAGGCTCAAGGTGTCGGGGCCGCCTTGCGGCCCATTCGCGGCACAAGGCCGCTCCTACAAGGGATAGCGGTCTCCTGTAGGAGCGGCCTTGTGCCGCGATGGGCTGCGTAGCAGCCCCGTTGGCTCGGTCAGGCCGCCTCGGGCTCGCAGCCCTTCAATACCAGGCGGATGATGGTCTCCGCCGCCGCGTCGTAGTCGCTGTCGGCCAGCTTGGCCTTGCCGGTGACCACGGCGATCTGCCAGTCGAAATCCGCGTAGGTCTGCGTCGCCGCCCAGATGCTGAACATCAGGTGGTGTGGGTCGACGTGGGCGATCTGGCCGCGCTCGATCCAGCGCTGGATGCACTCGATGTTGTGCCGGGCCTGCTCGTTGAGCTGCTCGACCTGGCGCGGCGACAGGTGCGGCGCGCCATGCATGATCTCGCTGGCGAACACCTTGGAGGCGTGGGGCAGGTCGCGGGAGATGCGGATCTTCGAGCGGATGTACGAACTGAGCACCTCTTTCGGATCACCGTCGGCGTTGAACGGCGTCGAGGCCTGCATGATTGGCGCGATGATGCTCTCGAGCACCTCGCGGTAGAGGTTTTCCTTCGACTTGAAGTAGTAATACACGTTCGGCTTGGGCAGGCCGGCCTTGGCCGCGATATCGCTGGTCTTGGTGGCGGCGAAGCCCTTGTCGGCGAATTCTTCACTGGCCGCGCGCAGGATCAGTTCCTTGTTGCGCTCGCGAATGGTGCTCATTGTCGGGGATCGTCCTCGTGTCTGGCCGCCTCAAAGAGGGATCGGGCATGGTAGCACCGGCGCAGATGAGCGCTCAAGGCAGCCGCTTTCGGCTAGAATCGCAGCCTTTGAACCCCTCTGGATAAAGAACATGGCAGGAAGCAGTCTACTGGTACTGATCGACGACATCGCCACGGTGCTCGACGATGTCTCGGTGATGACCAAGGTCGCGGCAAAGAAGACTGCGGGGGTGCTGGGCGACGACCTGGCGCTCAACGCCCAGCAGGTCACCGGGGTACGCGCCGAGCGCGAGATCCCGGTGGTGTGGGCGGTGGCCAAGGGCTCGCTGGTGAACAAGGCGATCCTGGTGCCGGCGGCGCTGTTGATCAGTGCCTTCATTCCCTGGGCGGTGATTCCGCTGCTGATGGTCGGCGGCGCCTACCTGTGCTTCGAGGGCTTCGAGAAGCTGGCGCACAAGTTCCTGCACAGCAAGTCCGAGGACGACGCGCAGCACGAGGCGCGCAAGGCGGCCGTGGCCGACGAGCAGGTCGACCTGGTGGCGTTCGAGAAGAGCAAGATCAAGGGCGCGGTGCGCACCGATTTCATCCTCTCTGCCGAGATCATCGCCATCACCCTGGGCACCGTGGCCGATGCGCCGCTGAGCCAGCAGATCATCGTGCTGTCGGGCATCGCGCTGGTCATGACCATTGGCGTCTATGGCCTGGTGGCAGGCATCGTCAAGCTCGATGACCTGGGGCTGTGGATGACCAAGAAAGCCTCGGCGCTGAGCCAGGCGGTGGGCAACGGCATCCTGCGCGCCGCACCGTACATGATGAAGAGCCTGTCGGTGATCGGCACCGCGGCGATGTTCCTGGTCGGCGGCGGCATCCTGGTGCACGGCATCGCGCCGCTGCATCACGCCATCGAGGCGTTCAGCGAAGGGCGGGGCGGGGCGTTGACCGGGGCATTGCTCAATGGTGTGGCGGGGGTGATTGCGGGGGCGGTGGTGCTGCTGGTGGTGAGCGTCGTTGGCAAGCTGTGGCAGGCGGTAAAACCGGCAAACTGAGGCGCTTACCTGTAGGAGCGGCCTTGTGCCGCGAAAGGGCCGCGAAGCGGCCCCAGGTTCTCGGCATCATGCAAAATCGCCGGGGCCGCTGCGCAGCCCTTTCGCGGCACAAGGCCGCTCCTACAGGTTATGCACTGGCCTCAGATCAGAAGTGAACCTTGACCAGGAAACTCATGGTGTTCTGATCGGTGGTAAAGGCATCGCTGTCCTTGATGCCGTACTTGTTCTTCCAGTAGTCGTACTCGATACCCACGTACAACTGCTTCTCGCCCAGGTGCAGCGCCTTGCCCAGGTCGTACTTGACCTGCGGGTTGAAGTGCAGGTTCGCCTGGTAGGTGCCGCGACGGTTCTCGTCGTTGTCGACCACCCAATCCATGAAACCGTCGATCAGGATGTCGGACGAGCCCACAGGGATGGTGTACGACCAGACCGGGGTGATCTGCCAGACATTGTCGCCTGGACGGCTGCCGTCGGTGGTGCGCTGGTAGAAGTTCAGCTGGAAGTAGTCGAAGCCGGGGATGGCCAGGTCGAAGCCGGGGCCGATCAGGTAGGACTCGGTGTCACCCTCGCCGAACTCGTAGGTCATGGCCAGGAGCACGTCTTTCACCGGGCCGAACTCGAGCTTCTGGTCGAAGATCTTGCCGAACGACAGGCGCGGGCTGAACTCGCCGTAGTAGGTGTTGGGGCCGTTGCTGGCGTCCTTCTTGCCCTGGTAGAAGATCTTGTCGAAGAAGAAGAAGTTGTCGCCGTACTTCCACGCATCGGCGTGCTCGAAGGTGACGGTCTGCTGGATCTCGGGGTTGACCTTGAAGTTCTTGCCCCACAGGTAGGTCAGGCTGTTGTTCTGCCATTGCAGCAGGTCGCCGGCTTGGCTGGCGCCGCAGGCCAGCAGGCCACCGGCGAGGATCAGGCTATTGATGGTACGCATTGCGAGTGTCGCTCCCTTGATTGGATCTGTTGTCAGCGCTCGGGCGCTGTTCTTGTCTTTTGGGTCAGCTTTTTTCAATTGGCCACAGCTGTTTGGCAAGAGCTGCGCCAACTTTTCCACGTTGGGCACAACCATCCTGCTCGACGTCTTTCTGAACGGATGAAATGGGTATTTCACGCTGGCAACACGTTGGCCAACCGCCCGGAAACATTGACTGAGCGGTCAGCAAACGCGGGCGGGATCCTTCCCGCCCCGATCGAGGGGGCGCGCAGATTACTCACTTGCGCGCCGGGCCTCAAGTGCTCCGTCCTGGAGCACAGTGGTGCAAATTTGGGCGTTCGGTCAGTTTTTCAGAAATGCACCTTCACCAGGGCGCTGGCCACGCTCTGGTTGCTGTCGACGTTGCCGCGGCTGTCGATGCCGTACTTGTCCTTCCAGTAGCTGTATTCGAAGCCGACATAGAGCTGCTTGGCGCCCAGGTTCAGGGCCTTGCCCAGGTCGTACTTGACCTGCGGGTTGAACTGCAGGTTGGCGTGGTAGGTGCCGCGACGGGTCTGGTCGTTGTCGACCACCCAGTCGATATAGCCGTCGATCAGGATGTCGGACTTACCCACCGGGATGGTGTACGACCAGGCCGGGGTGATCTGCCAGACGTTGTCGCCGGGGCGGCTGCCTTCGGTGTTGCGCAGGTAGAAGTTCAGGGTGAAGTAGTTGAAGCCGGGCACGTTCAGGTCGAAGCCGGGGCCGATCAGGTAGGCCTCGTTGTCGCCTTCGCCACGTTCGTAGGTCATGGCCAGCAGCACATCCTTGATCGGCCCGAAGGCCAGGTTGCGCTCGAAGATCTTGCCGAACGACAGGCGCGGGCTGAACTCGCCGTAGTAGGTGGTCACGCCTTTGCCGGGGTCGGCCTTGCCGTTGTAGAAGATCTTGTCGACGAACAGGAAGGTGTCGCCGTACTTCCACTTGTTGGCATGTTCGAAGGTGATGGTCTGCTGGATGTCGGGGTTGACCTTGAAGTCCTTGCCGTACAGGTAGGACAGGCTTTCGCCGTGCCATTGCAGCCATTCGCCGGCATGGGCGGGGAGGGTGGCCAGCAGGCTGCTGCCCAGCAGGACGGACGTGGTGATGCGCTTCATGTTGTGATTCCCGGACTTATTGTTTTTATGTGGGTGTTGCCTTCTCGCGGGGCAAGCCCGCTCCCACGTGCGGGCGTGTATCCAGCGTGGGAGCGGGCTTGCCCCGCGATAGGGGACTTCAGTGCTGATGACAGGCGTCGTTATGCGCGGCGCGGTCGGCGCCGCCGAGGATGTTGAACAGCAGGTTCAGCACCAGGGCGCTGAGGGTGGCCATGGCGATGCCACTGTGGGTGATGGGTTCCATCCACTGTGGCATCTGTGCGAAGAACTCCGGCCGCACCACCGGGATCAGGCCGAAGCCGACGCTGACCGCGACCAGCAGCTGGTTGCGCCGGTCGGCGATGTCCGCTTCCTGGAGGATCTTGATCCCGGTGGCGGTGACCATGCCGAACATGGCGATGGACGCGCCGCCCAGTACCGCGGGCGGGATCGAGGCGATCAGGAAGGCCGCCTTGGGCAGCAGGCTAAGTAGGATCAGCAGGGCGCCGGCCATCACCGTGACGTAGCGGCAGCGAACCCCGGTCATCTGCACCAGGCCGATGTTCTGGGCGAACGAGGAGTGGGTGAAGGTGTTGAAGAACCCGGCGATGAACGACGCGCCGGCATCGCACAGCAGGCCGCGACGCAGCATGCCGGGCGTGACTTCGCGGTCGGTCACCTTGCCCAGGGCGAGGAACATCCCCGTGGACTCGACGAAGATGATCACCACCACCAGGCACATCGACAGGATCGGCGCCAGGCTGAAGGTCGGCATGCCGAAGTGCAGGGGGGTGACCACCTGCAGCCACGGCGCCTCGCTCAGGCCCGACAGGTCGACCATGCCGATGGAGCCGGCGAGCACGTAGCCCAGGCCCATGCCCACCAGTACCGACACATTGACCCAGAAACCGCGCATGAAGCGGTTGATCAGCAGGATCACCGCCAGCACCAGGCCGGCGACCATCAGGTAGATCGGCGCGCCGAAGGCTTGCGCCTCATGGCCGCCGCCGGCCCAGTTGACCGCCACCGGGAACAGCGACAGGCCGATGGAGGTGATGACCGTGCCGGTCACCAGCGGCGGGAAGAAACGCACGACCTTGGACATGAACGGCGCGATCAGCATGCCGAAGAAGCCGGCGGCGATGGTCGCGCCGAAGATCCCCTGCAGGCCGACGCCAGGCATGCCGGCCATGGCCACCATGCTGCCGACCGCGGCGAAGCTGGCGCCCATCATGACAGGCATGCGGATGCCCACGGGGCCGATACCGAAGGATTGGATGATGGTGGCAACGCCGGCGACCAGCAGGTCGGCGTTGATCAGGAAGGCGACTTCTTCGCGGGACAGGCCCGCCGCCTGGCCGATGATCAGCGGCACCGCGATGGCGCCCCCGTACATCAGCAGAACGTGTTGCAGACCCACCAGGATCAGCTGGAACAAGGGCAGGGGCTGTCGTGGCGGCGCAACAGGGATGTACGCCTTGGGTGACTCGGACATGCAGCACCTCGAGTTTTGTTTTTATTCTCGGATCCAAGCGGGCGGCTTCAGGCGGAAGATTCCCGCCTGAAGTCGAACGCTCGATGCTTGCTTGTTGCGTAAACCTTGAAACAGAGGCCGGGTCTGCCGGCCTCTTCGCGGCGCAAGGCCGCTCCTACAGTCTTTGCACGCCGTGTCGGTCAGTTGACCTGCGCGCCTTTGGCGATCCAGTCGCCGACCAGCTTGCGTTCTTCAACGGTCATCTGGGTGATGTTGCCCAGCGGCATGATCTGGCTGGCGACGGCCTGCGCCTGGATGCGCGCGGCCTGGGCCTGGATCTGCTGCGGGGTGTCGAACATCACGCCGCCAGGGGCGGCGCTGAACAGCGGGCTGGTCGGCTTGGCCGAGTGGCACACAGTGCAGCGTTCCTGGATGACGGTGTGGATCTTGTCGAAGCTGCCGGTGGCCGCCTGGGCCGTGGCCTGGGCAGGCTCTGCGGCCGGTGCCTGGGCAGGCTTGGCGGCCTCCTCGGCGCGCAGCTCGGCGGCGGTCTTGCCACCCACGGCAGTGGCCGGCAACGGCTGGTACTCGACCTTGGCGGCGGCTTGTTCCGGGGCGGTCGGCAGCGGCTTGGGACCGGTCACGTAGGCCAGGCAGATCATCGCCAGGGCGCCGACGGGCAGGGTCCAGGCGTACTTGTTGCTGTCGTGGCGGGTGTTGAAGTAGTGACGGATCAGTACCGCGGCCACCGCGATCCCGGCCAGGATCAGCCAGTTGTACTGGCTGCCGTAGGTGCTCGGGAAGTGGTTGCTGATCATGATGAACAGCACCGGCAGGGTGAAGTAGTTGTTGTGACGCGAGCGCAGCAGGCCCTTGGCCGGCAGTACCGGGTCGGGGGTCTGGTTGTTCTCGATCGCCGCCACCAGCTGGCGCTGGGCCGGCATGATGATGCGGAACACGTTGCCGACCATGATGGTGCCGATGATCGCGCCGGTGTGCAGGTAGGCGCCACGGCCGCTGAACACCAGGCTGAAGCCCCAGCAGGCGGCGATGATCAGCACGAACAGCACGCCGCCCAGCAGGGCCGGTTGCTTGCCCAGGGGCGAGTCGCACAGGAAGTCGTAGATGAACCAGCCGGCAACCAGCGAACCGATCCCGATGGCCACGCCTTCGGCACCGCTCAGGGTGCTGCCGGGCGCCAGCAGGTAGAGGCTCGGGTTCCAGTAGAACACCACGCACAGCAAGGCGATCCCGGACATCCAGGTGAAGTAGGCTTCCCATTTGAACCAGTGCAGGTTCTCGGGCATTTTCGGCGGCGCGAGCTTGTATTTCTCCAGGTGGTAGATACCACCACCGTGAATGGCCCAGAGGTCACCCGACAACCCATCGCGCGGGTTGCTTCGATTCAGGTGGTTCTCCAGCCAGACAAAGTAGAACGATGCACCGATCCAGGCGACACCGGTGATCATGTGAACCCAGCGAATGCTCAGGTTCAGCCATTCGTGAAGGTGTGCTTCCACAGTATGTACCTCTCGCCAGTCACCCTATCGATGACCGACCCTTTCTTATTGGTGGGGATTGAGGATCAACATCTGTTCCTCGGGGAAGTAATGCTCATCGCAGTTGTTGCCGGAACCACTGCGATCAACCACCAGGAAGTCATCCCGCTTTTCGATCGTCAGCACCGGGTGGTGCCAGACGCCGCGATGGTAATTGACGCCCTGCCTGCCATTACTGCGGAAGGCACGGACCAGGCCTGATACAGGTGCATCGCCAACCGGCGCGACCACGATCAGAAAGGGGTTGCCGAGCAGCGGGATGAAAGCCTGGCTGCCCAGCGGATGGCGCTCCAGCATGCGTACGGTCAGCGGCATGTCCAGCGCGTCGGCGCGGAAGATGCTGATGATCGCCTTGTCCTCGGGCTCGGCGGTCTCGACCGTGGCGAGCTTGTGGAAGCGCATGGTCGAGCCATTGTTGATCATGAAGTGGTCGCTGCCGTCGGTTTCGATCACGTCACCGAAGGGGGCGAAGGCTTCTTTGCTCAGGGGCTCGATCATCAGGGTGCGCATGCGGGTCTCTCTTATATGTTCGTTGTACTGAAAAGTTCGGCTGTCGCTTACAGCTGCAGCAGGCGGAACAGGGCGATCAGGTTGATCTGCGCCAGGGCTTCCTTGAACTCGGCATCCTGGTCGTTGTGGATGCGTTTTTCGAAGGCGGCGAGGATCTGGTGCCGGTTGCTGCCCTTGACCGCCATGATGAACGGGAACTGGAACTTGGCCTTGTAGGCGTCGTTCAGCTCGGTGAACCGGGCGAACTCCTCGGCGGTGCACTGGTGGATGCCGGCGCCGGCCTGTTCATTGGTGCTCGATTCGGTCAGCTCGCCCTGGATGGCGGCCTTGCCGGCCAGGTCCGGGTGAGCGTTGATCAGGGCCAGTTGCTCTGCGTGGCTGGCGCTGAGCAGGATGTCGCTCATGCGCTGATGCAGCGCCTCGATCTCGTCCAGCTCGGCCAGCTGGCCCAGGTCGTAGGCTTTCTCGGCGACCCACGGCGAGTGCTCGTAGATGTCGGCGAAGGCGGCGACGAAGGCGGCGCGCTCGAGGGTGGAAGGCTTGAGGGTCTTGAAGGCGGTCATCAGGCGTTCTCTTTCTTGTACGGGTGGGTGGCGTGCCAGTGGCGGGCGATGTCCACGCGACGGGCGAACCAGACCTGCTCGTGGCTCTTGGCGTAGTCGACGAAGCGCTTGAGCGCGGCCAGGCGTGCCGGGCGGCCGACCAGGCGGCAGTGCAGGCCGATCGAGAGCATCTTCGGTGCCTCGGCGCCCTCGGCGTAGAGCACGTCGAAGGCGTCCTTCAGGTACTGGAAGAACTGCTCGCCGCAGTTGAAGCCCTGCACCTGGGTGAAGCGCATGTCGTTGGTGTCCAGGGTGTAGGGGATCACCAGGTGCGGCTTGTCGGTGGGGTTGTTCGGCTCCCAGTAGGGCAGGTCGTCGTCGTAGGTGTCGCTGTCGTAGAGGAAACCGCCTTCCTCCATCACCAGGCGCCGGGTGTTCGGGCCGGTGCGGCCGGTGTACCAGCCCACGGGGCGCTCGCCGGTAATCTCGGTGAGGATGCGGATGGCCTCGAGCATGTGCTCGCGCTCTTGCGCTTCATCCATGTACTGGTAGTCGATCCAGCGGTAGCCGTGGCTGCAGATCTCGTGGCCGGCCTCGGCCATGGCACGGATCACGTCGGGGTGGCGCTGGGCGGCCATGGCCACGGCGAAGATGGTCAGCGGCACGCCGCTGTCCTTGAACAGCTTGAGCAGGCGCCAGACGCCGGCGCGGCTGCCGTATTCGTAGAGCGACTCCATGCTCATGTTGCGCACGCCCTGCAACGGCTGGGCGGCGACCATTTCGGAAAGGAACGCTTCGGACTCCTTGTCACCGTGCAGGATGTTGCGCTCGCCACCTTCTTCGTAGTTGAGCACGAAGGACAGCGCAATGCGGGCATTCCCCGGCCATTGCGGATGAGGTGGGTTGTTGCCGTAACCGATCAGGTCGCGTGGGTAGTCAGCGCTCACTGCAGTCTTCCTTCTTGTACGTTAATGCGGGTGGTGGGCGCGCCGCGTCGGGATGTCGCACCACCGGATGGGCTGATTGTATACAACTTCTTAAATCTTTTGTAAGCCTGTTTTTCCGCATTTCTTCCCATTTGTCGCGTGAGAATGACTTGCAAGAAACCTGCCTGATTGGTCAGGTAATGCCAAGGATGGCGGCATGGCGCGTGTCTTTGCGACTGGCGGCCTGTTCTGTTGAGGTTGCGCGGGAGGGGATAAAAAATTGTGTACAATTTATCGGTAAACTGTCTTAATGGCTTCATTCCCGCACGCCGCAGGCCTCGTGCCCGGTGATTGCCGTGTATTTTTTGCCCACGCATACGACAAGAGGCGACAAGCAAATGGGACGTTTGACCACACATGTACTGGACGCCGCGCATGGCTGCCCGGGGAGCTCGATCAAGGTCGAGCTGTACCGCGTCGAAGGCCAGCAGCTGGAACTGGTGAACACCGCCCTGACCAACAGCGATGGCCGCGTCGATGCGCCGCTGCTGCAGGGTGACGATTACCGCACCGGCGTCTATCAACTGCAGTTCAGCGCCGGTGACTACTACCGCGCCAAGGGCGTGAAGCTGCCGGACACCGCGTTCCTCGACGTGGTCGTGCTGCGCTTCGGTATCGACGAGCAGCAGGAGCACTACCACGTGCCGCTGCTGATCTCGCCGTACAGCTATTCGACCTATCGTGGAAGCTAGTTGGTCGCTAGAAGAATCTTCGTAGGTCCTTGGCCCGCTCTCACACTGGCGGGCTTTTTTTCGTCTGTTGTTTTTACACTTCGGGCGCGACCTGCCCTGTAGGAGCGGCCTTGCGCCGCGAATGGGCTGCGTAGCAGCCCCTGGATCTCAGCGTCTACGCATGGATTGCCGGGGCCGCTGCGCGGCCCATTCGCGGCGCAAGGCCGCTCCTACAGGGGGATCGTCATGAGCAGGCAAAAAGAAAGGGCGCCGAGGCGCCCTTGGTTGTTGCAGCCGGGTCAGAGGAATACAAACTTGGCAATGAAGATCAGGCACAGCACCCACAGGCTCGCCGAGATCTCCTTGTACTTGCCAGTCCCGGCCTTGAGTGCCACATAGCTGATGAAGCCCAGGGCAATGCCGTCCGCCACCGAGAAGGTCAGCGGCATCATGATCACCGTGACGATCGCCGGAATGCTGTCGGTGGCTTCGTCCCACTCGATATGCGCCATGCTGCCCATCATCAGCATCGCCACATAGATGAGTGCACCGGCGGTGGCATAGGCCGGGATCATCCCGGCCAGCGGGGCGAAGAACATCGCGGCAATGAACAGCACGCCCACCACCACGGCCGTCAGGCCGGTACGCCCACCCGCCGCCACACCCGCGGCACTTTCCACATAGCTGGTCACTGGCGGCACGCCGACCACCGCGCCGAACACGCTGGAGGTACTGTCGGCCTTCAGCGCCCGCGACAGGTTCTCGATGCGTCCGTCAGGCGCCACCAGGTTGGCGCGCTGGGCCACGCCCATCAGCGTGCCGGCGGTGTCGAACATGTGCACGAACAGGAACGCCAGCACCACGCTGATCATGCTGACGTTGAACACCCCGGCCACGTCCATGGCCATCCAGGTCGGCGCCAGGCTCGGCGGCATCGACATCACCCCGCCGAACTTGACCAGGCCCAGGCCCCAGCCGGCCAGGGTGACGCCGATGATGCTGATCAGGATCGCGCCGAACACCCGCTTGTAGCTGAGGATAGCGATCGACAGGAAGCACACGGCCGCCAGCAGTGGGCCGGGCTCATGCAGCGAGCCCAGCTTGACCAGGGTGGCCGGGCTGTCGACGATGATGCCGGCGGTCTTCAGGCCGATCAGCCCGAGAAACAATCCGACGCCGGCCCCCATGGCATGGCGCAGGCTTACCGGGATGCTGTTGAGCAGCCACTCGCGCACCCGCGAAACGGTCAGGAACATGAACAGCACGCCCGAGACGAATACCGCCCCCAGCGCCGTTTCCCAGTTGTAGCCCATGGTGCCGACCACGGTGTAGGTGAAGAAGGCATTGAGGCCCATGCCCGGCGCCAGGCCCACCGGCCAGTTGGCGTACAGGCCCATCAGCAGGCAGCCGAGGGCGGCGGCGATGCAGGTGGCGACGAATGCCGCACCGTGGTCGATGCCGGCGTCGGCCATGATGTTGGGGTTGACGAAGATGATGTAGGCCATGGTGATAAAGGTGGTCACCCCGGCGATCAGTTCGGTCCTGACGGTAGTGCCATGTCGCTTGAGTTTGAAAATCCGCTCCAGCCAGCCCGTTTCGAGCGGTGGGGCGAGATCCAGCGTAGGTGCTTCGGATTTGCGGCTTTCCACAGCGAGTACTCCTCAAGTCTTTCTTGTTGTTCGAAGCCTGGTCCTGAGCTGATGCACTTGGGGGCTTCGCGAGGGAGGGTGTGGCAGACGTCCGACCATTTTGTTGACTTCTGGGTCAGGAAGTTGCTCGCAGGATTATGCTTTTGTGTACAAATAAAGCAAATAATGTTTTATCTTTTGTGCGTACAAACGGTCGTACAACGGCTATATAGGTAAAAGGCCACCTGCAGAATCGGGTCAGCCTGTGTACAATGGCGCCATACCTTGGCCCTTCATCTTCATTTCCGGACTTGCCATCCCCCCGTCGACAGGCAGTACAGTCACGGTCCGACTGGCAGATCCCCTGTGCTCGAGCGCCCATGAACGAACAGCTGCAACCTCTGAAAAAACCTGTGCGCACTGGCAAGGCCGGCCGCAGCGGTACCCAGGACGACATCGTCTACGCGCACATCTTCGAGGCGATCCTCGAGCAGCGCCTGGCTCCGGGGACCAAGTTGAGCGAGGAAGCACTGGGCGAGATCTTCGGCGTCAGCCGCACCATCATCCGCCGCGCGCTGTCGCGCCTGGCCCACGAAAGCGTGGTGCTGCTGCGGCCCAACCGCGGCGCAGTGGTGGCCAGCCCGACGGTGGAAGAGGCGCGCCAGGTGTTCTTCTCCCGGCGCATGGTCGAGCGCGCCATCACCGAACTGGCCGTGCAGCACGCTACCGTCGAGCAGCTCAACGAACTGCGCCAGATGGTCCGCGAGGAGCGCGACAGCTTCTCCCGTGGTGACCGTGGCGCCGGCATCCGCCTGTCCGGCGAGTTCCACCTCAAGCTGGCCGAGGCGGCGGGCAACGCGCCGCTGGTGAGCTTCCAGCGCAGCCTGGTGTCGCAGACCTCGCTGATCATTGCCCAGTACGAGAGCGGCAACCGCTCGCACTGCTCGTACGACGAGCACATGCAACTGATCGACGCCATCGAGGCGCGTGACGCCGAACAGGCGGTGAGCCTGATGATGCACCACATGGACCATATCGACAGCAAGCTCAACCTCGATGAGGAGAGCGCCTCGGACGATCTGCACGCGGTGTTCTCGCACCTGCTGAAAAAGCCCAAGGCCACCGCCAAGGGTTGAACGTTTGCCTGCCTGACTCAGGGCCCTTTCGCGGGCAAACCCGCTCCCACAGGAAATGCGTTGCCATCAAGCAGGGCATTGTCCCTGTGAGAGCGGGTCTACCCGCGAAAAGGGCCTTGGTCGTTTCTGGCCACTTGTCAAAGCTCTGCTAGATTTCTCCTCAGCAAACCTTCATCAAGCAGTTGGGCTTGCGCAGTCGTTGCGTCCAATTACTTGAGGAATGCTCCATGAGTTCGTCCCTGGGTGTACGCATGGGTGCCGAGTTGGTCGGCACGTTCTGGTTGGTCCTTGGCGGGTGTGGCAGCGCGGTGCTGGCGGCCAGCTCCCCGGTCGGCATCGGGGTCCTCGGTGTCGCCTTCGCCTTTGGCCTGACGGTCCTGACCATGGCCTTCGCCATCGGTCATATCTCCGGTTGTCACCTCAACCCCGCCGTGTCGTTCGGTTTGGTGGTGGGCGGGCGCTTCCCGGCCAAGGAATTGCTGCCCTATGTGATCGCCCAGGTGATCGGCGCGATCCTCGCCGCGGCGGTGATCTACTTCATCGCCAGCGGCAAGGCCGGTTTCGAGCTGGCCAACGGCTTGGCCTCGAACGGCTACGGCGAGCACTCGCCCGGTGGCTACAGCTTGGCGGCAGGCTTCACCAGCGAAGTGGTGATGACCGCGATGTTCCTGGTGATCATCATGGGCGCCACGGATGCCCGGGCGCCGGCGGGGTTCGCGCCGATCGCTATCGGCCTGGCGCTGACCCTGATCCACCTGATCTCGATCCCGGTGACCAACACCTCGGTGAACCCGGCGCGCAGCACGGGGCCGGCGTTGTTCGTCGGTGGCTGGGCCGTGCAGCAGCTGTGGCTGTTCTGGCTGGCACCGCTGATCGGCGCGGCGATCGGCGGGGCTTTGTACCGCGGGTTGGCGAAGCAGCCCTAGCTGCCTATCGCGGGGCAAGCCCGCTCCCACGGAGCCCCGCGATCTTGTCAGCGCTGGTGCACGCAGCGCCCGGCGGCGTAGGTTTCGCGCACGGTGCGGTCGTCGCCCAGGGTGGTGAGCACGAACAGGGTCTCCTCGATGTTCTTCGACTGCTGCAGGCGGTAATCCAGCAGCGGGGTGGCCTTGTAGTCGAGCACCACGAAGTCGGCGTCATTGCCCGGGCGCAGGCTGCCGATGCGGTCGTCCAGGCGCAGGGCGCGGGCGCCGCCGAGGGTGGCCAGGTACAGCGACTTGTAAGGGTGCAGGCGTGCGCCTTGCAGCTGCATCACCTTGTACGCCTCGTTCAGGGTGTTGAGCAGCGAGAAGCTGGTGCCCGCGCCGACGTCGGTGCCCAGCCCCACATTGACCTTGAAGCGCTCGGCCTGAGGCAGGTTGAACAGGCCGCTGCCGAGGAACAGGTTGGAGGTCGGGCAGAAGGCGATGGCCGAGCCGGTCTCGGCCAGGCGCTGGCACTCGTCGTCGCACAGGTGCACGCCATGGGCGAACACCGAGCGCTCGCCGAGCAGCTCGAAGTGGTCGTAGACGTCCAGGTAGCCTTTCTGCTCGGGGAACAGCGACTTGACCCAGTCGATTTCCTTGAGGTTCTCCGACAGGTGGGTATGCATGTACACGCCCGGGTGCTCCTTGAGCAACTGGCCGGCCACGCTCAATTGCTCCGGCGTGCTGGTCGGCGCGAAGCGCGGGGTGACCGCGTAGTGCAGGCGGCCCTTGCCGTGCCAGCGCTCGATCAGCGCCTTGCTGTCGCGGTAGCTGGATTCGGCGGTGTCGGTCAGGTAGTCGGGGGCGTTGCGGTCCATCATCACCTTGCCGGCGATCATGCGCAGGTCGAGGCGCTCGGCCTCCTCGAACAGGGCGTTGACCGACTCCGGATGCACGCTGCCGAACACCAGGGCAGTGGTGGTGCCGTTGCGCAGCAGTTCCTTGAGGAAGATCTTCGCCACCTGGTCGGCGTGGCCCTTGTCGGCAAACTGCTTCTCACAGGGGAAGGTGTAGGTGTTCAGCCAGTCCAGCAGTTGCTCGCCGTAGGAGCCGATCATGCCGGTCTGCGGGAAGTGGATGTGGGTGTCGATGAAGCCCGGGGTGATCAGGGCGTCCTGGTAGTGTTGCACCGGGATGTCGGCGTCGAGGGTCGGCAGCAGCTCGCTGGCATGGCCCAGTGCACTGATGCGGCCGTTGTCGACCACCAGCAGGCCGTCTTCATAGTATTCGCAGGACGCCTCAAGGCCGACCTCGGCGGGGTCGGCGATGCTGTGCAGGATGGCGGCTCGGTAGGCTTTGCGGGTTGCGCTCATGGGGCTCTCGTCAAAGGGTCTGGCTGCGTCGCGAGGACGGCAGCAACTGGGCGATGGGGCCTGAATTGGCGGCAGCGTCGTGCTGGCCGAAGCAGGCGTTGTAGGTGGCAATGATCTCGGCGGCGATGGACACGGCGATCTCGATCGGCAGCTTGCCCTTGACCTCGGCCAGGCCCATCGGGCAGCGCATCCGCGCCATCAGCGTGTCGTCGAAACCGCGCTCGCGCAGGCGGTGCTCGAACTTGACCCGCTTGGTCTTCGAGCCGATCAGGCCGAACCAGGTGAAATCGTTGCGCTTGAGGATCGCGGCGGTCAGTTCCAGATCCAGCTGGTGGTTGTGGGTCATGACGATGCAGTAGCTGCCGGCGGGCAGGTCGGCGACTTCGTCGACCGGCTCTTCGCTGACGATCCGGCTCACCCCGTTGGGGATGGCGTCGGGGAACTCCTGCTCGCGCGAGTCGATCCAGCGCACCCGACAGGGCAGCGCGGCGAGCAAGGGTACCAGAGCGCGCCCGACATGGCCCGCGCCGAACACGGCGATCTCGGCCTGCACGCCGGTCATCGGCTCGAACAGCAGCACGGTGGCGCCGCCGCAGCACTGGCCCAGGCTGGCGCCGAGGCTGAAGCGCTCCAGGTGCGGGGTGTTGCGGTGTTCCTCGAGCATCTGCCGGGCGATGTGCAGGGCCTTGAACTCCAGGTGGCCGCCGCCGATGGTGTCGTACAGCGCGCTGGCGCTGACCACCATTTTCGAGCCGGCGTTGCGCGGCGTGGAGCCGCGTTCCTCGATGATGGTCACCAGGACGCAGGGTTCGCCGCGGGCTTGATGGTCGGCGAGGGCGTTGATCCATTGGTGCATGTCTTCAATCCTCCTCGATCCCTTGTGTAGGAGCGGCCTTGTGCCGCGAAAGGGCTGCGCAGCAGCCCACAAATCTTCATTGCGGCACAGATCCAGGGGCCGCTGCGCGACCCTTTCGCGGCGCAAGGCCGCTCCTACAGAGGGGCGCGCTGTCAGTGCGTCACCGGTTCCAGTTCCTGTTCCACAGGCTGCTGCGCAGCCACCGCCTTGCGCATCTGCTCGCACCCCAACAACACCCGCTCCGGCGTCGACGGCGCGTCGATCTCGGGCTGCACACGGTAGTCGGCGATGCTCGCCACTGCGTCCTTGATCGCGCACCAGGCGGCGATACCGAGCATGAACGGCGGCTCGCCCACGGCCTTGGAATGGAACACCGTGTCCTCGGGGTTCTTGCGGTTTTCGACCAGCTTCACACGCATGTCGATCGGCATGTCGGCCACCGCCGGGATCTTGTAGCTGGCCGGGCCGTTGGTCATCAGCTTGCCCTTGGCATTCCACACCAGCTCCTCGGTGGTCAGCCAGCCCATGCCCTGGACGAAGCCGCCCTCGACCTGGCCAATGTCGATGGCCGGGTTCAGCGAGTCGCCGACGTCGTGCAGGATGTCGGCGCGCAGCATCTTGTACTCGCCGGTCAGGGTGTCGACGATCACCTCCACGCACGCCGCGCCGAAGGCGAAGTAGTAGAACGGCCGGCCACGGGCCTGGGAGCGGTCGTAGAAGATCTTCGGCGTGCGGTAGAAACCGGTGGTCGACAGCGACACCTGGGCGAAGTAGGCCTGCTGCACCAGTTGCTCGAAGCTGACGATCTGGTCGCGCACGCGCACATGGCCGTTGCGGAACTCGACGTCCTCCTCGGTGACGTTGTAGTGCCGGGCGGCGAACTCGGTCAGGCGCTTCTTGAGGATCTCGGCGGCGTTCTGCGCTGCCTTGCCATTCAGGTCGGCGCCGCTGGAGGCCGCGGTCGGCGAAGTGTTGGGCACCTTGTCGGTGTTGGTGGCGGTGATCTGGATGCGGTCGAAGTCGACCTGGAACACCTGGGCCACCACCTGCGCAACCTTGGTGTTCAGGCCCTGGCCCATCTCGGTGCCGCCGTGGTTGAGGTGGATGCTGCCGTCGGTGTAGATGTGGATCAAGGCACCTGCCTGGTTGAGGAAGGTGGCGGTGAACGAGATACCGAACTTCACCGGGGTCAGCGCCAGGCCCTTTTTCAGTACCGGACTGTTGGCGTTGAAGCGGCGGATCGATTCGCGGCGCTCATGGTAATCGCTGCTCGCCTCGATCTCGGCGGTCATCTCCTCGAGCATGTTGTGCTCGACGGTCTGGTAGTAGTGGGTGACGTTGCGCTCGGTCTTGCCGTAGTAGTTGGCCTTGCGCACCGCCAGCGGGTCCAGCGCCAGGTGGCGGGCGATATGGTCCATCACCTGCTCGATGGCGACCATGCCTTGCGGGCCACCGAAGCCGCGGTAGGCGGTGTTGGAGGCGGTGTTGGTCTTGCAGCGGTGGCCGTGCACCGTGGCGTCGCCCAGGTAGTAGGCGTTGTCGGAGTGGAACATGGCGCGGTCGACGATCGAGCCGGAAAGGTCGGGCGAGTAGCCGCAGTTGCCGGCCAGGTCGAAGTTGATGCCGTGCAGGCGGCCGCTGTCGTCGAAGCCGACGTCGTACTCGACGTAGAACGGGTGGCGCTTGCCGGTCATCATCATGTCTTCGACGCGGGGCAGGCGCATCTTGGTCGGCTGGCCGGTCAGGCGCGCGATCACCGCGCACAGGCAGGCGGGGCTTGCGGCCTGGGTTTCCTTGCCGCCGAAGCCACCACCCATGCGGCGCATGTCGACGACGATCTTGTGCATCGGCACGTCGAGCACCTCGGCGACCAGCTTCTGCACCTCGGTGGGGTTCTGCGTGGAGCAGTAGACGATCATGCCGCCGTCTTCGCTGGGCATCACCGAGCTGATCTGGGTCTCCAGGTAGAAATGCTCCTGGCCGCCGATGTGCAGGCTGCCCTGGATGCGGTGCGGGGCGCTGGCCAGGGCCGTGTCCGAATCACCGCGCTTGTGGGTGTGGCTGTCGAGCACGAAGTGCTTCTTGCGCAGCGCCTCGACCACGTCGAGCACCGGTTCCAGGTCTTCGTACTCGACGATCGCCGCCATCGCCGCGCGGCGCGCGGTGTCCAGGTCGCGGGCGGCCACGGCGAGCACCGGCTGGCCGAAGAACTCGACCTTGTCGATGGCCAGCAGCGGGTCGCCGGCCACCACCGGACCGATATCCTTGAGCCCCGGGATGTCCTCGTGGGTGATGGCGATGCGCACGCCTTCGAACTGATAGCAGGGCGTGGTGTCGATGCGCAGGATGCGCGCATGGGCGCGGTCCGCGGTGCGCGCATAGACGTGCAGCTGGTTGGGGAATTCCAGGCGGTCGTCGATGTACACCGCCTCGCCCGCCACGTGCTTGTCGGCGCTGTCGTGCTTGAGGCTGCGGCCGACCCCGGTGGTCAGGTCCTGGCTGAACAATGCGGCCATCTCGGCCTGGCTCTTGACGGCGTGATGATTAGACATAGGCGGTCACCCGGGTTTCGATGTGCGGCGTTTGCAGTTCGATGAAGTACTTGCGCAGCAGGTTCTGCGCGGTCAGCAGGCGGTACTCGCGGCTGGCGCGGAAGTCGCTGAGCGGGGTGAAGTCCTCGGCCAGGGCCTGGCAGGCACGCTCGATGTTGGCCTGGTTCCACGGCTTGCCGCGCAACGCGGCTTCGCAGGCGCGGGCGCGTTTCGGAATCGCCGCCATGCCGCCGAAGGCGATGCGCACGCCGCTGACCACGCCGTTCTCGATGCTCAGGTTGAACGCCGCGCACACGGCGGAGATGTCGTCGTCCAGGCGCTTGGACACCTTGTAGGCGCGGAACGCCCAGTCATTGCTGGCGCGCGGCACGATGATCTTCTCGATGAACTCGCTGTCCTGGCGCGCGGTGATGCGGTAGTCGATGAAGTAGTCTTCCAGGGCCAGGGTGCGCTGGCGTTCGCCCTGACGCAGGACGATCTGCGCGTCGAGGGCGATCAGCAGGGGCGGCGAGTCGCCGATCGGCGAGGCGTTGCCGATGTTGCCGCCCAGGGTGCCCTGGTTGCGGATCTGCAGCGAGGCGAAGCGGTGCAGCAGGTCGCCGAAGTCGGGGTATTCCTCGTTGAGCGCGGTGTAGCAGTCGGTCAGCGGGGTGGCGGCGCCGATCTCCAGGTGGGTGGCGGTCTTGTCGATGCGCTTGAGCTCGGCGACATGGCCGACGTAGATCATCACCGGCAGGGTGCGGTAGAACTGGGTGACCTCCAGCGCCAGGTCGGTGCCGCCGGCCAGCAGGCGCGCCTCGGGGTGCGAGCTGTACAGGTCGGCCAGGTCGGCCACGGTCAGCGGCACCAGGCAGCGCTTGTCGCCGCTGTTGAGTTCGCCGGTCTGTTGCGGGGCGATGGCCTTGAGGCGGGCGATGGTCTGCGCCTGCTGGGCGTCGAACTGGTCGCGGCAGGGGCGGGCGCAGCTCTGCTCGGCGGCTTCGAGGATCGGCCGGTAGCCGGTGCAGCGGCACAGGTTGCCGGCCAGGGCCTCCTGGGCCTGGTGCAGGTCGTGGCCCTCGCTGTTCTTCTGCAGGGCGAACAGCGACATGACGAAACCGGGGGTGCAGAAGCCGCACTGCGAACCATGGCAGTCGGCCATGGCTTTCTGCACGCTGTGCAGTTCGCCCTGGTGCTTGAGGCCCTCGACGCTGATCAGCTGCTTGCCGTGCAGGGAGGACACGAACGTCAGGCACGAGTTGAGGCTGCGGTAGCGGATGGCGTCGCCGCCCTGGTCGTTCTGGACGAGTTCGCCGACGACCACGGTGCAGGCGCCGCAGTCGCCGCTGGCGCAACCTTCCTTGGTGCCGGGTTTGCCCAGGTGCTCGCGCAGGTATTGCAGCACCGTCATGTTCGGGTCCAGGGCGTGCTCGTTGCGCAGCTCCTGGTTGACGAGAAACTGGATCACGGGGGAGGGCCTCGCAATGGTTTTATTGTTGTTCGGGCGGACTCTAAGCAACGCTTGACCCTGAGGTCAATAATTTTCTGACTCAAAGGTCAAGATTTCGTCCAGAGGCCTTCCGAACCGCTTCATCGAGCCTTTCTCCAAGCATAGTTCGCGCCGAGTGGGAAAGTTGACCCGCCAGTCGCACAAAGCGCGTCGCGCCGCTGCGCGGGCACGGGACAAGTGCGCTACAATCGCGCCCTTGTGCACAGCTACCCAGATCGCGAAGGAAAACCATGACGTTCAAGGCGCCGGACAGCCTCTCCGAGCAAATTGCCCACTACCTGGCCGAGCGGATCATCCGCGGCGAACTCGCACCCGGCGAGCGCATCCAGGAGCAGAAGGTCACCCAGGCCCTCAACGTCAGCCGCGGCTCGGTGCGCGAGGCGCTGCTCATTCTCGAACGCCGTCACCTGGTGGCGATCCTGCCGCGCCGTGGCGCCCATGTGACCGAACTGGACGAGAACAGTGTGCGCAGCCTGTGCACCCTGATGGGCGAGTTCTACATCCTGCTGGGCAACGCTGTTGC
This sequence comes from Pseudomonas sp. NMI760_13, assembly GCF_021283245.1. Classification (NCBI taxonomy): domain Bacteria; kingdom Pseudomonadati; phylum Pseudomonadota; class Gammaproteobacteria; order Pseudomonadales; family Pseudomonadaceae; genus Pseudomonas; species Pseudomonas sp. NMI760_13. The sequence continues at coordinate 80,501 of NZ_JAJSRC010000023.1, read as the reverse complement.
CCAGCATTGGCGCAGCGACAGCGACCTGCGCCCATTCCTGGACATCCAGCAGCGCCTCAAGCAGGCCCATGTCGCCAAGGACATCAAGACCTTCGTCGGCGACAGCTTCGCGGTGATGCGCGCCGCCTACCCGTTCGCCAACAACCCGTACCTGCAGGAAACCGTCGAGAACCTGCAGCCGGCCATGAGCCGCGCCTACTACCTGGCCCTGGACCAGCGCCAGGCCAACATGGTCGATTACCTCGAGCTGTTCGCCCGCCTGCTCGAAGCCGTGGTCGCCCGCGACCTGCCGCGCATCCGCGAGGTGCTCACCGCCTATTGCCAGCGCAGTTGCGAACTGGTGCTGGCGGCGCTGGCGCGGGTCTGACCGATGCGCCTGAAGTGCATCCGCCTGGCCGGATTCAAGTCCTTCGTCGACCCGACTACGGTCAATTTTCCCAGCAACATGGCGGCCGTGGTCGGTCCCAATGGCTGCGGCAAGTCCAACATCATCGACGCGGTGCGCTGGGTGATGGGCGAAAGCTCGGCCAAAAACCTGCGCGGCGAGTCGATGACCGATGTCATCTTCAACGGCTCCACCAGCCGCAAACCGGTCAGCCAGGCCAGCATCGAACTGGTGTTCGACAACAGCGACAACACCCTGGTCGGCGAGTATGCCGCCTACGCCGAGATCTCGATCCGCCGCAAGGTCACCCGCGACGGGCAGAACACCTATTACCTCAACGGCACCAAGTGCCGGCGCCGTGATATCACCGATATCTTCCTCGGCACGGGCCTGGGGCCGCGTAGCTACTCGATCATCGAGCAGGGCATGATCTCCAAGCTGATCGAGGCCAAGCCCGAGGAGCTGCGCAATTTCATCGAGGAGGCGGCCGGCATCTCCAAGTACAAGGAGCGCCGCCGCGAGACCGAGAACCGTATCCGCCGCACCCAGGAGAACCTGGCGCGCCTGACCGACCTGCGCGAAGAGCTGGAGCGCCAGCTCGAGCGCCTGCACCGACAGGCCCAGGCCGCCGAGAAGTACCGCGAGTACAAGGCCGAGGAACGCCAGCTCAAGGCGCGCCTGGCGGCCCTGCGCTGGCGCGACCTGGACCAGCGGGTGCGCCAGCGCGAGGCGGTCATCGGCGACCAGGAGATCGCCTTCGAGGCGCTGGTGGCCGAGCAGCGCAATGCCGATGCCAGCATCGAGCGCCTGCGCGACGGCCATCATGAGCTTTCCGAACGCTTCAACCAGGTGCAGGGCCGCTTCTATTCAGTGGCCGGCGATATTGCCCGGGTCGAGCAGAGCATCCAGCATGGCCAACAACGCCTGCGTCAGTTGCACGACGACCTCAAGGAAGCCGAGCGCAGCCGCCTGGAAACCGAATCGCACCTGGGGCACGACCGCACCTTGCTGGCGACCCTCGGTGAAGAGCTGGCGATGCTCGAACCCGAGCAGGAACTGACCCTGGCTGCGGCCGAGGAGGCCGCCGCGACCCTGGAGGAGGCCGAGCAGGGCATGCACGGCTGGCAGGAGCAGTGGGACAGCTTCAACACCCGCTCCGCCGAGCCGCGCCGCCAGGCCGAAGTACAGCAGGCGCGCCTGGCGCAGCTGGAGGCCAGCCTGGAGCGTCTGGCCGAGCGCCAGCGCAAGCTGGGCGAAGAGCGTGACCAGCTCGGCGAGGATACGCAGGATACCGAGACCAGCGACCTGGGCGAGCAGGTGGCCGGCAGTGAGTTGCTGCTCGAGGAACTCCAGCTGCAGGAGCGGCAGGTGGTCGAGCAGCTGGATGCGTTGCGCGAGCAGATGCAGCAGGCCAGCCAGGCGCAGCAGCAACAGCAGGGTGACCTGCAGCGCCTGGGCGGGCGCCTGGCGTCCCTCGAAGCCTTGCAGCAGGCCGCGCTGGAACCGGGTGTCGGGGCCGCCGACTGGCTGCGCGCCCAGGGCCTGGAACAGCGCCCACGGCTGGCCGAGGGGCTGCGGGTCGAGCCCGGCTGGGAGCTGGCGGTGGAAACGGTGCTGGGCGCCGATCTGCAGGCAGTGCTGCTGGATGATTTCGCCGGCCTGGAGTTCGCCGCGCTGGAGCAGGGCGAACTGCGCCTGCTGATGGCGGGGGGAGGGGGCGCGACCGTCCCCGGCAGCCTGCTCGACAAGGTCGAAGGGCGCGTCGACCTGTCGCCCTGGCTGGGCCAGGTCATGCCGGTGGACACCCTGGAGCAGGCCCTGGCCCGGCGGGCGTCGCTGAACGATGGGCAGAGCCTGGTCAGCCGTGACGGCTATTGGGTCGGGCGACACTTCCTGCGGGTCAGCCGAGGAAGCGAGGCCCAGGGTGGCGTGCTGGCACGTGGCCAGGAGATCGAGCGCCTGGGGCTGGAACAGTTGGAACAGGAGGCCTTGCTCGAACAGCTCGACGAACAGTTGCAACGCCTGCGCGAGCAGCAGCTCGACCTGGAGGAGCAACGCGAGCAGCTGCGTCGTCGCAGTCAGGACGAAGGCCGTCAGCACGGCGAGCTCAAGGCGCGCCTGTCCGCCGGCCGTGCCCGTGCCGAGCAGCTGGAGCTGCGCCGCCGGCGCCTGCAGGAAGAACTGACCGAGCTGCAGGAGCAGCGCGCCCTGGAGCACGAGCAACTGGGCGAGGCGCGCCTGTTGCTGCAGGAAGCCCTGGAACTGATGGCCCAGGACACCGAGCAGCGCGAGCTGTTGATGGCGCGCCGCGACACCCTGCGCGAAGGTCTCGACCGCATCCGCCAGGAGGCCCGCCAGCACAAGGACCACGGTCACCAGCTGGCCGTGCGCCTGGGCTCGCTGCGCGCCCAGCATGACTCGACCCGTCAGGCCCTCGAACGCCTGGAACAGCAGGCCGCACGCCTGGGCGAGCGCCAGGAGCAGTTGAACCTGAACCTGGAGGAGGGCGAGGCGCCGCTGGAAGAATTGCGCCTCAAGCTCGAAGAGCTGCTGGAGCGACGCATGAGCGTCGACGAGGAAATGCGCCAGGCGCGCCTGCACATGGACGAGGCCGACCGTGAGCTGCGCGATGCCGAACGGCGCCGCACCCAGGCCGAGCAGCAGTCGCAACTGTTGCGCGGCCAGCTGGAGCAGCAGCGCCTGGAGTCCCAGGGCCTGGACGTGCGACGCAAGACCTTGCAGGAACAACTGCTCGCCGACGGCTACGATCTTCAGGGCGTGCTCGCCACGCTCGAGGCCGATGCCAGCGAGCAGGGTACCGAACAGGCACTGGAGCAGATCGAGGCGCGCATCCAGCGCCTGGGCGCGATCAACCTGGCGGCCATCGAGGAATACGAACAGCAGTCCGAACGCAAGCGTTACCTGGACGCCCAGGACGCCGACCTGGTTGAGGCGCTGGAGACCCTGGAAAACGTCATCCGCAAGATCGACAAGGAAACCCGCAACCGCTTCAAGGATACCTTTGATCAGATAAATGCCGGATTACAGGCACTTTTCCCAAAAGTTTTCGGTGGCGGCAGCGCTTATCTGGAACTGACGGGCGAAGATCTACTCGATACAGGGGTGACGATCATGGCGCGTCCACCGGGCAAGAAGAACAGCACCATCCATCTGTTGTCCGGCGGCGAGAAGGCACTGACGGCCCTGGCCCTGGTGTTCGCCATCTTCAAGCTGAACCCGGCGCCGTTCTGCATGCTCGACGAGGTCGACGCGCCGCTGGACGACGCCAACGTCGGGCGCTATGCCCGCCTGGTCAAGGAAATGAGCGAGACCGTGCAGTTCATCTACATCACCCACAACAAGATCGCCATGGAAATGGCCGACCAGCTGATGGGGGTGACCATGCACGAGCCGGGTTGTTCACGTCTTGTTGCAGTTGATGTGGAAGAGGCAATGGCCATGGTCGATGCGTAAGGGGTAAAGAATGGGTGTGAACATGTAGGCAAAAGCCTCAGCAGATGCGACAGACGGTGTAAAGTTGCCTTTGGTCGTGCTAGCTTAATGTCACTTGTTTTTTGCGTGGGTAAAACGCCTGTCAGAACATAGAGTTGGCGCCACGTGTTAAAGGCCTTTGAAGCCTTTGTTTTCAAGCATATTTTTTATAGAGGCACGGGATTACATGGAAATCGGTCTGCGCGAGTGGCTGATCGTCATCGGCATCATTGTCATCGCCGGTATTCTTTTCGACGGCTGGCGCCGCATGCGCGGCGGCAAGGGCAAGTTGAAGTTCCGTCTGGACCGTAGCTACGCCAACGCCCCGGACGACGACAGCGGCAGCGCCGAGGTGCTCGGCCCTGCGCGTGTGCTGGATACCCATAAAGAGCCCGAGCTGGACGAGTCCGACCTGCCGTCGGTGAGCGTCCCTGCGCGTGAACGGGAGCGCGAGCGCGAACCCAAGCCGGCCAAGGCCAAGCGCGGCAAGCGCAACCACAGCGAGCCGCAGCAGGGTGACCTGAACCTGGCCGCCGAGCCCCGCGAGCCCGACCTGTTCGAGGGTGGCGACGACGATTTCGCCGCCGACAACACCCGCGCCAACGGCTTCACCGCGCCGAGCACGCCGGCCAAGGAGCTGCCGCCGGCCGAGGAAGTGCTGGTGATCAGCGTCATTTCCCGTGACGAAGGTGGCTTCAAGGGCCCGGCACTGCTGCAGAACATCCTCGAAAGCGGCCTGCGCTTCGGCGAAATGGACATCTTCCACCGCCACGAGAGCATGGCCGGCCACGGCGAAGTGCTGTTCTCCATGGCCAACGCGGTCAAGCCCGGCGTGTTCGACCTGGACGACATCGACCATTTCAGCACCCGTGCGGTGAGCTTCTTCCTCGGTCTGCCTGGCCCGCGTCATCCCAAGCAGGCCTTCGACGTGATGGTGGCCGCCGCCCGCAAGTTGGCCCACGAGCTCAACGGTGAGCTCAAGGACGACCAGCGCAGCGTGCTGACCGCCCAGACCATCGAGCACTACCGCCAGCGCATCGTCGAGTTCGAGCGCCGCGCCCTGACCCAGAAACGCTGATGTTTACGAGCGGGCGGATCCTGCCTCGATCCGCGCCGCGATGATTCAAGCAAAAGAGCAGCCAGGGGCTGCTCTTTTGCTTTGCAAGAGAAGACAAGCCATGAACGCCGAATCCCGAATCCATGCCCTGCGCGCCGAACTCGACCAGCACAACTACCGCTACTACGTGCTCGACGAACCCAGCGTGCCCGATGCCGAATACGACCGCCTGTTCAACGAACTCAAGGCGCTGGAGGCGGAGCATCCGCACCTGGTGACCCCGGACTCGCCGACCCAGCGCGTCGGTGGTGCGGCGCTGGCGGCTTTCAGCCAGGTCCGCCACGAGGTGCCGATGCTCAGCCTGGGCAACGCCTTCGAGGAGGATGACCTGCGCGATTTCGGTCGCCGCGTCGTGGAGGGTCTGGACCTGCCGGGCGGTGATCAGGCCGCGGTGGACTACAGCTGTGAGCCGAAACTCGACGGCCTGGCGGTGAGCCTGTTGTACCGCGATGGCCAGCTGGTGCAGGGCGCCACCCGCGGCGACGGCACCACCGGCGAGGACATCAGCACCAACGTGCGCACCGTGCGCAACATCCCGCTCAAGCTGCAGGGCGAGGGCTGGCCGGCGGTGCTGGAGGTGCGCGGCGAGGTGTACATGAGCAAGGCCGGTTTCGACCGGCTTAACGCCGCCCAGGCCGACGCCGGCGGCAAGACCTTCGCCAACCCGCGCAACGCCGCGGCCGGCAGCCTGCGCCAGCTGGACTCGAAGATCACCGCCAGCCGCCCGCTGGAATTCTGCTGCTATGGCGTCGGCCAGGTATCCGAGCCTTTTGGCGACAGCCATATCGGCATCCTCGAAAAGCTCAAGACCTGGGGGTTGCCGATCAGCCGCGAGCTGCGCCATGCCGCCGGCATCGAGGAGTGCCTGGCCTACTACCGCGATATCGGTGCCCGTCGCAATGGCCTGCCCTACGAGATCGACGGTGTGGTGTTCAAGGTCAACAGCCTGGCCTCCCAGCGTGAGCTGGGCTTCCGCGCCCGCGAGCCACGCTGGGCGATCGCCCACAAGTTCCCGGCCATGGAAGAGCTCACCGAGGTACTCGACGTCGAGTTCCAGGTTGGCCGCACCGGCGCGGTGACCCCGGTGGCGCGGCTCAAGCCGGTCAAGGTGGCCGGCGTGACCGTGTCCAACGCCACCTTGCACAACATGGACGAGATCGCCCGCCTGGGCCTGCGCATCGGCGACACGGTGATTATCCGCCGCGCCGGCGATGTGATCCCGCAGGTGATGCAGGTGGTGCTCGACCGCCGTCCGCAGGACGCCCGGCCGGTCGAGGTGCCCACGCAGTGCCCGGTGTGCGGCTCGCAGGTCGAGCGCACCCAGCTGGTCAAGCGCAGCAAGGGCAAGGAAACCACCAGCGAAGGCGCGGTGTACCGTTGCGTGGGGCGCCTGAGCTGCGCTGCCCAGCTCAAGCAGGCGATCATCCACTACGTATCGCGCCGGGCCATGGACATCGACGGCCTGGGCGAGAAGAGCGTCGAGCAGCTGGTCGACGAGAACCTGATCCGCTCACCGGCCGATCTCTATCACCTGACCTTCGACCAGGTGGTGGCGCTGGAAGGCTTTGCCGAGGTATCGAGCAACAAGCTGCTGGCCGCCATCGAGGCGAGCAAGGGCCCGAGCCTGGCGCGCTTCATCTATGCGCTGGGCATCCCCGATGTCGGCGAGGAGACCGCCAAGGTCCTGGCCCGCTCCCTGGGCAGCCTGGCGCGGGTGCAGGTGGCGTTGCCGCAGGTGCTGACCTATCTGCCGGACATAGGCCTAGAGGTTGCCCACGAGATCCACAACTTCTTCGAGGACGCGCACAATCGCGAGGTCATCGCGCAGTTGCTGGCCAGCGGCATGCAGTTGCAGGACGAGGGCGAGCTTGCCGCCGAGTTCGCCGCCAGCACCACGCTGGCCGGGATGCTGGCCAAGCTCGACATCCCCTCGGTCGGCCCGACCGGCGCCGAGAAGCTGGTGGACAAGCTGGGTACGCTGGACAAGATCATCGCCGCCGATGGCATCGACTTGCGCCAGGCCCTGAATACCAAGGCCGCCGACGGGGTGCGCGAGTTCTTCAAGGTCGAGGCCAACCAGCAGCTGGCCCACGCCATCGAGGCCCAGTTGCTGGAATTCGGCATGCACTGGTCGTGTGAGAAGAAAACCGCCGAGGGCTTGCCGCTGGCCGGACAGACCTGGGTGCTGACCGGCACCCTGGAACGCATGAGCCGCGATATCGCCAAGGAGAAGCTGGAAAGCCTGGGGGCCAAGGTGGCGGGTTCCGTGTCGGGCAAGACCCACTGTGTGGTCGCCGGCCCCGGCGCCGGCTCCAAGCTGGCCAAGGCCGCTGAGCTGGGCGTGGCGGTGTTGGACGAGGAGGCGTTCGTGGGCTTCCTGGCGGAGCGCGGCATCAGCGTCTGAACCCGCAGGCCTTATCGCGGGGCAAGCCCGCTCCCACGGGTGATGATGCGTGGGAGCGGGCTTGCCCCGCGATAGATTTGCCACAAGTCCTTGAGAAATGATGGTTTTTTCACGATCAAAGGTTGTAACTTCGCCCCGGCGCTGTACAATGGCGCGGCTCGTCAGCTGACGAGCCGTCGTGGTGGCCCCATCGGTCCCCCCGCATTGATTACCCGTTAACCTGGTCAGGCCCGGAAGGGAGCAGCCATAGCGGGAACATCGAGTGCCGGGGTGTGGCTGGTGGGGCCGCCTCCATTTTGGGCGCAGGGGTTTTCCGGCGTACCTGTCAGGCGTCGCCCATCAGACGCTTTTCTTTACACCCTCGCACTGTTTTCCGCCTGCACGATCCCGCGCAGCGCCTTATCATGCATCCCATCGTGTCAGCCCATTCGGCCAGGAGATAGCGACCGTGGAACATGTCGACGACCTCACCCGCCAGAAAATCCGTGAGTGGCAGATGCGCCGCCTGGAAATCAAGGACCAGATGGCCGCCAGCCCCGAGCGTGTGCTGGAGTTGTCGCAGGTGCTCGACCAGATGGAAGAAGAGCATGAGCGCATCCTCGAGGAAGCGGCTGCCCCTGTGGCAGTGACGGCTGACGCGGCGGCCTTCGCGTTGCAGGTGCAGGTGTCGGCGCACTCGGTGCGTGACTTGCGCAAGTTGCTGGAACTGGCCCTGCATGAGCTCGATGGCGTACTTGATGCGCCGCAGGCGGGTATCAGCTATCCCGGCGACATGGCGGGGTCGTTGGGAGCCTACCGCTTCGAACTGGTGGTGGGGCAGGCCGCTGAATCCGACAACCCTTGAGTGATCCCCGGACCCGTACCGATATGCAGCCCGAGCACTTCGACTTTTCCCATCCGGTGTACCTGCCGGTCAGCGCAGAGGTATGCCAGGCCTTGCTGCAGGCCGAGGGCGCGCCTGCGCTCGACGCCTTGGGCGAGCCGGAGCTGGCAGCAATACTGGTGATCCAGAACCTGGCCCAGACACCGGGCCAGGTCGATGCGCGGGCGGCGGAAAAGGTCCTGGGCAAGCTGCTGGCGTGGGCGGTCGATGGCGCGCACTCGCCTGGCGTGGGCTTGCTGTCCGAGGCCCGTCGGCTGTTCGATGCGCGCAAGCTCTATTTCGGCCTCGAGGTGATCAAGGGCTCGAAACTGCGCCTGCTCGATGCCGAACAGGTGCAGGCGCGGGAGTACCTGCTGGCGGATGGCAAATGGGATTTTGACTACCGCATCCGCCTGCATCACAGTGACAACCCGTTCAGCCAGCGGGTGACCACCGGCTTCGACAGCGAGCGCTGGCTGACCGTCGAGCAGGACAAGCTGCTCAAGGTCATCCAGGCCAACCTCGACGAGGATATCCACGTGCAGGGCTATGCCGGGATCGGCAAGAGCTACCTGCTCGGCGCCCTGATGGAATGCCTGCCGCGTGGGCGGGTGTTGGCCCTGGCGCGCACACCGGCCAAGCTCGGTACCCTGCGTCGGCGCATGGGGCTGGATGCCCAGGCCAAGGTCGGCATGACCTTCGGCCAGTTCGCCCGGGCCCTGCTCAAGGATAACCGGCCGGTTTCCGCCCGGACGGCGCCGCGCGGCCCCGGCAAGCGCCGGCTGGCCGAAGAGCTGGGGATCGTCGGGCTGCGCCAGTACGACGCCGAGCACGCCCTGGATATCTGCCTGGAAGTGCTGCGCAACTATTGCGAGTCGCGGGACTACAGCCTGTCCAACCGCCACCTGCCGCACTTTCGCCAGGCGCTGTCCAGCCTCGATGCCCAGGTGCTGCTCGAGTACGCCAGCCGCCTGTGGCGTTACCTGGAGGCGCAGCCGAGCTGGGGTACGCAGACCGGGTTCGAGGCGTTGCTGTTGCTCAAGCGCGCCAGCCTGGGTGGCTGCAGCGTGCCCGGGCGCTTCAGCCATGTGATCATCGACGAGAGCCAGGATGTGCCGGCCTCGCTGCTGCAGGTCATCGAGCGTGGCCGCCAGGTGCTGATCACCCTGGGCGACGAATACCAGAAGGCCAGCGGCGAGGTGGTCAGGCGCGAGCGTCAGGTGCGCCAGAAGGACATGGCCTTCGCCGTGCGCTCCGGGCCCAAGGTGGAGCGCCTGATCAACCCGTTGATCGGTGTGCACTCGAAAAAATCCAAGGTCGCGTTCGAGGCGGCGCGGCATGTCGATGTCGGCATCGAGCACTTCCCCGAAGGTTTTGTCCCGCCCGAGGGCTGCGTGGTACTGACTGCCTCGCGCTGGGACACGATGCGCTGGGCCATGGAGATGGCCGAGTCCAACTGCCTGCTGAACTTCCCCGACTGGCCGGACATGCGCCGTTTCATGGTCACCGCGATTGGCCTGTTCAGGTCGGCGTTCTATGCGCCGGGGCAGGACGCCGAAGGGCCGCATGGGTACTTCGCGCACCTGCTCGACTGGCAGCAGGTGCGCGAGTCCGAGCGTTTCGATGCCGCGTTCCAATGGGTCGAGGCGCGGCTGGAGGCGGGTTTCAAGCTTGCCGACCTGACCGGTCTGGATGCGCGCGTCGCCGCGCAGCCTGCCAGCCTCACGCTGTTGATGGCCGAGGAGGCCGGTGGCCTGGAGTTCGATAAGGTGCTGTTGACGCCGGAGCTGATGACCACTCAGCGCTTCAAGGACGCCTACGCCTTCGATGCGCGGATCTGCGCGGTGTACATTGCCCTGTCGCGGGCGCGGCGGCAGTTGTACCTGCCCTATGACGTGGAAGAGTGGATCAATTACCACAAGGGCCAGCCGTTCCGCGAGTTGCACGGCTACTGAACCCGCCGCCGTGCTCTGGTCTGGTGGGCCTCATCGCGGGGCCAGGCGACTCCCACGCTTGCCCCTGCTGGCCGACACTTGCATCAATCGCTGGAAGGTCGGGCACTGCAGGTGGTTCTCCTCGGGGCACACCGCCGCATGCCGCAGCCCTTTGCTCATCGCCTGCAGGCGCTTGATCTTCTGCTCGATCTCATCGGCCTTGGCCAGCAGCAGCGCTCGGTCGACCCGTTGCTCGTCCAGCATCGCCGCCACTTCGTCCAGCGAAAATCCCGCCGCCTGGCCCAGGGCGATCAGGGCCAGGCGTTCGGGCGTATCCGCCGGGAATTGCCGGCGCTGGCCGCGGCCAGCGAGTGATGTGAGCAAGCCCTTGTTCGCGTAGTAACGCAATGTCGACGCCGGCACTCCGGTGCGCCTGGCGACATCGGCAATGTCCATCGCGGCTCCCTTGACTTGAAGTTGACTTCAACTTGCATGCTGCTCGGCATCGACCTTTCCGTCAATCTGCCAAGGGCTTTTGTCATGAGCGTTTCTTCTCTCGTATTTTCCATTCTGCTGATCGGCATCGGCGCCACCCTGGTCATGGACCTGTGGACCCTGCTGCTCAGGCGCCTGGGCATTACCACCCTGAACTACGCGATGGTCGGGCGCTGGGCGGGCCACCTGTTCGCGGGGTGCTGGCGGCATGCGGCGATCGGCAAGGCTGCGCCGGTCAGGGGGGAACTGGCGTGGGGCTGGTTGCTCCATTACGCCACGGGGCTGGTGTTTGCGGCGTTACTGGTGGCAATTGCAGGGGAGGGGTGGTTGCAGGGGCCGCTCCTGTGGCCCGCGTTGCTGTTCGGGGTGGTCTCGGTGCTGGTGCCGTTGTGTGTGGTGCAGCCCGCGTTTGGGGCGGGGTATTTTGCCAGCCGTACCCCGACGCCGCTCAGGAGTTGCCTGCGTAGCTTGGCCACGCATGGCGTGTTCGGTTTTGGGTTGTTCCTGAGTGCGGTAGTGCTGGCAGGGGTTCGGGGAGGGCTGACAGGCTAAACAGGTGTGTTTGGATCAATGGAGCCTGCGTCATGCTTGCCTTGGGTGAGGGCCTCCAGATGTCCGCTGCAACCCCTGCAGCGCCTATCAGATCGAGCGCCGCCCGCGCGGCGCATCGCGGGACAAGCCCGCTCCTACATTTTTTGCAACGTGCCGAACCTGTCAGGCCATGGTTGCCCGCCTTGGTGCATGTCTTGAGACAGATGAGGCGGCAGTGGTGCCCACGCTGAAACCGTGTCGGACCAACAAGGCGGACCAGGTAATGGCACAGGATTGACTGGCCCGAAACAGATGTAGGAGCGGCCTTGCGCCGCGATGCGCCGCGCGGGCGGCGCTCGAACTGATAGGCGCTGCAACACTAACGTCGAGCACCTTGAAAGACCTGGCCGTCGGTATACCGCTCGACAATCCGCTTCATCTCCCCGGACTCCTTGATCCGCACCAGCGCCCTGAGCACACCTTGGGTCGGTAGTTGGGGATCATTGCGCACCATGCAGCCCAGCGCTTGCTCTTCCAGCACGGCCAAGGCTTGCAGGCGTTGCCCCGGCGGCAGGGAGCGGTTGTACCATTGCAATGACAACTGGTTGCTGATCGCGTGGCGAAAGCGTCCGGCCTGGAGCTTCTGCAGGGCCAGCAACTGGTTGCGGCTGTCCTCGCGTTGCAGGCGGCCCTGGCTGAACAGGGGTTCGAGGGTGGGGTAGGTGTAGCCGAGTACAGTGCCGATAGCCTGCGGCGGCAGTGCTTCCGGGTGGGTGGGGCCGCTGTCGCCGGGGCGGCCGATCAGCAGGTCACGCTGTTCGATGACGGGGATGCTCCACAGGAAGTCGCCCGGCCGGTCGGTCAGCCACTGGGTGGAGACGTAGCAGCGCACGTCGATTTCGCCGGCCTGCATCGCCTCCTGCAGGCGCAGGCGGGCCATCACGTGGTATTGCGGGCGGGCGTCGACCTCCCGGGCAATGGCCTGCATCAGCTCGAAAAGGATGCCTTCCACCGGTTGCTGGTCCTCGGTGCGCATCAACGGCATGCTCCAGCTTTCGGCGACGGAAAAGCGCAGCACCGGCGGGTGCGCCAGGCTTTGGGTGGTCCACAGCAACAGGATAGCCAGGACTCGCCGCACGCCTCATCCTCCCTGATCCGCCGTCCGTGTGCCCGCTACTGAGCTTAGTCGAGATCGGCAGGGTGCAATTTCGGCCCCGCTCCGCTAGCATTAGCGCTCTTTCCGCCCGCTCCGGTCACGATGGTTTTTTGATGAGTTATCAGGTTCTTGCACGTAAATGGCGTCCGCGCTCGTTCCGCGAAATGGTCGGCCAGACCCATGTGCTCAAGGCTTTGATCAACGCCCTGGACAACCAGCGCCTGCACCACGCCTACCTGTTCACCGGTACCCGGGGCGTGGGCAAGACCACCATTGCGCGGATCATCGCCAAGTGCCTGAACTGCGAGACTGGCATCACCTCCACGCCGTGCGGCACCTGTTCGGTGTGCCGGGAGATCGACGAGGGCCGATTCGTCGACCTGATCGAGATCGACGCCGCCAGTCGCACCAAGGTCGAGGACACCCGCGAACTGCTCGACAACGTGCAGTACGCGCCAAGCCGCGGGCGCTTCAAGGTCTACCTGATCGACGAAGTGCACATGCTCTCCACCCACTCGTTCAACGCCTTGTTGAAGACGCTGGAAGAGCCGCCGCCCTACGTCAAGTTCATCCTCGCCACCACCGACCCGCAGAAGCTGCCGGCGACCATCCTGTCGCGCTGCCTGCAGTTCTCGCTGAAGAACATGAGCCCGGAACGGGTGGTCGAGCACCTGACCCATGTGCTGGGCGCCGAGAACGTGCCGTTCGAGGACGACGCCCTGTGGTTGCTCGGTCGCGCCGCCGATGGTTCGATGCGCGACGCCATGAGCCTGACCGACCAGGCTATCGCCTTCGGCGAGGGCAAGGTGCTGGCCGCCGATGTGCGGGCGATGCTCGGCACTCTCGACCATGGCCAGGTGTACGGTGTGCTGCAGGCGTTGCTCGAGGGCGATGCCCGGGCATTGCTGGAGGCGGTGCGCGATCTGGCCGAACAAGGTCCGGACTGGAACGGCGTACTGTCGGAAATGCTCAACGTGCTGCACCGGGTGGCGATTGCCCAGGCCCTGCCCGAGGCGGTCGACAACGGCCAGGGCGACCGTGAGCGCGTGCTGGCGCTGGCCCAGGCCCTGCCGGCCGAGGATGTGCAGTTCTACTACCAGATGGGCCTGATCGGCCGACGCGACCTGCCGCTGGCGCCGGACCCGCGTGGTGGCTTCGAAATGGTCCTGCTGCGCATGCTGGCCTTCCGCCCGGCCGACACCGACGATGCACCGAAGCCGGTACTAAAGCCGGTGGGGATCAGCCAAGCCACAGCTGATCCGGCCCAACCGGTGGCAGCGGCGCCTGCGGTCGTGGCGCCGCCCGTTGCCGCCAGCCCTGTCGCTGAAACGGTCGCGCCGGAGCCCGTGGCTGAGCCATCTGTACAGCCAGAGCCGCCAGTCGTCGAAGTGCCGGCCGTTGCCGAGGTTATCGAGGCACCGCAACCGCAATCGGAACCAGAGCCCGAGCCGCAGCCCGTCGAGGAGGTCATCGACCTGCCTTGGGAGGAGCCCGTTGCCGCGCCGGCACCGGTTGCGCCCGAGCCTGCACCTGCGGTCGAAGCCGCCAACCCGCAGCCGGACTACGACGAGCCGCCATTCGATCCGTCGGCCTACAGCCCGGCGGGCATGGAGCGCGACGACGAGCCGCCGGCAGACGAGGACTACTACACGCCCGACAGCGACCCGGCCGGCTTCAGCTACCTGGACGAGTTGGCCGAGCACGTGCAGGAAGAGGCGCCCGCCCAGGCGCCGGAGCCGCTGCCGGCGGCCATGCCCGCGAGCGGCCTCGCCCTGCAATGGCTGGAATTATTCCCACAGTTGCCTGTCTCCGGTATGACAGGCAACATCGCCGCAAACTGTACGCTGATCGCCGCCGATGGCGATGACTGGCTGTTGCACCTGGACCCGGGGCAGGGCGCGCTGTTCAACTCGACGCAGCAGCGCCGCCTGAACGACGCGCTCAACCAGCAGTTGGGTCGCGAGATCCGCCTGAAGATCGAGTTGATCCGCCCTGAGCAGGAGACCCCGGCCCAGGCCGCCTCGCGCAAGCGTGCCGAGCGTCAGCATGATGCGGTTGTGTCGATCGAGCAGGATCCGCTCATCCAGCAGATGATCCGGCAGTTCGGCGCGACGGTCAGGCAGGATACTATTGAGCCTGTAGACGCCCTGGCCAGCCAGGGCCAATGAACGGATAACCATGTGGCCCGCCTGTGCCGGGCCGCATCACATGACCCAATCGAGGTATACCCCATGATGAAAGGTGGCATGGCCGGCCTGATGAAGCAGGCCCAGCAGATGCAGGAAAAGATGCAGAAGATGCAGGAAGAGCTGGCCAACGCGGAAGTCACCGGCCAGTCCGGCGGCGGCCTGGTCAGCGTGGTGATGACCGGTCGCCACGACGTCAAGCGCGTCAGCATCGACCAGAGCCTGATGTCGACCGACGCCGACGACAAGGAAGTGCTCGAGGACCTGATCGCCGCCGCGCTGAACGACGCCGTGCGCAAGATCGAGCAGAGCAGTCAGGAAAAGATGGGCGGCATGACCGCTGGCATGCAGCTGCCGCCTGGTTTCAAGATGCCGTTCTGATCGGCTTCTGGCTTCAAATGGGGAGCAACGACCCGACGGTCGTTGCTCCCTTGTTCATTCTGTTTCCTGAATTGGCAGGCCTGCACACATGAGCTTCAGCCCCCTGATCCGTCAACTGATCGACGCCCTGCGCATCCTGCCCGGCGTCGGTCAGAAAACCGCCCAACGCATGGCCTTGCAGCTGCTCGAACGCGACCGCAGCGGCGGCACGCGCCTGGCCCAGGCCCTGAGCCAGGCCATGGAAGGCGTTGGCCACTGTCGACAGTGCCGGACCCTGACCGAGCAGGAGCTGTGCCCGCAGTGCGCCGATCCGCGCCGCGACGACAGCCAGCTGTGTGTGGTGGAGGGGCCGATGGATGTGTACGCGGTGGAGCAGACCGGCTATCGCGGTCGCTACTTCGTGCTCAAGGGGCACCTGTCGCCGCTCGATGGCCTGGGGCCAGAGGCCATCGGTATTCCGCAGCTGATGGCGCGGATCGAGGAGCAGGGCACCTTCAGCGAGGTGATCCTGGCCACCAACCCTACGGTGGAAGGGGAGGCGACGGCGCATTACATCGCCCAGCTGCTGGCCGAGAAGGGCCTGGCTGCCACGCGTATTGCCCATGGCGTGCCGTTGGGCGGGGAGCTGGAGCTGGTGGATGGCGGGACGCTGGCCCATGCTTTCGCGGGGCGCAGGCCGATTTCGTTGTAAGACCAAGCCCTTTCAAGGTGTCGATATTTGGCGTTCGGCTTGGATGTGCCGGGGCTGCCTTGCAGCCCTTTCGCGGCACAAGGCCGCTCCTACAGGCGACTGTGCCCCCCTGTAGGAGCGGCCTTGTGCCGCGAAAGGGTCGCAAAGCGACCCCGGCAATCCTGAGTTGGAACGGTCATATCCAAAAATCGCAAAACCTTGAAGGAGGCTGGCTGTAAGCCCTCGCAAAGCATCGCCAACGCGAACTCAGTATTCGCTCAGGGAAAACTCGGTCAGGCAGAAGGTCGGCACCCCGGCCGCCTGCAGGCGGCGCGAGCCTTCCAGCTCCGGCAGGTCGATGATCGCCGCCGCCTCGAACACTCGGGCGCCGGTGCGACGCACTAGGTTGGCCGCGGCCAGCAAGGTGCCGCCGGTGGCGATCAGGTCATCGAAGATCAATACCGAGTCGCCATCGCACAGGCTGTCGGCGTGCACTTCCAGGAAGGCCTCGCCGTATTCGGTCTGGTAACCCTCCGACAGCACGTCGGCCGGCAGCTTGCCCTGCTTGCGGAACAGGATCAGCGGCTTGTTCAGCTGGTGGGCGATGATCGAGCCGATCAGGAAGCCCCGCGCGTCCATGGCGCCGATATGGCTGAACTCGGCCTCGACATAGCGCTCGATGAACTGGTCGGCGACATAGCGCAGCCCGCGCGGCGACTGGAACAGCGGGGTGATGTCGCGGAAGATCACGCCCGGCTTGGGGAAGTCCACTACCGGGCGGATCAGGGCTTTGAGGTCGAAGGTGTCGCTGTACATGGGCGGGTATCCTGGAAAAACTCGGCGCCAGTATACCCCGTCCGCAGGGCAATCAGGCGTCCAGCGCACCACCGGCCAGCGCACACAGCTGGATCGGATCGAGGATGTGCACTTCCTTGCCCTCGGCCTTGAGCAGGCCGTTCTGCTGGAAGCGGGTGAACACCCGCGACACGGTTTCCACCGCCAGGCCCAGGTAGTTGCCGATCTCGTTGCGCGACATGCTCAGGCGGAACTGGTTGGCCGAGTAGCCGCGGGCACGGAAGCGTGCCGACAGGTTGACCAGGAAGGTGGCGATGCGCTCGTCTGCGGTCTTTTTCGACAGCAGCAGCATCATCTGCTGGTCGTCGCGGATCTCGCGGCTCATCACCCGCATCAGCTGGCGGCGCAGCTGCGGCAGCTGCACCGACAGCTCGTCGAGGCGCTCGAAGGGGATCTCGCACACCGAGGTGGTTTCCTGGGCCTGGGCCGACACCGGATAGGCCTCGGTGTCCATGCCGGACAGGCCGACCAGCTCGCTGGGCAGGTGGAAGCCGGTGATCTGCTCTTCGCCGGCATCGCTGAGGCTGAAGGTTTTCAGGGCGCCAGAGCGGACCGCGTAGACCGAGCCGAAATTGTCACCCTGGCGGAACAGGAACTCGCCTTTCTTCAGCGGGCGACCGCGTTTGACGATTTCATCCAGTGCATCCATGTCTTCCAGGTTCAGGCACAGGGGCAGGCACAGGGGGGCCAGGCTGCAATCCTTGCAGTGGGCCTGGTTGTGTGGGCGCAGTTTTACTGGCTCGGACATTTCTTTCGATCCTTGTGGGAAAGCACACATAAGCCGTAAGGATAACCTGCGGCATGGGCTGTAGGCCAGTGTGCGCATTTTTGGTGCACGCTAGCGGCGGTGCGGAAGGGGTGTTCCGCTACCGTTCAACTGGCCATAGTGTGCCCCGAAAGGCGGGCTGTCCATGCGGTGAAACGCCTCAATCGCCTCAGATCACCCGGGAGAAACGCTGGCGATTCTGCTGCGCGAGGTAGGCGTCGAACACCATGCATACCGAGCGCGCCAGCAGGCGACCGGCTGGCAGGATGCGGATGCCTTTGCTGTCCAGGCTGATCAGGCCGTCGCGCTGCATGGCTTGCAGCTGTGGCCACAGCTCCTTGAAGTAGCCACGAAAATCGATGGTGAAGGCCTGCTCGAACGCCTCGAAATCCAGTTCGAAGTGGCAGATCAGTTGCTGGATCACCGCCCGGCGCAGGCGGTCGTCCTGATTGCAAAGAAGGCCGCGCTGGGTCGCCAGCTGGGCGGTGGAGAGCGTGTCCTGGTAGGTATTGAGGTCGCTGCTGTTCTGGCAGTACAGGTCGCCAATCTGGCTGATCGCTGACACGCCCAGGCCGATCAGGTCGCAGTGGCCATGGGTGGTGTAGCCCTGGAAGTTGCGCTGCAGGGTGCCTTCTTCCTGGGCAATGGCCAGCTCGTCGTCGGGCAGGGCGAAGTGGTCCATGCCGATGTAGCGGTAGCCGGCGGCGGTCAGTTGGTCGATGGTAGCGTGGAGCATTTCCAGCTTGGCCGCCGGCGCTGGCAGGTCGGCGCTATCGATACGCCGCTGGGGCATGAAGCGCTCGGGCAGGTGTGCGTAGTTGAATACCGACAGACGGTCGGGCTGCAGGCGGATCACTTCCTCGACGGTGCGGGCAAAACCTTCCGGGGTCTGCTTGGGCAGGCCGTAGATCAGGTCGAGGTTGATCGAGCGAAATTGCAGGGTGCGCGCCGCCTCGATCAGGGTGCGGGTCTGCTCCAGGCTCTGCAGGCGGTTGACCGCGCGCTGCACGGCCGGGTCGAGGTCCTGCACGCCGAGGCTGACGCGGTTGAAGCCCAGCTCGCGCAGCAGGCCCATGGTCGACCAGTCGGCCTCGCGCGGGTCGATCTCGATGCCGTAGTCGCCGGAGTCGTCGTCCAGCAGGTGGAAGTGCTGGCGCAGGGTGGCCATCAGCTGGCGCAGTTCGACATGGCTGAGGAAGGTCGGCGTGCCGCCGCCGAAGTGCAGCTGCTCGACCACCTGTTTCGGGTCGAGGTGGCAGGCGATCAGCTGGATCTCCTGCTCCAGGCGCTGCAGGTAGGGCGCGGCGCGGCCACGGTCCTTGGTGATGACCTTGTTGCAGGCGCAGTAGTAGCAGATGTTGGCGCAGAACGGCACGTGCACGTACAGCGACAGCGGGCGCGTGGCGCGGCGGCTTTCGCGCAGGGCGTGAAGCAGGTCGAACGAGCCCACTTCGCCGTGCAATTGCACGGCGGTCGGATAGGAGGTGTAGCGTGGCCCGGCCAGATCGTAGCGACGAATCAGGTCGGCGTCCCAGCGTAGGTCGTCGAGCATGTGGGTGGTCCCCGGATAGAGCTGCAGTGTCCGGAGTCTAGGGGCGGATGTAAGAAGTCGTGTTGATTTGTATCAAGGTGAGTTGGCGGCCGTCGCGGGGCTGGCGTGGGAGCGGGCTTGCCCCGCGATCAATGTCCCATCAACCAATGCTGGTGAGGTCCGGGCAGTGTCCACAGGCCAAAGAGGATCACCAGCACGCCGCCGGCCATGCGCACCCCGCGCTTGCGCAGCAGGCGACCCACGCGCTCGGCGGCAAGCCCGGTGGCCAGCAGCACCGGCCAGGTGCCGACGCCGAACGCCAGCATCAGCGCCGCGCTGTGCAGCGCATCGCCCTGGCTCGCCGCCCACAGCAGGGTGCTGTACACCAGCCCGCACGGCAGCCAGCCCCACAGGGCGCCCAGCAGCAGGGCGCGAGGCAGGCTGGACACCGGCAGCAGGCGGGTGGCGATCGGTTGCACATGGCGCCACAGGCCGCGGCCGAGCGCCTCGATTCGGGTCAGGCCGCTCCACCAGCCGGCCAGGTACAGGCCCATGGCGATCAGTAGCAGTGCCGCGACAACGCGCAAGCCGATGGCCAGCGGGCTACTGGCCAGCGCCACGCCGGCAAGGCCCAGCAACAGGCCGGCGGCGGCATAGCTGAGGATGCGCCCGAGGTTGTAGGCCAGCAGCAGGCGCAGGCGGCGGCCGCGCTGTTCAGCAGGGATGGCCAGGGTGAGGGCGCCCATCAGGCCGCCGCACATGCCCAGGCAGTGGCCGCCACCAAGCAGGCCCAGGACCAGCGCCGAGCCCAGCAGTGGAATCAGTTCAGGCACGTGGCGCGGGGTCCTTGTCGTCGGGCTGTTCGTCCCCGGGCTTCACGGCGGCCTGGTGGCGCGGGTCCTGGTCATCGAACAGGATGCTGTGGGCCGGGCCTTCGAGGTCGTCGTACTGGCCGCTGTCCACCGCCCAGAAGAAGATGTACACGGCGACGCCGACCAGCAGCAGGGCGGCGGGGATCATCACGTAGAGGGCGGGCATAGCGGTTTCCTTTCGAGCGACGTCGGCTCGCGCGCGCCCGGCGCCGCCTCGGCGGGCAGCCGGGTCAGGCGCAGGGCGTTGAGCACCACGATCAGCGAACTGACCGACATGCCGATCGCCGCCCACACCGGGGTGATCCAGCCGAGCGCGGCGAACGGCAGCATGAGGCCATTGTACAGCGTCGCCCAGAGCAGGTTCTCGACAATGTTGCGGCGGGTCCGGCGAGCCAGGTCGAAGGCCTGCACCAGCGCCTGCAGGCGGTTGGACAGCAGCACCGCGTCGGCGCTGGTCTTGGCAAGGTCGGTGGCGCTGCCCATGGCGATGCTGATGTCGGCGGCGGCCAGTACCGGCACGTCGTTGACGCCGTCGCCGAGCATCAGCACCTTGCGTCCTTCGCCTTGCAGGGCCTTGAGGCGGGTCAGCTTGTCGTCCGGGCGCAGGCCGCCGATCGCCTGGTCGATGCCCAGTTGCGTGGCCACTTCAGCAACCATTGGCGAGCTGTCGCCGGACAGCAGCAGCGTTTGCCAGCCCCGGGCCTTGCAGGCGGCCACCAGATCCTGGGCGTCGTCGCGCAGGCGGTCGTCCAGTCCGAACCAGGCCAGCGGCCCTTGCCGGTCGCCCAGCAGCAGCCATTGCCCGCGTGGCTCCGGCACGGCGGGGACCTCGGCGCCGCTGAGGGCGCAGACGAAGGCGGGCTGGCCGATGCGCAGGCGCTGGCCGGCCAACTCGCCTTCCAGGCCCAGCCCCGGCATGGTGCTGACGCTTTCGGCGGCCTCGGCGGCGCGGCCAAAGGCGCGGGCGATGGGGTGCTCGGAGCGGTTCTCCAGCGCGGCGGCCAGCGCCAGGCACTGGTCGCCGTCCAGCCGGCCCAGTGGGCGCACGCTGCGCAAGGCCAGGCGGCCCTCGGTGAGGGTGCCGGTCTTGTCGAAGATCACCGTGTCGATCTGGTTCAGCCCCTCCAGTACATGCCCGCGGGTGACCAGCAGGCCGAGCTTGTGCAGGCTGCCGGTGGCGGCGGTAAGGGCGGTCGGCGTGGCCAGCGACAGGGCGCAGGGGCAGGTGGCGACCAGCATGGCCAGGACGATCCAGAACGCCCGGGGCGCATCAAGCTGCCACCAGACCACACCGATCACGGCGGCCGCCACCAGGGTGAACAGCAGGAACCATTGCGAGGCGCGGTCGGCGATTTCCGCCAGGCGCGGCTTTTCCGACTGGGCACGCTCCAGCAGACGGACGATGGCCGACAGCCGCGAGTCCTGGCCCAGGGCCTGGACTTCGACCGTGAGGGTACTCTCGACGTTGAGGGTGCCGCCGGTCACCCGGTCGCCGGCGCGGCGGGCCAGGGGCAGGTATTCGCCGGTGAGCAGCGACTCGTCGACGCTGGAGCGCCCGTCGACGATCAGCCCGTCGGCCGGGATCACCGCGCCGGGCAGCACCTGCACCCGGTCGCCGCACTGCAGTTCGCCAAGCAGGATGCGCTCGCCCTGGCCGTTGGCGTCCAGGCGCAGGCACGAGGCCGGCAACAGGTTGACCAGTTGCGCGGTGGCCGCCGCAGTGCGCTCGCGGGCCCGGCGCTCCAGATAGCGGCCGGTGAGCAGGAACAGGGCGAACATGCCGACGGTGTCGAAGTACAGCTCGCCGCTGCCGGTGATCGCGGTCCAGATCCCGGCGCAGTAGGCCAGGGCGATGGCCAGCGACACCGAGACGTCCATGGTCAGGTGGCGGGTACGCAGGTCGCGGGCCGCGCCCTTGAAGAACGGCGCGCAGCTGTAGAACACGATAGGGGTGGTGAGGAACAGCGCGACCCAGCGCAGGATGGTGTGCAGCTCGGGCGACAGGTCGATGTTGAATTCCGGCCAGGTGGCCATGGTCGCCATCATCGCCTGGAACCACAGCAGCCCGGCCACGCCCAGGCGGCGCAGGGCGCTGCGGTTTTCCCGGGCCAGCTGTTCGGCGGCCTGGTCGGGTTGGTAGGGGTGGGCGGCGTAGCCGATCTGGCGCAGCTCGGCCAGCAGCCTGGACAGCGGCAGTTGCTGGTCGTCCCAGCTGACCAGCAGGCGGTGGTTGGACAGGTTCAGGCGGGCGTCGTCGACGCCGGGAAGGTTGCGCAGGTGCTTCTCGATCAGCCAGCCGCAGGCGGCGCAGCTGATGCCCTCGACCATCAGGATGGTTTCGGCCAGCTCGCCTTCATGGCGAACGAACGTCTGTTGCACGTCGCTGCGGTCGTACAGCGCCAGTTCATCCTGGAGCTGGCGGGGCAGGGCTTCGGGGTTGGCGCTGGTGTCGCTGCGGTGCTGGTAGTAGTGCTCCAGGCCGCCGGCGACGATGGACTCGGCCACTGCCTGGCAGCCGGGGCAGCAGAACTGTCGCGGCTCGCCGAGGACCACGGCGGTGAAGCGGTTGCCGGCGGGGACGGGCAGGGCGCAGTGGTAGCAGGGGGTGGGTTGGGTCATCTTGGGTCTGTCTTTTGGCTTGGAATGGCCGGGGGCGCTTTGCGCCCCTTTCGCGGCACAAGGCCGCTCCTACAGAAGCACGCGTTCCCCTGTAGGAGCGGCCTTGTGCCGCGAAAGGGCTGCAAGGCAGCCCCGGCGGTGCGGCGGTTCATTGCTGGTGCTCGGCACCTTGCAACGCCTCATCCCCCAGCTGCAAGGTCACCCCATGCTCGACCTTCTCCTCCTCGAACAACCGCCACACATGCTCATCCTGGCTGCCCAGCAGCTCGACGAAGCGCCGCCCCTGGACCTTGTCGTCGAGCTGGCCGACATAGCGGCCCTGCTCGGTGCGGATCAGCGGCACCTTGCGGTCCTTGTCCGGCTGGGTCGGCGAGATCAGGTTCAGCTCCAGCGTCTGCGGGTCGCTGTTGCCGGTCAGGCGTACTTCCACTTCGCCGGTCAGCTCGTCCAGGTGCACGCTGGCCTTGAGGTTGAGGGTCTGGGCCAGCAGTTCGCGGTCCAGCGAGCGGTTGATGCCCTTGCCGGCCTCGTAGTAGTTGTCGTTGACCAGGTTGTCCGGGTTGCGCACGGCAATGCTGACCATGGTCAGGCTCAGGCACACCGAGGTGGCCAGGATGCCGATGATGATCCAGGGCCAAAGGTGCTTGTACCAGGGGCTGGCGGCGGTGGCTGCAGGCATTGTTGGTGTTCTCTCTCAGCGGATCTGTGGGCCGATGAAGCGGCTCTTGGCTTCAACCTGGCTGGCGCTGTCGTCGGCGTCCTTGAGGATGAAGGTGATTTCGTTGGTGGTCGAGGGCAGTTGTTCCGGGGCGACCGACAACTGCACCGGCAGGTTGACGATGTCGCCGGCGCTCACGCGGATCTCACGCTGGCCTTCGAGCTTGAGGTCGGGCAGGCCGGCGGCGTCAAGCACGTAGACGTGGTCGCGCTGGTCCTTGTTCATCACCTTCAGGCTGTAGACGTTCTCGATCCGGCCCTGGGCGTTCTCGCGGTACAGCACGCGGTCCTTGGCCACGTCGAAACCGATCAGCGAACGGGTGGCGAAGGCGGTGGCCAGGGCGCCGATCATCACCAGCAGCACCAGGGCATAGCCGATCAGGCGCGGGCGCAGCATGTGGGTCTTCTGCCCGGACAGGTTGTGCTCGGTGGTGTAGCTGATCAGGCCCTTGGGATAGTTCATCTTGTCCATGATGCTGTCGCAGGCGTCGATGCAGGCGGCGCAGCCGATGCACTCGATCTGCAGGCCGTCACGGATGTCGATGCCGGTGGGGCAGACCTGTACGCACATGGTGCAGTCGATGCAGTCGCCCAGGCCCTTGGCCTTGTAGTCGATGTCTTTCTTGCGCGGGCCACGGGTCTCGCCGCGGCGCGGGTCATAGGAGACGATCAGGGTGTCCTTGTCGAACATCACGCTCTGGAAGCGCGCATAGGGGCACATGTAGATGCACACCTGCTCGCGCAGCCAGCCGGCGTTGCCGTAGGTGGCCAGGGTGAAGAAGCCGACCCAGAAGTAGGCCCAGCCATCGGCCTGACCGGTGAAGAACTCGATGGCCAGCTCGCGGATCGGCGCGAAGTAGCCGACGAAGGTCATGCCGGTGACGAAGCCGATCAGCAGCCACAGGCCGTGCTTGGCCAGCTTGCGCAGGAACTTGTTGGCGCTCATGGGCGCCTTGTCCAGTTTCATGCGCTGGTTGCGGTCACCCTCGGTGACTTTCTCGCACCACATGAACACCCAGGTCCACACGCTCTGCGGGCAGGTATAGCCGCACCAGACCCGCCCGGCGTATACGGTGATGAAGAACAGGCCGAAGGCGGCGACGATCAGGATGCCCGAGAGCAGGATGAAGTCCTGGGGCCAGATGGTGGCGCCGAAGATGTAGAACTTGCGTTCCGGCAGGTTCCACCAGACGGCCTGGTGGCCGCCCCAGTTCAGCCAGACGGTGCCGAAGTACAGCAGGAACAGCACCGCGCCACCGACCATCCGCAGCCTGCGAAAGATGCCGGTGAAGGCGCGGGTGTAGATTTTTTCGCGCGAGGCGTAGAGGTCGACGGAATCCTTCCCTTTGCTGGCAGGCGGGGTGACGTCATGTACCGGAATTTGCTTGCTCATCATCAAGTCCCACGGCAGTGGAGAAATGCCGCGGCCAGTGCGTGCCGGCCGCAGTCTCGCGCGTTCTGCTAGCGCTCTGCGGCCCATGATACGCCTGAGATGGCGCGTGCGGGGCGCGCTGCGACCTTTAGTCGCGTTGGGTTCATGGTGTGAATCGTGTTATGGCGGGTGTCAATTGATTCAGGTCATGAGGCCTGCAGGAATTGTGCTGTCAGTGCCGGCCTCTTCGCGGGTAAACCCGCTCCCACAGGTTCAGTGAAGTACCTGTGGGAGCGGGTTTACCCGCGAAGAGGCCAGGCCTGCCTTACTCGGTCTTGGCCGGTTCCGCCTGATGCGACAAGCTGTACACATAAGCGGCCAGCAAGTGCACCTTGTCATTACCCTGCATCTGCGCCTGGGCCGGCATCTGCCCCTGGCGGCCATAGCGGATGGTCTGCTGCAACTGGGCGAAGCTCGAGCCGTAGATGAACGCCTGCGGATGGGTCAGGTTCGGCGCGCCCATGGCCGGGGTGCCCTTGCCTTCAGGCCCGTGGCAGGCCACGCAGTTGGTGGCGAAGATCTGCTGGCCCTTGGCCGGGTCGGCCTTGGCGTCCTCGGGCAGCTTGCGACCGTCAAGGTTGGTCAGCACGAAGGCCGCCACATCCGCCACGCCCTGCTCGCCGATCACCGTGGCCCAGCCCGGCATCACGCCGTGGCGACCGTTCATGATGGTGGTCTTGATGGTCTCCGGCTCACCGCCCCAGCGCCAGTCGCTGTCGGTCAGGTTGGGGAAGCCGTAGGCGCCGCGGGCGTCGGAACCGTGGCATACCGAGCAGTTGGAGGCGAACAGGCGCGCGCCCATCTTCAGGGCCTGCGGGTCCTTGGCCACATCTTCCAGCGGCATGGCGGCGAACTTGGCGAAGATCGGCCCGAAACGGGCGTCGGCCTTGGCCATTTCCTTTTCCCACTCGTGCACGCCGGTCCAGCCGGCCTGGCCGTTGGAGAACTCGGTCTTCTTGTCGTTGTCGACGTAGGCGTAGCCCGGCAGGATGCCTTTCCAG
The DNA here is from genome assembly GCF_021283245.1 of Pseudomonas sp. NMI760_13. Lineage (NCBI taxonomy): Bacteria > Pseudomonadati > Pseudomonadota > Gammaproteobacteria > Pseudomonadales > Pseudomonadaceae > Pseudomonas > Pseudomonas sp. NMI760_13. Next base: position 55,095 of record NZ_JAJSRC010000023.1, on the reverse strand, counting down.
TTGCCCAGGCCGGGGTACAGCACCAGGTAGCCGAGGGCGAAGACGACGGTGCCGACGAACAGCCAGAACCACCATTTCGGCAGCGGGTTGTCGTACTCCTCGATGCCGTCGAAGGCATGGCCGACGACTTCGTCGGTAATCTCTTCGCGCTGGCCCTTGCGGGTCGACAGCAGCAGCCAGGTCAAGGCGAAGATGGTGCCCAGGGTCAGGACGGTGACGTACAGACTCCAGAAGGTTGTCATTGTTGTTTGCTCCTAGAAGCTTTTGCTTGCTCGACGTGCCGGGTGGCGTCTGGATCGTCCGCGAACGGCAATTGCGTCGCTTCGTCGAATTCCTGCTTGCGCCGCGGGCTGAACACCCACAGCGCCAGGCCCACGAAGGCCACCAGCACCACGACGGTGCCCAGGCCGCGAATCATCCCGATATCCATCAGCGTCACCGTTTGCTTTTGATGAGGGTGCCAAGGCCTTGCAGGTACGCGACGATGGCGTCCATCTCGGTCTTGCCCTTGACCGCGTCGCGGGCGCCGGCGATGTCTTCGTCGGTATACGGCGTGCCCAGGGTGCGCAGCACTTCCATCTTCTTGGCGGTGTCCTTGCCGTCGAGCTTGTTCTCCACCAGCCACGGGTACGACGGCATCTTCGATTCCGGTACCACGTTGCGCGGGTTGTACAGGTGGGCGCGGTGCCAGTCGTCCGAGTAGCGGCCGCCGACACGGGCCAGGTCCGGGCCGGTGCGCTTGGAGCCCCACAGGAACGGGTGGTCCCACACGCTTTCGCCGGCCACCGAGTAGTGGCCATAGCGTTCGGTCTCGGCGCGGAACGGCCGGATCATCTGCGAGTGGCAGCCCACGCAGCCTTCGCGGATGTAGATGTCGCGGCCTTCGAGCTCCAGCGCGGTACGCGGCTTCATGCCCTCGACCGGCTTGTTGGTGACGTCCTGGAAGAACAGCGGGACGATCTGGGTGAGGCCACCGACGCTGACGGCGATGACCATGAAGAAGGCCATCAGGCCGATATTCTTCTCGACTGCTTCATGCTTCATCAGTGGGCTCCCACGACGACGATCTTGGTGGCTTCCTCAGCCTGAACCGGGTTGGCGGCGCGCACGGTACGGAACACGTTGTAGGCCATCAGCAGCATGCCGGAGGCGAAGAACGCACCGCCCAGGGCGCGGACGATGAAGCCCGGGTGGCTGGCCTGCAGGGCTTCGACGAAGGAGTAGGTGAGGGTGCCGTCGTCGTTGATGGCGCGCCACATCAGGCCCTGGGTGATGCCGTTGACCCACATCGAGGCGATGTACAGCACGGTGCCGATGGTGGCCAGCCAGAAGTGCGCGTTGATCAGGCCGACGCTGTGCATCTGCTCGCGGCCGTAGAGTTTCGGGATCATGTGGTAGACCGCGCCGATGGAAATCATCGCCACCCAGCCGAGGGCGCCGGCGTGGACGTGGCCGATGGTCCAGTCGGTGTAGTGCGACAGCGAGTTGACCGTCTTGATGGCCATCATCGGGCCTTCGAAGGTGGACATGCCGTAGAACGCCAGCGACACCACCAAAAAGCGCAGGATCGGGTCGGTGCGCAGCTTATGCCAGGCCCCCGACAGGGTCATCATGCCGTTGATCATGCCGCCCCAGCTCGGCGCCAGGAGGATGATCGACATCACCATGCCCAGCGACTGCGCCCAGTCCGGCAGTGCGGTGTAGTGCAGGTGGTGGGGACCTGCCCAGATGTACAGGGTGATCAGCGCCCAGAAGTGCACGATCGACAGGCGATAGGAGTAGATCGGGCGTTCGGCCTGCTTGGGCACGAAGTAGTACATCATCCCGAGGAAGCCGGTGGTGAGGAAGAAGCCCACGGCGTTGTGCCCGTACCACCACTGGATCATCGCGTCGGTGGCGCCGGCGTAAGCCGAGTAGGACTTGAACAGGCTCACCGGCAGCGAGATGTGGTTGACGATGTGCAGCATCGCGGTGACCACGATGAAGGCGCCGTAGAACCAGTTGCCGACGTAGATGTGCTTGGTCTTGCGCTTGACGATGGTGCCGAAGAACACCAGGGCGTAGGTGACCCAGACGATGGCCAGCAGGATCGCCAGCGGCCACTCGAGCTCGGCGTATTCCTTGGTGGTGGTGAAGCCCATCGGCAGGGTGATCAGCGCGCCGACGATCACCGCCTGCCAGCCCCAGAAGGTGAAGGCGGCCATGCTGTCGGAGATCAGGCGGGTCTGGCAGGTGCGCTGCACCACGTAGTAGCTGGTGCCGAACAGGGCACAGCCACCGAAGGCGAAGATCACCAGGTTGGTGTGCAGCGGGCGCAGGCGGCCGAAGCTCGTCCATGGCAGGTCCAGGTTGAGCTGGGGCCATACCAGTTGCGAGGCGATGAAGACGCCGAGCCCCATGCCAAGGATCCCCCAGACCACCGTCATGATGGCGAACTGGCGGACGACCTTATAGTTATAAGCAGTCGGACTGATTGCAGTGCTCATTCTAAGGTTCCACGGTTTGGGTGTTCTTGTTGGTTGGTAAATCGGCGCCAGTATCGATAACCACCAGGGTTATGGCAACGCAAGGAAACCTGCGCCGACCCGTGTCCAGACCCTTTTCACCGCCGTCCCGCGGCTCTTGGGCTGGATGATTGTACACAAATAAATATTTGTAATGTGTACCGTTTTCCATGTTTTTCTGATCGTTCGGTCAAGCTTTTTAATCGGGGACGGGCACGCAAGGCGTCATCCCAAAGCCGCAGGCTCGTGAGCGTGGAGTCGAGGCGTGATGTCAGGCTGTGCACCACGTCTGTTCCGGTCGCTGCGAGCGGAGCCACTGTGGCAACAAGCTTAGTTGTGTTCGGAGGGGGTGCAAGGCGTAGGGGCGGGGCGGGATTTGCGCTAGTGTCCTGTCTCGGAAATACGTTCTCTTTTGGCGAGTGGCTTGGGTGTCCGGCCAAGGCGCCGCGACGAGTCATAGCAGGGCTATGGCGAGGAGTGGCAACGCCGTCCGGGCGCCCAAGACGCCGCCAAAAGTGAACAGCTTATTTCCGAGACAGGACACTAGAACCTGTAGGAGCGGCCTTGTGCCGCGAAAGGGCTGCGTAGCAGCCCCGGGATTTCAGTATTTAACAAAGATCGCCGGGGCCGCTTTGCGGCCCTTTCGCGGCACAAGGCCGCTCCTACAGGGGTCGCGCATGAAGTTAGCGCGGTCGAGTGAGGCTTGCCCCACGAGGTATTACTTGGCGGTTACGGTTTCAGGCACTTGCTCCTGCGACAGGCTATACACATAGGCCGCCAGCAGGTGGACCTTGTCGTTGCCCTGGATGTCGTGCTGCGCCGGCATCTGGCCCTGACGGCCATAACGGATGGTCTGCTGCAGCTGGGCGAAGCTCGAGCCGTAGATGAACGCCTGCGGGTGGGTCAGGTTCGGCGCGCCCATGGCCGGGGTGCCCTTGCCTTCTGGCCCGTGGCAGGCCACGCAGTTGGTGGCGAACAGCTCCTTGCCCTTGGCCGGGTCGGCCTTGGCATCAGCCGGCAGGGTGCGACCGTCGAGATTGGTCAGCACGAACGCCGCCACATCGGCCACGCCCTGCTCGCCGATCACGGTGGACCAGCCCGGCATGATGCCGTGGCGGCCGTTCATGATCGAGGCCTTGATGGTCTCCGGCTCGCCGCCCCAGCGCCAGTCGCTGTCGGTCAGGTTGGGGAAGCCGTAGGAGCCCTTGGCGTCGGAGCCGTGGCACACCGAGCAGTTGGAGGCGAACAGCCGGCTGCCCATCTTCAGCGCTTGCGGATCCTTGGCCACTTCCTCCACCGGCATGGCGGCGTACTTGGCGAAGATCGGGCCGAACTTGGCGTCGGCCTTGTCCATCTCTTTCTGCCACTCGTCCACCTGGGTCCAGCCATTCTCGTAGCCGGGCAGGATGCCTTTCCAGTTGCCCAGGCCCGGGTAGAGGATCAGGTAGCCGACCGAGAACACCAGGGTGCCGACGAACAGCCAGAACCACCATTTCGGCAGCGGGTTGTCGTACTCCTCGATGCCGTCGAAGCTGTGGCCCATGGTCTGGTCGGTGGTGTCGCTGCTCTGGCCCTTGCGGGTGGCGAGCAGCAGCCAGGTCAGGCCGATCAGGCTGCCGATGGTCAGTACGCTGATGTACGTACTCCAGAAGGTGGTCATTGCCGGGTACTCCTCATTGCAGCAGGTTCCTGCCCGGCGGGGGGCAGGCGGTCGTCGACGAAGGGCAGCAGGCGCGCTTCGGCGAAATCACGGTCGCGGCGACGGTTGAACACCCAGAGCGACAGGCCGATGAAGGCGATCATCACCACCAGGGTGCCCAGGCCGCGGATCATGCCGATGTCCATTTCCATCGCACTCACCTCTTGTTCTTGATCGCGGTGCCGAGCACCTGCAGGTAGGCGACCAGCGCGTCCATCTCGGTCTTGCCCTTGACCGCGTCCTTGGCACCGGCGATGTCGTCGTCGCTGTAGGGCACGCCGAGGCCGCGCAGGACGCGCATCTTGACGTCGGTGTGGCTGTTGTCGACCTGCGCGGCCACCAGCCACGGATACGACGGCATCTTCGATTCCGGTACCACGTTGCGCGGGTTGTACAGGTGCGCGCGGTGCCAGTCGTCCGAGTAGCGGCCGCCGACACGGGCCAGGTCCGGGCCGGTGCGCTTGGAGCCCCACAGGAACGGATGGTCCCACACGCTTTCGCCGGCCACCGAGTAGTGGCCGTAGCGCTCGGTCTCGGCTCGGAACGGCCGGACCATCTGCGAGTGGCAGCCCACGCAACCTTCGCGGATGTAGATGTCGCGGCCTTCGAGCTGCAGGGCGGTGTAGGGCTTCATGCCCTCGACCGGCTTGTTGGTGACGTCCTGAAAGAACAGCGGGACGATCTGGGTCAGGCCGCCGATGCTGACGGCGAACACCATCAGCAGGGCCATCAGGCCTATGTTTTTCTCAACGACTTCATGGTTCATCAGGCTCTACTCCTCAAGCCAGCTGGGCGTTGGCGGTGGCTTGCTCGGCGGCCGGGGCGCGCACGGTACGCCAGGTGTTCCAGGCCATCAGGAACATGCCGCTGAGGAAGATCACGCCGCCGACGAAGCGCACGACGAAGCCTGGGTGGCTGGCCACCAGGGTTTCGACGAACGAGTAGGTCAGCGTGCCGTCGCTGTTGACCGCGCGCCACATCAGGCCCTGGGCGATGCCGTTGACCCACATCGAGGCGATGTAGAGCACGGTGCCGATGGTGGCCAGCCAGAAGTGCGCGTTGATCAGCCCGAGGCTGTACATGCGCTCCTTGCCGAACACTTTCGGGATGGTGTGGTACAGCGCGCCGATGGAGATCATCGCCACCCAGCCGAGGGCGCCGGCGTGGACGTGGCCGATGGTCCAGTCGGTGTAGTGGGACAGGGCGTTGACCGTCTTGATGGCCATCATCGGGCCTTCGAAGGTGGACATGCCGTAGAACGCCAGCGAGACGACCAGGAAGCGCAGGATCGGGTCGCTGCGCAGCTTATGCCAGGCGCCCGAGAGGGTCATCATGCCGTTGATCATGCCACCCCAGCTCGGGGCCAGCAGGATCAGCGACATGATCATGCCCAGCGACTGCGCCCAGTCCGGCAGCGCGGTGTAGTGCAGGTGGTGCGGGCCGGCCCAGATGTACAGGGTGATCAGCGCCCAGAAGTGCACGATCGACAGGCGATACGAGTACACCGGACGTTCGGCCTGCTTGGGCACGTAGTAGTACATCATCCCCAGGAAGCCGGCGGTCAGGAAGAAGCCCACGGCGTTATGGCCGTACCACCACTGCACCATGGCATCGGTGGCGCCGGCATACAGCGAGTAGGACTTGGTCAGGCTGACCGGCACTTCCAGGTTGTTGACGATGTGCAGGATCGCCACGGTGAGGATGAAGGCGCCGAAGAACCAGTTGCCCACGTAGATGTGCTTGGTGTTGCGCTTCATCAGCGTGCCGAAGAACACCACGGCATAGGCCACCCAGACGATGGTGATCAGGATGTCGATCGGCCATTCCAGTTCGGCGTATTCCTTGGTGCTGGTGTAGCCCAGCGGCAGGCTGATCGCCGCCAGCAGGATCACCAGCTGCCAGCCCCAGAAGGTAAACGCGGCCAGGCGTGGCGCGAACAGGGTGGTCTGGCAGGTGCGTTGCACCGAATAATAGGAGGTGGCGAACAGGGCACAGCCGCCGAAGGCGAAGATCACCGCGTTGGTGTGCAAGGGTCGCAGGCGGCCGAAGCTGGTCCACGGCAGGTCGAGGTTGAAGGCGGGCCAGGCGAGCTGGGCGGCAATGAAGACGCCGAGCCCCATCCCGACGATGCCCCACACCACCGTCATGATGGCGAATTGGCGGACCACCTGGTAGTTGTAGGCGGTACTGCTGGTTGTGTTCATGTATGGGTTCCCATCCACGGTTATAGGCAGGCTAAACAGCGAGGCAAGCATGATTAATGGGCAAAGTGCCGGTATTGACGGGGATCAATGGGCGAAGATCGGAAATGTCCCAGGCTTGCGCTGCGATCCTCCGAAAATGGCGGAGGATCGCGGCATTTCCAGCTGCCTGATCCTGGCCCATGGCGCCGGTGCGCCAATGGACAGCGGGTTCATGGAGGACATGGCGCAAAGGCTGGCGGGACAAGGGGTAGGGGTGGTGCGCTTCGAGTTTCCGTACATGGCCGAGCGGCGCCTGAACGGTGGCAAGCGACCGCCCAATCCGCAGAAGGTGTTGCTCGAATGCTGGCGGACTGTATACGACCAGCTGCGACCATTGGTCGCAGGGCGGTTGGCTGTCGGCGGCAAGTCCATGGGCGGGCGCATGGCCAGCTTGCTGGCAGACGAACTGGGCGCCGATGCGCTGGTCTGCCTGGGGTATCCGTTCTATGCCGTGGGCAAGCCTGAGAAGCCACGGGTGGAGCACCTGGCCGGGCTACGCACGCGCACGCTGATCGTGCAGGGCGAGCGGGATGCCCTGGGCAATCGTGAGGCGGTGCAAGGATATGAGCTATCGCCGGCGATCGAGGTGAGCTGGCTGGTGGCGGCCGATCATGACCTCAAGCCGTTGAAGGCGTCGGGGTTCAGCCATGAGCAGCACATGCAGGCGGCGGCGCAGCGGGTGGCGGCTTTCCTGAAAGATTGATGCAGCCTTCTTCGCGGGTAAACCCGCTCCCACAGGGACGGTGCAATGCTCGAACCCTGTGGGAGCGGGTTTACCCGCGAAGAGGCCGGTGCAGGCTATCGCTTAGTCGCGGTACTCGCACAGGTAAGCGGTATCCACGGCGACCTTCAGCTGGAACTTGCTGTCGGCGGCCACGTTGAACTTGTCGCCAGCATTGAAGGTTTCCCAGTTGTCGCTGCCCGGCAGCTTCACGCTCAGGGCGCCGGAGACCACGTGCATGATCTCGCGCTTGGCGGTGCCGAACTCGTATTCGCCCGGGGCCATCACGCCCACGGTGGCCGGACCTTCCTTGCCTTCGAAGGCGATCGACTTGACGGTGCCATCGAAGTACTCATTGACCTTGAACATCGGGCGACTCCTGAAAAAGGACTGAAAAAAGGGCTGGCCAGTATGCCCAAGGCCCGCCCCTGCGTCATCTGTTTCAGGCGCTGCCCGGCGGCAGGCTCAGGGGCAGCAGGCGTGCGGTGTTGCGGGCGTCTTCCAGGGCCCGGTGCTGTTGCCCGGAAAACTGCAGGCCGGCCAGTTGCAGGGCGCTGTTCAGGCCTGCCGGGCGCTGCAGGTGGCGGGCCTTGGCGAAGCGTTGCTTGAGGTTGATGTGCGGCAGTTGCTCAAGCAGGCTGCGCACATGGTGCGCCTGCCATTCCTGCAGCAGCTGCTTGCGATCGTAGTCGCCCCAGCTGACCCAGGCCTGCAACTGTGCCTGGTGATGGCCCAGCCAGCGTTCGAACGCGGCCCAGACCTCGGGGAAGGGCGCAGCCGCATCGACCTCGGCCTGGCCGATGTGGGTCAGCTCGCAGCAGAAGGGGGTCAGCTGCGGCCGCCGCCGGGGCCGTACGAAGCGCTGGAAGTGGTCGACCTCGCGCCCATCGCGGGTGACCAGGCTTGCGCCGATTTCAATGATTTCCATCTCCGTGACCGGCCAGCCGCCGTCGTCGGTGGTGGCTTCCAGGTCGATCACCAACCAGTGGCCCATGCCAGGCTCCCTATCAATGCAGAAAAGCCTGCGCGCTCACCGGGGCGCGTGCGCAGGCCAGTAGAGCGTAGCCAAACTCGAGGCCCACGACATCCCCTGGCACTTTGGCATATTCGGCGGTTGTGCCTGTGCGGGAAAACGCCTAGCTTAGGCGCATTCAGGCCTTTACCCGTGATGAGTGTCCCGACTTGACTCCACTGCCCAATGCCAAGCTGTCGTCCGCCCTGTTGCTGTTCGCGACGGTTTTGCTGAGTGCTGCGGCGCAGGCCGAGGTGGTGCGGGAAGTGAAGATCGGGGCGGCGCATTTCCCGCCCTACACCGTGCGCCCGGAGCAGGGTGCCGATACCGGCCTGCTGCCGCAGCTGGTGGAATCGCTCAATCGTTCGCAGTCCCTGTACCGTTTCGTCCTGGTGCCCACCTCGATTCCCCGGCGTTTCGGCGATTTCCAGCAGGGCCGCACCGACATGGCGATCTTCGAGAATCCGCAGTGGGGCTGGCAGGAGATCGAGCACAAGGCGGTGGATATGGGGCTGGAGGATGCCGAGATCTTCGTCAGTCGCCAGCAGGCCGGGCGTGACCAGCATTACTTCGACGACCTCGAGGGCAAGCGCCTGGCGCTGTTCAATGGCTATCACTACGCCTTCGCCGATTTCAACGCGGACCCGGCCTGGTTGAAGAAGCGCTACCGTGCCACGCTGACTTATTCCCACGACAGCAACCTGAACATGGTCGAGCGTGGGCGTGCCGACATCGCCCTGGTCACCCGCTCGTACCTCAGCGACTTCCTCCAGCGCAACCCGGACAGCGCCGGCCAGTTGTTGGCGTCGCAACGGGTCGATCAGGTCTACCATCACTACGCGCTGCTGCGCCCGGGTGCGGCCATCAGCCCCGAGGCCTTCGCCAGCCTGTTGCGCCAGCTGCGGGAAAATGGCGAACTGCTGCGCATCTTCAAGCCCTACAAGATCACCGTCGAAGCGCCGCACGACTAAATTTCGGCGAAGTTGCCGCGTATTCAGTAATGAGCGTGCAGGATTCTGCAGTGCCCGAGGCAAACGCGTGCTCCTGTGGGAGCGGCTTCAGCCGCGAACACCGGCGCAGCCGGTGCCAGGCGCCGCGTTGGATTCTTCGCGGGTAAACCCGCTCCCACAGGGTCCAGCAGAATCGATGGAGAACAACTCAGCCCAGGCGACTGCTCTTGCGGCAATGGATCAGCGCATCGCGGATCATGAAGTTGACCAGCGTCGGCGACACCCCCAGCTCCTTGGCGATGTCCTTCTGTGGCACGCCATGCAGGCGGTACATCTCGAAGGCGTAGCGGGTCCGCTTGGGCAGCTCGTCGAGGGCGTCGGCGATGTGTTCCAGCGCGGCGAGATTGATGTGGGTGGCTTCGGGCGAGGCATTCTGGATGACCACGTTCATCCCTTCCTCTTCGCTGCCGGTGTACTTCAGCTCCATGGCCTGCTTGCGGTAGTGATCGATGGCCAGGTTGCGCACGATCTGGAACAGGTAGCTCAGCTGGGCCTTGAAGGAAGAGGTGATCTGCGGGGCGGCGCTGAGCCTGAAGAAGGCGTCCTGCACCACGTCCTCGGCACGGGAGCGGCAGCCGGTGATACGGGCCGCGATCTTCACCAGGATGCTGCGGTTGTCGACGAATGCCTGGAGTAATGGTGAATCGCACTTACTTGTGGATAGTTGTTCCGCCATGGAAATCACCTTGTCTCGAAGAGGAGTGGGAGCGCATCCCTGAGGGAGGCTTCCTACGACGTGCGACAAACTATGCGTAATGATAATGATTGTCAAATACGAAAGTTAATGAGTTTTGATCCATTTTGGTTCTAAGCTCCAGGCTGTGAACGGCTTCACTCCATCCCTCTGCGCCCGGCCTTCCCGGGCCGTCCGACGGGCCTAATTTCTTCCCCGGCCCATCCGTTCCCCTGTGTACATCTCGGCTGCCGAACACTGCCCGCCTGTCGTGCGCGGGCCAGTCAGGCGCGACTCACCCAGACACTGGCAGGAACATTCCATGACGGACGCCTTCGAACTCCCGCACTCGCTGGTCCAGGCCCTGGCGCAGCGCGCCGCCCAGACCCCTGAGCGCATTGCCTTGCGCTTCCTGGCCGACGCGCCCGGCGAGCAGGCGGTGCTCAGCTACCGGGACCTCGACCAACGCGCGCGGACCATCGCCGCGGCGTTGCAGGCCCGGGCCGGGTTCGGCGAGCGTGCCGTGCTGCTGTTCCCCAGCGGCCCGGACTATGTCGCGGCCTTCTTCGGCTGCCTGTATGCCGGGGTGATCGCCGTGCCGGCCTATCCGCCGGAGTCTTCGCGTCAGCATCATCAGGAGCGCCTGCTGTCGATCATCGACGACGCCGAGCCGCGCCTGCTGCTGACGGTAGAAGCGCTGTGTGACAGTTTGCAGGGCCTCGAAGCCCTGGCAGGGGCCAACGCCCCGGGCCTGCTGGCAGTGGATCGCCTGGACCCGCAGTTGGCCGGGCAGTGGCGCGAGCCTGAGCTCAAAGGCAATGACATCGCCTTCCTGCAGTACACCTCCGGCTCCACCGCGCTGCCCAAGGGCGTGCAGGTCAGCCATGGCAACCTGGTGGCCAACGAGCAACTGATCCGCCAGGGCTTCGGCATCGACCTGAACCCGGACGACGTGATCGTCAGCTGGCTGCCGCTGTACCACGACATGGGCCTGATCGGCGGCCTGTTGCAGCCGATCTTCAGTGGCGTGCCCTGCGTGCTGATGTCGCCGGGCTACTTCCTCGCCCGGCCGCTGCGCTGGCTGCAGGCGATCAGCGAATACGGCGGCACCATCAGCGGCGGCCCGGACTTCGCCTACCGCCTGTGCAGCGAGCGGGTCAGCGAGGCCGCAATCGCCGGCCTGGACCTGAGCCGCTGGCGCGTGGCCTATTCCGGTTCCGAGCCGATCCGCCAGGACAGCCTCGACACCTTCGCCGAAAAATTTGCCGCCTGTGGCTTCGACGCCAGCAGTTTCTTCGCCAGCTACGGCCTGGCCGAGGCCACCCTGTTCGTCAGCGGCAGCCGCCGTGGCCAGGGCATCGGCGCCCTGGAACTGGATGCCGAGGCCTTCGCCGCCAACCGTGCCGAGCCGGGCAAGGGCAGCGTGCTGATGAGCTGCGGCTATCCGCAGCCGGGCCACGCGGTGCGCATCGTCGAGCCGCAACAGCTGCAGGTGCTGGCTGACAACCAGGTGGGCGAGATATGGGCCGGTGGCCCGAGCGTCGCCCTGGGTTACTGGCGCAACCCCGAAGCCAGCGCCCGTACCTTCGTCGAGATGGACGGCCAGACCTGGCTGCGCACCGGCGACCTGGGCTTCATGCGCGACGGCGAGGTGTTCGTCACCGGGCGCCTGAAGGACATGCTCATCGTCCGTGGCCAGAACATCTACCCGCAGGACCTGGAAAAGACCCTGGAGCGTGAGGTCGAGGTGCTGCGCAAGGGGCGTGTGGCGGTATTCGCCGTCGACGACCAGGGCGAGGAAGGCATTGGCGTGGCGGTGGAGATCAGCCGCAACGTGCAGAAGGCGCACACGCCCGAGGCGCTGATCAACACCCTGCGCCGGGTCATCGCCGACGCCTGCCGCCAGGCGCCGGCCGTGGTCCTGCTGCTCAACCCCGGCGCGCTGCCCAAGACCTCCAGCGGCAAGCTGCAGCGCTCGGCCTGCCGCCTGCGCATGAACGACGGCAGCCTGGATATCTATGCGCGGTTCCCGACGGCGCAAACGGAGCAGGGTAATGGCGAGGCTGGGGACGACCTGCAGGCACGGATCGCTGGCATCTGGCGTGAGCTGCTCAAGGTCGAATCGGTGGCGGCGGACGATCACTTCCTGCTGCTGGGCGGCAACTCCATCGCCGCCACCCAGGTGACCGCGCGCCTGGGCGACGAGCTGGGCCTGCAACTGAGCCTGCGCACCCTGTTCGAAGCGCCGACCCTGGCCGAGTACAGCGCCGCCGTGGCGGCCATTGTCGCCGAAGGCGGCACCTCAGCGGGCGTTATCCGCAACCAGGACCGCGACCAGGCGTTGCCGCAGTCACTGGCACAAAATCGCCTGTGGCTGTTGTGGCAACTGGAGCCGCAGTCCGCCGCCTACAACATCCCCGCCGGCCTGCACCTGCGCGGCGAGCTTGACGAGGCGGCGCTGCAGGCGAGCTTCCAGGCACTGGTCGCCCGCCATGAATCCTTGCGCACGCTGTTCGACGAGGTCGACGGCCAGGCCGTGCAGCGCATCCTGCCGGCCCCGTCGTTCACCCTGCGCCATCTGGACCTCGAAGGGCTGTCGCCCGCCGAGGTGGCCGCGCGCCGTGAGGACGAGGCGCAGCAGCCGTTCGACCTGCGCCAGGGCCCGCTGCTGCGGGTGACCCTGGCGCGCCTGGACGACGAAGAGCACCAGCTGTGGGTGACCCTGCACCACATCGTCGCCGACGGCTGGTCGCTGAATATCCTGCTGGATGAGTTCGCCCGCCTGTACGCCGCCCAAGGCCAGGCCGTGCAACTGCCCGAACTGACGCTCGGCTACGCCGACTACGGCCAGTGGCAGCGCCAGTGGCTGGCCGACGGCGAGAGCGCCCGTCAGCTCGACTACTGGAAGAACACATTAGGTGATGAACTGCCGGTGCTCGACCTGTGCACCGACCAGCCCCGCGCCAGCCAGCAGCACACCCGCGCCGCGCGCCACAGCCTCAAGGTGCCGACTGCGCTGACCAGCGCCCTCAAGGGCCTGGCCCGCGACCAGCAGGCCAGCCTGTTCATGGTCCTGCTGGCCGGCTGGCAGGCCCTGCTGCACCGCTACAGCGGCCAGGGCGACATCCGCGTCGGCGTGCCCAACGCCAACCGCCCGCGCCTGGAAACCCAGGGCATGGTGGGCTTTTTCATCAACACCCAGGTGCTGCGCGCCGAACTCGACGGCCGCCTGCCGTTCGCCGGGCTGCTGGCCCAGGCGCGCCAGGCTACCCTGGAAGCCCAGGCCCATCAGGACCTGCCGTTCGAGCAACTGCTCGAAGCGCTGCCGCAGGCCCGTGAACAGGGCCTGTTCCAGGTCATGTTCAACCACCAGCAGCGCGACCTGTCGGCCCTGCGCCGCCTGCCCGGGCTGCTGGCCGAAGAGTTGCCGTGGCACAGCCGCGAGGCCAAGTTCGACCTGCAGCTGCACAGCGAGGAAGACCACCAGGGCCGCCTGACGCTGGCCTTCGACTACGCCGCCGGGTTGTTCGAGGCGGCCACCGTCAAGCGCCTGGCCAGCCATCTGCTGGCCTTGCTCGAGCAGGTCTGCGCCGAGCCGCAACTGGCCCTCGGCGAGGTGCGCCTGCTCGACGAGCAGGGCCGCGCGCAACTGCTCGGCTGGGGGCAGGCGCCGATGGCGAGCGCGCCGCGGCTGCTGGTCGAGCAACTCAATGAACAGGCCCGCCTGACCCCCGAGCACACCGCGCTGGTGTGGGAGGGCGGCCAGCTCAGCCATGCCGAGTTGCACCAGCAGGCCAACCGCCTGGCCCATTACCTGCGCGACAAGGGCGTCGGCCCGGACACCTGCGTGGCCATTGCCCTCGAGCGTTCGCCGCAGTTGCTGGTCGGTCTGCTGGCCATTCTCAAGGCCGGCGCCGCCTATGTGCCGCTGGACACCGACTACCCGGCCGAGCGCCTGGCCTACATGCTGGCCGACTGCAAGGCCGGCCTGCTGCTCAGCCACGCCAGCCTGCTCGACAAGCTGCCGCAGGTGGACGGCGTCAGCGCCATCGCCCTTGATCAGCTGCACCTGGACAGCTGGCCGAGCCAGGCCCCGGGCCTGCACCTGCACGGCGACAACCTTGCCTACGTGATCTACACCTCCGGCTCCACCGGCCAGCCCAAGGGCGTGGGCAACACCCACGCGGCCTTGGCCGAACGCTTGCAGTGGATGCAGCAAACCTACGCGCTGGACGCCAGCGACGTGCTGATGCAGAAGGCACCGATCAGCTTCGACGTGTCGGTGTGGGAGTGCTTCTGGCCGCTGGTCACCGGTTGCCAGCTGGTGCTGGCCGGCCCCGGCGAGCACCGTGACCCGCAGCGCATCGCCCAGCTGATCCAGCAACACGGGGTGACCACGCTGCACTTCGTGCCGCCGCTGTTGCAGGTGTTTGTCCAGGAGCCGCTGGCCGCTGGCTGCACCAGCCTGCGCCGGCTGTTCTCCGGTGGCGAGGCGCTGTCTGCGGCCTTGCGTGACCGCGTGCTGCAACTGCTGCCGCAAGTGCAACTGCACAACCGCTACGGCCCGACCGAAACCGCCATCAACGTCACCCATTGGCACTGCCAGGCGAGTGATGGCGAACGCTCGCCCATCGGCCGCCCGCTGGGCAACGTGCTGTGCCGGGTGCTGGACGACGAATTCGAGTTGAGCGCGCCGGGCGTGCCCGGCGAGCTGTGCCTGGGGGGCGCGGGCCTGGCCCGTGGCTACCTCGGCCGCCCGGGGCTGACCGCCGAGCGTTTCGTGCCCCAGCCCGATGGCGACGGCGCGCGCCTGTACCGCAGTGGCGACCGTGCCCGCTGGCATGTGCAGAGCCAGGCCCTGGAGTACCTGGGCCGCCTCGACCAGCAGGTGAAGGTGCGCGGTTTCCGCGTCGAGCCCGAGGAAGTGCAGGCGGTGCTGCTGGCCCAGCCGGGTGTTGCCCAGGCCCTGGTGCTGATTCACCAGGACGCCGTTGGCGCCCAACTGGTGGGTTACTACAGTGGCATCGAGCAGAGCGACGCGCTGCTGGCCGCGCTGGCGGAGTGCCTGCCGGCCTACATGGTGCCGGCCCAGCTCATCCACCTGGCGCAGATGCCCCTGGGGCCGAGCGGCAAGGTCGACCGCAGGGCGCTGCCGGCGCCGGTCTGGCAGCAACGTGAGCATGTCGAGCCGCAAAGCGCGCTGCAGCAGCAGGTCGCGGCGATCTGGCGCGAGGTGCTGAACCTTCCGCAGGTTGGCCTGCAGGACGATTTCTTCGCCCTCGGCGGCCACTCGCTGCTGGCCACCCAGATCGTCTCGCGTACCCGCCAGGCGCTGGATGTCGAGCTACCGCTCAAGGCCCTGTTCGACGCCAGCGAACTGGGCGCGTTCTGCGCCGAGATCGCCCGCCTGCAAGGCAGCGGCGAGCGTAACCGGCAAGGCGTCATCGCCCGTGTCGACCGCCGCCAGGCCGTGCCACTGTCGTACTCGCAGCAGCGCATGTGGTTCCTCTGGCAGATGGACCCGCACAGCCCCGCCTACAACGTCGGCGGCATGGCCCGCTTCCAGGGACCGCTGCACGTGGACGCCTTCGAGCGTGCCCTGCAGGCGCTGATCGTGCGCCATGAAACCCTGCGCACCACCTTCCCCAGCATCGACGGCAAGCCGTACCAGTGCGTGGCCGATGACAGCCACCTGCAACTGCACTGGCACGACTTCAGCGCCCTGGCCGACGAGGCCCGCCAGCAACGTCTGCAGCAACTGGCCGACGACCAGGCGCACCAGCCGTTCGACCTGGAGCGTGGCCCGCTGCTGCGTGCCTGCCTGGTCAAGGCCGGCGAGCGCGAGCACTACTTCGTCCTGACCTTGCATCACATCGTCACCGAAGGCTGGGCCATGGACATCTTCGCCCGTGAACTGGGCGAGCTGTACGAGGCTTTCGTCGACGAGCGCGAGTCGCCGCTGGCGCCGCTGCCGGTGCAGTACCTCGACTACAGCGTCTGGCAGCGCCAGTGGCTGGAAGGCGGCGAGGGCGCCCGTCAGCTGGCCTACTGGAAAGACCGTCTGGGCGAGGAGCATCCGGTGCTGGCGCTGCCGGCCGACCGTCCGCGCCCGGCGGTGCAGAGCCACCAGGGTGAACTCTACCGCTTCGACCTGGATCCGGCGCTGGTCAAGCGCGTGCATGCCTTCAACAGCCAGCGCGGCCTGACCCTGTTCATGACCATGACCGCCACCCTGGCCACGCTGCTGCACCGCTACAGCGGCCAGCGCGACCTGCGCATCGGCGCGCCGGTGGCCAACCGCATCCGTCCGGAAAGCGAAGGGCTGATCGGCGCCTTCCTCAACACCCAGGTGCTGCGCTGCGAGCTGGACGGGCAGATGAGCGCCGGCGCGTTGCTCGACCAGGTGCGCCAGACCATCATCGACGGCCAGTCGCATCAGGACCTGCCGTTCGAGCAACTGGTCGAGGCCCTGCAGCCGCCGCGTTCGAGCGCCTACAACCCGCTGTTCCAGGTGATGTGCAACGTGCAGCGCTGGGCCTTCCAGCAGAGCCGTGAGCTGGTGGGCATGCAGGTGGACTACCTGGTCAACGACGCCAGCGCCACCAAGTTCGACCTGTACCTGGAGGTCACCGACCTCGATGGCCGCCTGGGCTGCTGCTTCACCTACAGCCGCGACCTGTTCGACGAACCGCGTATCGCCCGCATGGCCGAGCACTGGCAGCAACTGCTGGTGGCGTTGATCGACGACCCGCAACAGCGCCTGTGCGAACTGCCGATGCTGGCCGAGGCCGAACAGCAGGTGCTGATCGGTCAGCTCCAGGGCGAGCAGGACTTCGAGCTGAACCAGACGCTGCACGGGTTGTTCGCCGCCCAGGCCGAGCGTACCCCGCATGCCCTGGCCCTGACCTTTGCCGGCCAGCACCTGAGCTACGCCGAGCTCGACCAGCAGGCCAATCGCCTGGCCCGCGCCCTGCGCGAGCGCGGCGTAGGCCCGCAGGTGCGGGTAGGCCTGGCGCTGGAGCGCTCGCTGGAGATGGTGGTGGGCCTGCTGGCCATTCTCAAGGCCGGTGGCGCCTACGTGCCGCTGGATCCGGAATACCCGCTCGACCGCCTGCGCTACATGATCGAGGACAGCCGCCTTGGCCTGCTGATCGGCCAGCGGGCGCTGCTCGACACCCTGGGCGAACTGCCGCCAGGTGTCGCGCGCTGGAGCCTGGAGGACGATGCCGCGAGCCTGTCCGCCTACAGCGACGCCGCCCTGGACAACCTCAACCTGACGCAGCACCAGGCTTATCTGATCTACACCTCCGGCTCCACCGGCAAGCCCAAGGGCGTGGTGGTCAGCCACGGTGAAATCGCCATGCACTGCAAGGCGGTGATCGCCGAGTTCGGCATGCGCAGCGACGACTGCGAGCTGCATTTCTATTCGATCAACTTCGACGCCGCCAGCGAACGCCTGCTGGTACCGCTGCTGTGCGGCGCCCGCGTGGTGCTGCGCGCCCAGGGCCAATGGGGCGCCGAGGAAATCTGCCAGCTGGTACGTGAACAGCAGGTCAGCGTGCTCGGCTTCACCCCGAGCTACGGCAGCCAGCTGGCCCAGTACCTGGCCGGGCAGGGCGAGCAGTTGCCGGTGCGCCTGGTGATCACCGGTGGCGAGGCGCTGACCGGCGAACACCTGCTGCGCATCCGCCAGGCTTTTGCCCCGCAACAGTTCTTCAACGCCTATGGCCCGACCGAGACCGTGGTCATGCCGCTGGCGTGCCTGGCGCCGGACACGCTGCCCGTCGATGCCGGCAGCGTGCCGATCGGCCGGGTGATCGGCGCCCGCACCGCCTATATCCTCGACGACGACCTGGCCCTGTTGCCGCAGGGTGGCATCGGTGAGCTGTACGTGGGCGGCGCGGGCCTGGCCCAGGGGTATCACGACCGCCCAGGCCTGAGCGCCGAGCGCTTCGTCGCCGACCCGTTCAGCCATGACGGTGGCCGCCTGTATCGCACCGGCGACCTGGTGCGCCTGCGCGCCGATGGCCTGGTGGAATATGTCGGGCGTGCCGACCAGCAGGTGAAGATCCGCGGCTTCCGTATCGAGCTGGGCGAGATCGAGAGCCGCCTGCAGGAGCACGCCGACGTCGAGGAGGCGGTGGTCCTGGCCCTCGACCTGCCGGGCGGCAAGCAGCTGGTGGGCTACCTGGTGTGCCCGCAGGCCGGCGCCGACGCCGAGGCCCAGGCCCTGCTGCGCGAGGCGGTCAAGGCCGATGCCCGCCAGCATCTGCCGGACTACATGGTGCCGGCGCACCTGGTGCTGCTCGACAGCTTGCCACTGATGGGCAACGGCAAGCTCGACCGCCGCGCGCTGCCGGCGCCGGACCTGGAGCAGGCGCGCCAACTCTACCAGGCCCCGGCCAATGAGCTGGAAAGCCAGCTGGCGCAGGTCTGGCGCGAAGTGCTCAACCAGTCGCGCATCGGCGTGCAGGACAATTTCTTCGAACTGGGCGGCGACTCGATCCTGTCGATCCAGGTAGTCAGCCGGGCCCGTCAGCTGGGGTTGCAGTTCACCCCGCGCGACCTGTTCCAGCACCAGACCATCCAGACCCTGGCGGCCGTGGTGACCCGCAGCGAGGCGCCGAGCAGCATCGAGCAGGGCGCGCGCGAGGGCCACAGCGGCCTGACGCCGATCCAGCACTGGTTCTTCGACAGCGAAGTGCCGCAACCGCAGCACTGGAACCAGGCGGTGCTGCTGCAGGCGCGCCAGCCATTGCAGGCTGAGGCGCTGGAGCAGGCCCTGGCCGCGCTGGTCGAGCACCACGACAGCCTGCGGCTGCGCTTCGACCAGGCCAACGGCCGCTGGCGGGGCGAGTACGCCCAGCAGAGCGCCCAGCCGTTGCTGTGGACCGCGACGGTGACCGACTTCGAGGACTGCCAGGCGCTCTATACCGATGTGCAGCGCAGCCTCGACCTTGCCGAGGGGCCGCTGCTGCGTGCCTTGCTGGTCAGCGACGGCCAGGGTGCCCAGCGCCTGCTGCTGGCCATCCATCACCTGGTGGTCGATGGTGTGTCCTGGCGCGTCCTGCTGGAAGACCTGCAGGCGCTGTACCGCGGTGAAACGCTGGCTGCCAAGACCCATGCCATGGGCGACTGGGCGGCGCGCCTGGCCAGCTATGCCGGCAGCGATTCGCTGCGCGACGAGCTGGGCTGGTGGGAAGGCCAACTGGGTAGCGCCCGCCGCGAACTGCCCTGCGATCATCCCCAGGGTGGCAACCTGCACCGCCATGCCCGCAGCATCGCCATCGAACTGGACGTCGAACAGACCCGTCAGCTGCTGCAACAGGCGCCGGCGGCCTACCACACCCAGGTCAACGACCTGCTGCTGACCGCCCTGGCGCGCACCCTGTGCCAGTGGAGCGGCGACCAACAGGTGTTGGTGCAACTGGAGGGCCATGGCCGCGACGGCTTGTTCGAGGACATGGACCTGACCCGCAGTGTCGGCTGGTTCACCAATGCCTACCCGCTGAGCTTGAGCCCGCAGATGGGTGAGGGCGAATCGGCCCGTGCCGGCTCGATCAAGCGCATCAAGGAGCAGCTGCGCCAGGTGCCGCACAAGGGGCTGGGTTATGGCGTGCTGCGTTACCTGGCCGACGAGGCCGGGCGCGAACGCATGGCCGCGCTGCCCCAGGCGCGCATCACCTTCAATTACCTGGGCCAGTTCGACCAGCAGTTCGACCAGGCGGCGTTGTTCCAGCCGCTGGACGCCCCCGCAGGCCTGGCCCATGACCTCGACGCGCCGCTGCCGAACTGGCTGAGCGTCGATGGCCAGGTGTACGGCGGCGCGCTGCAACTGCGCTGGAGCTTCAGCGCCGAGCGTTACGACGAAGCGACCATTGCCCGTCTGGCCGAAGCCTACCGCCAGGAACTGCTGGCCCTGGTCGGCCACTGCCTGGTGGACGGCAACGGCAGCTTCACGCCGTCGGACTTCCCGCTGGCGCAACTGACCCAGGAGCAGATCGACGCGCTGCCGATCCCGGTCGCCGAGATCGAGGACGTCTACCCGCTGACGCCGATGCAGGAAGGCCTGCTGCTACACACCCTGCTCGAGCCGGGCACCGGCATCTATTACATGCAGGACCGCTACCGCATCAACAGTGCCCTCGACCCCGAGCGCTTCGCCCAGGCCTGGCAGGCCGTGGTGGCGCGCCACGAGGCGTTGCGTGCGTCGTTCAGCTGGAACGCCGGCGAAGCGATGCTGCAGATCATCCACAAGCCCGGCAAGACCCCGGTGGACTACCAGGACTGGCGCGGCCTCGACGAGACCGCCCAGGAAGCGCGCCTGCAGGCCCTGCACAAGCAGGAGCGCGAGGCCGGATTCGAACTGCTGCGCGAAGCGCCGTTCCACCTGCGCCTGGTGCGCGTCGACGACGCACGCTACTGGTTCATGATGAGCAACCACCACATTCTCATCGATGCCTGGTGCCGCTCGCTGCTGATGAACGACTTCTTCGAGATCTACCAGGCCCTGGGCGAAGGGCGCCAGGCCCAGCTGCCGGTGCCGCCGCGCTACCGTGACTATATCGGCTGGCTGCAGCGCCAGGACCTCGACGAGGCGCGCCAGTGGTGGCAGGCCAACCTGGCCGGCTTCGAGCGGGCCACGGCGATCCCCAGCGACCGACCGCTGCGCCACGATCACGCCGGTGACGGCATGGTAGTGGGTGATTGCTACACCCGCCTCGAGGTGAGCGAGGGCGCGCGCCTGCGCGAACTGGCCCAGGCCCATCAGCTGACGGTCAACACCTTCGCCCAGGCGGCCTGGGCGCTGACCCTGGCCCGTTACAGCGGCGACCGCGACGTGGTGTTCGGCGTCACCGTGGCCGGGCGCCCGGTGAGCCTGCCGCAGATGCAGCGCACGGTCGGCCTGTTCATCAACAGCATCGCCCTGCGCGTGCAGATGCCGCAGCCCGGCGAGCGGCGCAGCGTGCGTGACTGGCTGCAAGGCCTGCTCGACCGCAACATGCAGCTGCGCGAGTACGAGTACCTGCCGTTGGTGGCGATCCAGGAGTGCAGCGAGCTGCCCAAGGGCCAACCGCTGTTCGACAGCCTGTTCGTGTTCGAGAACGCCCCGGTGGAAACCGCCGTACTCGACCACGCCCAGCACCTGGACGCCAGCTCCGACTCGGGCCGCACCCACACCAACTTCCCGCTGACCGCGGTGTGCTACCCGGGCGATGACCTGGGCCTGCACCTGTCGTTCGACCAGCGTTACTTCGACTACTCGACCGTCGAGCGCCTGCTCGCCGAGTTCAAGCGCCTGCTGCTGGCGCTGGTCGAGGGCTTCAATGGCGAGGTGGATGAGCTGGCGCTGCTGGGTGCCGACGAGCAGCGCTTCCTGCTCGAGGACTGCAATCGCACCGAGCACAGCTACGCCCTGGAGCAGAGCTACGTCGAGCTGTTCGAGGCGCGGGTCGCCGCGCACCCGCAGCGCACCGTCGCCCGCTGCGAGGCGGCCGCTTACGACTATGCGGGCCTGAACGTGGCGGCCAACCGCCTCGGCCATGCCCTGGTCGCGGCCGGCGTGGCCATCGACCAGCCGGTGGCGCTGCTGGCCGAGCGCGGCCTGGCGCTGTTGGGCATGATCGTCGGCAGCTTCAAGGCCGGCGCCGGCTACCTGCCGCTGGATCCGGGCCTGCCGTCCGCGCGCTTGCAACGCATCGTCGAGCTCAGCCGCACGCCGGTGCTGGTGTGCAGCGCGGCCTGCGCCGAGCAGGCGCGCCAGCTGCTCGACGAAGTGGCGGGCGCGGCGCGGCCGAAGCTGCTGGTCTGGGAAGAGGTGCAGGCGAGCAACGTGGCCAGCCACAACCCCGGCATCCACAGCGCGCCGGACAACCTCGCCTACGTGATCTACACCTCCGGGTCCACCGGCCTGCCCAAGGGCGTGATGGTCGAGCAGCGCGGCATGCTCAACAACCAGCTGAGCAAGGTGCCGTACCTGGCCCTGGACGAGCAGGACGTGATCGCCCAGACCGCCTCGCAGAGCTTCGACATCTCGGTGTGGCAGTTCCTCGCCGCGCCGCTGTTCGGGGCCAAGGTGCAGATCGTGCCGAACGCCATCGCCCATGACCCGCAAGGCCTGCTGAGCCATGTGCAGGCCACCGGCATCACCGTGCTGGAGAGCGTGCCGTCGCTGATCCAGGGCATGCTGGCCAACGACCACCAGGCCCTCGACGGCCTGCGCTGGATGCTGCCGACCGGCGAGGCGATGCCGCCCGAGCTGGCTGCCCAGTGGCTGCAGCGCTACCCGGCCATCGGCCTGGTCAACGCCTATGGCCCGGCGGAGTGTTCGGATGACGTGGCGTTCTTCCGCGTCGATGCCGCCTCGACCCAGGGCAGCTACCTGCCGATCGGCACGCCGACCGACAACAACCGTCTGTACCTGCTCGGCGAGGACCAGACCCTGGTGCCGCTGGGCGCGGTGGGTGAACTGTGCGTCGCCGGTACCGGTGTGGGCCGTGGCTATGTCGGCGATCCGCTGCGCACGGCGCAGGCTTTCATCCCGCACCCGTACGGTGCGCCGGGCGAGCGTCTGTACCGCACCGGCGACCTGGCCCGGCGTCGTCCGGACGGCGTGCTGGAGTACGTCGGGCGTATCGACCATCAGGTGAAGATCCGCGGCTACCGCATCGAACTGGGCGAGATCGAGGCACGCCTGCACGAGCAAACCGAACTGCGCGATGCCGCGGTGGGCGTGCAGGAAGGCGTCAACGGCAAGCACCTGGTCGGCTACCTGGTGGCGCACCAGGGCGTCGCCGCCGACGCCGCGCTGCTCGACCAGCTCAAGCAGCGCCTGCGCGCCGAACTGCCGGAGTACATGGTGCCGCTGCACTGGGGCTGGTTCGACAGCCTGCCGCACAACGCCAACGGCAAGCTCGACCGCAAGGCGCTGCCGGCCATCGAGATCGGCGGCCAGCACAGCCAGGCTTACCTGGCGCCGCGCGACGAGCTGGAGCAGACCCTCGCCGGCATCTGGGCCGATGTGCTCAAGGCCGAACGGGTGGGCGTGCGCGACAACTTCTTCGAGCTGGGCGGGCATTCGCTGCTGGCGACACAGATCGCCTCGCGGGTGCAGAAGGCCCTGCAGTTGAACGTGCCGCTGCGGGCGATGTTCGAGTGCAGCACGGTGCAAGAGCTGGCGGACTATGTGCGCGGGCTGCAGGACAGCGCGCTGGATGACGCCAAGGTCGATCGGTTGAGCGACCTGATGGCGGAGCTGGAGGCGTTGTAACTGCATTGCCTTCAGCGCGGGGCGTGCCTGTTCCCACAGGATCAGGCAGGCCCCGCGCTGACGCGCCGATGTGGCGTATGGCCACCCTGTAATCCTCACCCTTGCCGGTGCTACGCTGCACACAGTGCGCAAGGATTTCACGGGTTTCATGGACGATAGCCTGCATGCCGCCCGCATGGGCGATCTCATACTTCATCCCCCGCTGATGGCCGAGCTGGTCAGTGGCCTGGTCGAGGCCGCCGTCTATGCGGCGGCGGTCGCCGCGGTCGGTGCCGCCATTGGTGGCGCGGTGGTCGCGGTGGTCGGTACCGGCGGTGCCGCCGCCGTGCTCACGCCGTTGATCGCCGGGGTCATGGTCAGTGCCGCCGCCATGCTGCCGGCCGGTGAAGACAAGAGCATTGGCGACCATATCAGCGACTTCAGCAACTGGGTCGGCAATTCGCTGTTTCCGCCCGAGCCGTACGGCTCGATCAGCAGTGGCTCGCACAATACCCGCATCAACGGCATCCTCGCGGCGCGCGCCGCCGGGGTGAGTGGTGGCCCGGTCGAGGCGCCGGGCCCAGCCGATGAACCGTCGATCCTCGAAAACATCGGGGCCTACGCCATGGTTGGCGCCTCGATGGTATTGCCGGTGATCGGCTTGGCGCAGGAGATCAACAGCATCTTCAACCCGCCGGTGACCACGCCAGCCGCGCCCGGATCGATTCCCAAGCCCGAGGACAAGGCGGTCTGCAGCAAGCACCCTCCAATGCCCGAACAGTTCGTTGCCCAAGGCTCGGACAAGGTGTTCATCAATGGCCAGCCGGCAGCGCGGGTCGGAGACAAGACCACCTGCGACGGGCCGATCGGCATGACCTATTCGCCCAATGTGCGCATCGGTGGCGGCACCACCACCGTGCGCGACATCCACGACGGCAAGAGCGCTGCGGCGAAAATCATTGGTCTGATTGCCGGGATGCTCATCAGTCGCCGGGGCATGCTCAAGGGTCGCCGCTGCGGGGTGGGCAACCCGGTGGCTCCAGCCATGGGCAGCAAATTCCAGGATGGCCCCGAGGATGTGGATTTCAAACTCGCGGCGCTGGTCCCGATCACTTGGGCGCGGCGCTATGACAGCAACGACCGACGTAGCGATGGCCTGTTCGGCATAGGTTGGAGTGTGCCCTACGAAGTGCGCCTGGAGCGTGTCGCGCACCCTGAGGGGGGCGAGTTGTGGATCTACGTCGATGATGAGGGCGCCAGGCTGGAGCTCGGGCGTCTGCAGGTCGGCAGTGCCTTCGTCAGCATTCTCGATGGCCTGGCGTTTTTTCATCAGGACAACGGCTTCACCATCGTCGAGGACATCAACAGCGGGTTGTACCAGGTGTTCCATACCGATCCATTGGACAGTCGGCGGTCGCGCCTGGTCAAGGTCGGTGATCGTAACCTCAATTGCCTGGAGCTGTTCTACGACGAACAAGGCCGATTGCAGTTCCTCGGCGACAGCTCGGCCCGGATCTTCATCGAACTGCGCTTTGCCGACGGGCAACCGCGCCGGGTAGCCGAGATACACAGATTGTACTTGCGGGCCGGTCGGGCCTTTGCCGTCGAGCAGCGCGAATGCCTGGCGCAGTATCGCTACACCTCGGCAGGGCAATTGGAGGTTGTCGCCGATGCCGAAGGGCAATTGCTGAGGCAGTTTACCTACACCGACCAAGGGTTGCTGGCCAGCCATACGCTGCCCATGGGGGCTACGCGGTACTACGAGTGGGCCCGCTTCACGCCACCGCCGGCGCGCCAACCGTGCAGTCTGGATGGCACGCCTTACGCCATGCCCGCGCTGTTGGAGCTACAGCCCGAGCATGAATGGCGCGTGGTTCGGCACTGGGGCAGCGACGGCGAGGACTATCGCTTCATCTATGACCTGGAGCATGGCCATACCCAGGTCATCGATGGCCTGGGGCGTGAGGAGCACTATCACTGGGGCGCGCTGAACGAGGTCCACACCTACATCGATGC
Organism: Pseudomonas sp. NMI760_13; assembly: GCF_021283245.1. Classification (NCBI taxonomy): domain Bacteria; kingdom Pseudomonadati; phylum Pseudomonadota; class Gammaproteobacteria; order Pseudomonadales; family Pseudomonadaceae; genus Pseudomonas; species Pseudomonas sp. NMI760_13. The sequence continues at coordinate 29,968 of NZ_JAJSRC010000023.1, read as the reverse complement.
GCTGGGATATTGCTGGCGGCACGACTATGTCGATGGCCTGTTGCGGCGCACCCTCGATCCACAAGGTGGCGAGTGGTCCTATAGCTACGATGCGCTCGGGCGTGTGGTTGCCACTGCCGACCCGTTGGGGCGTCGTGAAAGCATCGGTTACACCGAACATTGGGCCTTGCCCACCCGTATCGTCGACGGAGCAGGGCATGAGCGTCGTTATACCTATGATGCTCGGGGCAACCTGTTGTCCGAGGTCGATCCGCTCGGGCAACTGACACGTTACGACCACGATCGTCAGGGACGTATGGTGCGTAGTGTCGATGCCATAGGCAAGGAACGTTCGTTCAAGTGGAACGGGCGTGGCCAGCTGACTGCCTCACGCGATTGCTCGGGGCAACAGACTCACTATCGTTACGACCTGCGTGGGCACCTGAGCGAGGTGCACAATGCCGAGGGCGGCGCCACGCGCTATCGTTTCAATGTGCGTGGCCATCTGCAGCAGCGCGAATTGGCCGATGGCCGGGTCGAGCACTATCAGATCGATGCTGCCGGTCAGTTGGCCCGCCATGTCGACCCAGCGCAGCGCATGACCCAATGGCAATATGACGGCAGCGGTCGACTGCTGCAGCGTACTGATGCACTGGGGCACACTGTGCGGTTGCACTGGGATGCCTACGGCCGCTTGCAGCAGTTGGAAAACGAGAACGGCGAGCACTATCGCTTCCAGTGGGATGCGCTAGACCGGTTGGTTGGTCAGCGTAACCTCGATGGTGGCGGTTTCAGTCTGCTTTATGATGCCCTGGATGCGATCACCCAACGCACCGTGCATCCATGCCGCGAAGCGGAGCCCGTGTTGCCGGGCAGCCCGGATGAGCCCGAAGTGTTTGCACAGGTTCACCACCATGAACACGATGCGGTCGGTCGTCTGCTGTGCAAGCGGACCGACGATGGCGAGACGACCTACCGCTACGATGCTGCTGACAATCTGCTGGCGATCCATTTCACTCACCGTAGTGGGCAGGTCCAGCAGTTGGACTTCACCTACGACGCCATGGGGCGATTGCTGAGCGAAAGCCAGGGTCCAGGGCAACTCGGTTACACCTATGATCCCCTAGGTAACCTGCAGACCTTGACGCTGCCTGACTCCCGCCGGATCAACTACCTGTGCTATGGCAGCGGACATCTGCACCAGATCAATCTCGACGGGCGGGTGATCAGCGACTTCGAGCGCGATGCGTTACACGACGAGGTCTTGCGCAGCCAGGGTGCATTGCTTACCAGAACCCGTTATGACAGTACGCGGCGCCTGCTGCGCAAGGCTGTGGAATATCAGGATGGCGAGCGCACCCGCATGCCCTTGCTGCAGAAGGACTATGAGTACGATGCGGCGGACAACCTTGTCGGCGAGGTACTGACCCAGACCCAGCGCGCTGGTAGCGGGCTGGGGGTGGAGCTTGAGCATCTGGTCGGTCGTTTCCAGGCCGGTGCCGGTGGGCGTGGCAGCTACCAGGGGCGCATTGGTTATGACTACGGGCCCACCGAGCGAATCCATGGCGCGTCACGCCAGTTGCCTCAGCAACAGCCGATGGTCGAGCACTTTGGCTACGACCTTGCCGGCAACCTGCTGGAGGGATATCAGGTCAACGGTCGGGTACGGCACAACCGGGTCAAGGTGTTCCAAGATAGACGCTATCGCTACGACCGCTTTGGTCGGCTCGAGGAGAAGCGCTCCGGCAATCGTCTGCTCCAGCGCTTTGAATACGATGCAGAGCATCGGCTGGTCTGTATCCGCCAGCGGCGTGGGCCGCTTCGCGAACGGATCGAGTTTGCTTACGACCCCTTGGGCAGGCGCATCGACAAACGAGTCTACCGTGACGACCTGGACGCGCCGGTCAGTCGAACCGAGTTTCAGTGGCAAGGCCTGCGTCTGTTGCGAGAAGTTCAGGACGGCAAACCGAGTCTCTATCTGTACGCAGACGCGGCGGGACATGAGCCGCTGGCCAGGGTAGATGGGGTGCCTGGGCATGAGCAGGTTTTCCACTTCCATTCGAATCTGGTCGGCCTGGTAGAGCAACTGACCGACGAACACGGGATAACTGCCTGGCAAGGGCAGCACCAGGTATGGGGCAACAACTGCGAGGAATGGCATGCGCCGGAGCAGGTCAGTCGGCAGAATGTGCGTTTTCAGGGGCAGTATCTGGATCGGGAAACTGGGCTGCACTACAACACATTCAGATTTTATGACCCGGATATCGGGCGATTTACCCAGCAAGACCCGATAGGCTTGAGGGGTGGGATCAACCTCTATCAATATGCGCCCAATCCTCTGTCATGGATCGATCCGTTAGGCTTGGAGGTGGTGCGTGTTTATCATTACACGAGCAAGGAAGGTTATAAGGGAATCATGGGGACAGGCGTGATTAATCAAAGTGACCCTGGCGCCAGGGGGCGAGGCGCTATTCAAGGCAAGCCCAAAGGTGTCTACGTGACGACACTAACGCCTGAGGAAATGGAGAGCACCAATGTAAGAGGTAAAATGGGGCTGACCAAAGAGAAAAGTACCCATTTTGTTTCATTTGAAGTTGATAGCGGGAAAGTTAAAAAAGTGGATCGGCAGAATGCTTATCTAAGGCTCTACATACAAGAAGATATTCAGCTCCGGGACGCTAATAGAAGACTTCGTGCTGATGTCAGTCACGGTGCTTCCGGATGCAAGCTATAGGAGACAGTGGGATGGCTGATTGGTCGGGTGTCATGTATGGCTTCTATACCGATACGTCGCTGGAACTGGGGCTCGCGGCATTGATGGAAAAAGCAGCACGTTTGGGGTTTCAGTCACAGCAGGAGTGCATTCGGGGAGAGGAGTTTGTTCTTTTCTATAAAGATGAGGGGATGCTGAAGGCCCACCTTGAGCAAGGTTACAACCTGGGGGCGACGGGCGAGGGGTGCTTTGGCGTTGAGGCAAAGCCAGCAGCGTTGAACGGGATCGCTACGCTATTCGAGTTTGAAGGTGATTCGGATTTCGAACCCTACGATATCAATTTGCGCTTCAATCGAATTTTTTACTATGTATTGGTGTTGCCGGACAGTGTCGATGAATCAGATTTCTGCCGGCGTATACACACTATGTTTTCCGAGACCTTGATGGATTGAACCACGATCAAGGTCGAGGGTGAAGCGGGCGTATCAATGAGCCTGAAAAGGACGGCTCCGGCCTGGCGACCGTAACTCCTTGTCCACGACTGTTTGGTCGGCTGAAGGAGAACCGCCGCCTGGATACACGCTACTGCAAGCTGGAGGAAAGCTCTGCTGCAATGGTCATGCGGGCTTGCTGGCGGCGGTGTCTACGACATGACTTTGCGTACAGTGCCCAAGCGAACGCAAAGCGCTCTGCGACCTATCAGGATCGCTGGGCTTGATGCGCTATCTGCTGGTTGGTTACGACAGCCATGTCGGGGTATTCGCCAGAGGCTATCGTTGCACCTTCAGATAGACTGCGGTTTAACGCTTGCCGAGTATCCTCCCCAGCATCTCCGGCCGCGGCGCCCCTTGCTGGCTCTGCAACTGCCCCTGCTCATCCTGATAGAAGATCGCCGGGGTGGCGGCCAGGCCCAGTTCTTCCATCAGGGCCAGATTCGCCTCGAGCTTCTTCTGAACCGCCTCCGGCACCTTGTCCAGTGCCTTGAGCGTGCTGGCCTTGCCGGCCTTCTCATGTTCCTGCAAGGCCTTGGCCGGGTCCTTGGCGGCGAGCAGCGCGGCGGACTTGCCCGGGCTGTCCTCGCGGATGATGCCGACCATGATGTGACGCAGCTGGACCTTGCCCGACTCGACCCAGGGCCGGGCCTGCTGCCAGAACATGTTGCAATAGGGGCAGTTTGGGTCGCTGAACAGGTAGACAGTGCGTGGCGCGTCCACCTTGCCGTCCTGGATCCAGGCAGTGTTTTCCATCTTCGCCCAGACCGCCTTGCTCATCGGTGCGTACACCAGCTTTTCCAGCGGCTCGGCGCTGAGGTCCTTGCCTTGTTCGTCGAACAGGCTGCCCACCAGCACGTGCTTGCCGTCGGGCGTCAGGTACAGGGCGATGCCGTTGTTGTGGTACTCGGCGGCGTAGCCACGCAGGCCGTTGGGAGCGTCGAAGCTGCCCTTGATCACGGCGCCCTTGGCCTGCAGTTGCTGGATCGCCTTGGGTAGCTCTTCGGCGTGCAGCGGGGGCGCAGCGAGCAGGGTGAGGGTCAGGGGCAGCAGTGCATTCAGTCGCATGTCAGTTTCCTTGTGGGGCGGGCGCATCGGCGCGTTCGAAGGGTTCCAGGGCGTGGCGCAGGCTGGCGCGCGAAAGTTCGCCCAGGTGGCTGCCGACCAGCCGCCCTTCGGCGTTGTAGAACAGGGTGGTGGGCAGGGCCATGGAGCCGACCTTGCGGGCCAGCTCGCCGGTGCCGTCGAACAGCACGTGGGACAGGGTCAGGCCGGTGGTGGCCATGAAGGTGCTGACGTTCTCCGGGGTTTCTCCCTGGTTGACGAACAGGAAGGTCACGTGGGGGTAGTCGTCCTCGGCCTGTTGCAGCACCGGCATCTCGCGGCGGCAGGGCGGGCACCAGGTGGCCCAGATGTTGATCACCAGCGGCCGTCCACGGTAACTGTGCAGGGCCACCGCCTGGCCACGGTTGTCGCGCAGGCTCATGTCCGGCAGTTCGGTACCCTTGCTGTAGAGGTGGCTGGCCAGGCTGCCGAGGCCCCAGAACAGCGCGCCGCTGAACAACGCCCAGCCCAGGGGGCGGCGCAGACCGGGGCGCCGCCAGCCCTGCCACAGGGTGCCGAGGACGATGCCCAGCAGGCCGCCCCAGAGCAGGAAGCCACCGTCGCGGATGTCGATGACCTGCAGCGGGTCGTCGCGGTACATCGGCCAGTAGGCCAGGACGAAGCCCAGGCGGGCGAACAGCAATCCCAGCAGGAACAGGTTGAACAGCGCCGACTCCGGGTTCTCGCCGCCGCGCCTGGCCACTCGCCAGCCGATCAGGCTGGCGATGCCCAGCGCCGCGAGCAGCAGCAGGTGGTTCAGGGCCATGGTCAGCGGCCCGAGGGTGACGGTCAGCATCAGCCTTGGCTCCTGGTCTGGGCCCAGTGTTGCAGGAAGCCGGCGGCATCGATCTCGCCGGTGATGCGGCGGGCGCGGCGCTCGTCGCCTTCCGGGCCGATCCAGATCAGGCTGGGCGGGCCTGGCACCTGGTAACGCTGCAGCAGCTCGCGGCTGGCTGGGGAGTCGGCGGTCACATCCAGGCGCAGCAGGTGCACGCCGGCCAGGCTGGCCTGGACATCGCCACGGCCGAACACCTGCTTTTCCATGACCTTGCACGACACGCACCAGTCGGCATAGTAGTCCACCAGCACCCACTGGCCTCGGGCCTTGGCAGCGTCGAGTTCACGTTGCAGGTCGGCCGGCGCGCTCACGGTGACGAAGGCGTCGTGGGCGTTGGCCGAGGATGCCGCCGTGCTCTTGCCGGCGAAGGGCTGCAGGGGTTGCCACAGGTCGTTGCCCCCTGCCGCGGCGCCCACCAGCAGCAGGCCACCCCACAGGGCGCCGAGCAGGGGAATGGCGCGCAAGGCGGGCAGGCGCTGCAGGGCCGGCCAGGCGGCCCAGCCCAGGGCGATCAGCCAGGCGCCGGCCAGGGCCAGCACCAGGGTTTGCGCCAGCAGGCCACGCACGGTGTACAGGGCCATGGCCAGGAACACGAAGCCGAACAAGCCCTTGACCAGGTTCATCCAGGCACCCGGGCGTGGCAGGTAGCGGTTGCCCAGGGTCACCAGCAACAGCAGGGGCACGCCCATGCCCAGCCCGAGGGTGAACAGCACCAGCGCGCCTTGCAGCACGTCGCCGCTCTGGGCGATGAACAGCAGGGCGCCGGCCAGCGGCGCGGTCATGCACGGGCCCAGCAGCGGGCCCGACAGGGCGCCCAGCAGTGCCGCACCGTACAGGTTGCCGCCACGGGTGCCTTGTCCGGCGCGGTCCAGGCGGTCGCGCAGGGCGGCCGGCAATTGCAGTTCGAAGGCGCCGAACATCGGCAGGGCCAGGAGCACGAACAGGCCGGCCAGGCTGCCCAGCAACCAGGGCTGTTGCAGCCAGGCCTGCAGGCTTGCGCCCAGCAGCGCGGCGATCACGCCGAGGGCGGCGTAGACCAGTGCCATGCTCAGCACATAGACGCCGGCCAGCCACCAGCCGCGCCGGGCACTGGCGCCATTGCCCATGACCAATCCGGCGAGGATCGGCAGCATCGGCAGCGAGCACGGGGTGAAGGCCAGCAGCAGGCCCAGGCCGAAGAATGCCAGCAGGCTCCAGGCCAGGCTGTCCTGTTGCAGGGTACCGGCCAGGGCCTGGTCGCTGGCCTGGTCGGCAGCGGCGGGTGGCGCAGCGCTGCCGCCCAGGGCGATTGGCGTGGTCTGCGGCGGGTAGCACAGGCCGGCGTCGGCGCAGCCTTGCCAGCCCAGGCGCAGCTCACCGCTGGCGTTGGCCGGGAGCAATAGCTCAAGCTCGGTGCGGTAGACCGCGCTGTCGCCGAAGAATTCGTCGTGGTGGTTTTCGGCCTGGGGCAGCGACGGGTGCTGCTCGGGAGGCAGGCCGTCGAACTTCAGGCGCTTCTGGTAGAGGTAGTAACCGTCCTTGATCTGGAAATGCAGGCGCATCTGGCCGTTTTCCAGGCGGTCGTGGGTCAGGACGAAGGCCTCGTTGACCGGCAGGAAGTCCGGCTTTACCGCAAAGGGGTTGGCCTGGAGAGGGCCGGCGAGCAGGAATGTCAGGAAGAGCAGGAGAACACGCATGTCGACGCCTTGGCAGAGCTTTGAAGAGGGCCATGCTGGCCTTGGCTTATTAACTGAAGGTTAAGTTGGTCTTAGGACCAGGCCTTTAAAGGTGTTCGCCATGAGCGTTGTAGTGCCTGTGAGACCGAGCGCCGCCCGCGCGGCGCTCGGTCTCACAGGCGTAGCAAGGGCTGCGTCTGGCCCCTGTTCGCCTCGATGCTATCAGCCCGACGAACATCTCCAAACCCGTTCATAATCCCCCCTTAATCGCCACCCTGTGCAATGCCAGCTTCCCCACCCAGGAGATCCCTTATGCACGTTCTGCTCTGCGAGGACGACGACCTGATCGCCAGCGGCATCTGCGCCGGCCTTTCGGCCCAGGGCCTGACCGTGGACCGGGTGGCCAGCGCCTCGCAGGCCCGGCAGATGCTCGGGACCGCGAAGTTCGACGTGATGATCCTCGACCTGGGTCTACCCGACGAGGACGGCCTCAAGCTGCTGCGCCGCCTGCGCCAGCAGGGCGAGACCCTGCCGGTGCTGGTGCTCACTGCACGCGACGCGGTCACCGACCGGGTCGACGGCCTGCAGGCTGGCGCCGACGACTACCTGCTCAAGCCCTTCGACCTGCGCGAACTGGCCGCGCGCCTGCACACCCTGCTGCGTCGTGTGGCCGGGCGGGCGGTGAATGTCATCGAGCACGGCCCGCTGCGCTACGACCCCAGCAGTTGCGCGGCCACCCTGGCCGGCCAGGCGGTGGACCTGTCGCGCCGTGAGCAGGCATTGCTTCAGGCCTTGCTGCAGAACCCGGGGCGCGTGCTGTCCAGCGAACAGCTCAAGGACTGCGTCTACGGTTTCAGCGACGAGGTCGAAAGCAACGCGCTGAACGTGCATATCCATCACCTGCGGCGCAAACTGGGCAACAGCATCGTCGAGACCGTACGCGGCCTTGGCTACCGCCTGGGGCCGGCCCAGGCGCCGGAGGAGAGCGCGTCATGAGCCTGCGGGTTCGCCTTTCACTGATTCTCGGCAGTGTGTTCATCGTCATCTGGGTGCTGGCGGCGGCATGGATGCTGCGCGACCTGCGCCAGCAGATGATGTTTTCCCTCGACCAGCGCCTGGTGGCGTCGGCGCGCATGGTCGCGGGGCTGATCGACCAGTTGCCGCAACCGTTGACTGCCAAGGGCCAGGACGCGCACTTTTCCGCCGACCAGTTCAGCGTGCCGGACGGCATGGCCTGCCAGGTCAGCTCGCTGCGCGGCGAAATCCTCGCCAGCAACCACAAGCACGATGGCACCATGGACGACGAGCGCAGCGGCTTCCGTGACCAGACCATCGACGGCGCTTCCTGGCGTACCTTCACCTACAACCATGGCGATGTGCGCATCACCACCGCTGACCGTCACCAGGAGCGCGAGGCGCTCAATCAGTCGATTCTGCTGGCGGCCTCGGCGCCGGTGCTGATGGCCTTGCTGGGCAGCCTCGGGCTGTTGTGGATCGGCCTGGGCAAGGGGCTGGAACCACTCAATCGCATGCGTGACGCCTTGCGCAGGCGTCGCGCCGACAGCGTCGAGCCCTTGCAGGTGGCCGGCTTGCCCAGCGAGCTGCAACCGCTGCTCGACACCCAGAACCAGCTGTTCCTGCGCATCGCCCAGACCATCGAGCGCGAACGCCGCCTGACCGACGACGCTGCCCACGAACTGCGCAGCCCGCTGACCGCTATCAAGACCCACCTGCAAGTGGCGCGGATGACCGATGGCGCCGTGCGCGAACAAGCGCTGGAGCACGCCGAGCAGGGCACCGACCGCATGCACCGCACCCTGGAGCAGTTGCTGATGCTGGCGCGGGTCGAGGGCAGCCTGTCGTTCGACGATGGCGTGCAGTGCAGTGCCGAGCAGGTCGCCCGGCAGGCCATCGAGGACGCCGGCGGCGGTGACAACCGGCGCATCCACCTGCGTTTGCCCGAGGCGGCGGCCAAGGTCTACCTGAGCATGCCGGCGCCGTTGGCGGTGGCGGCGCTGCGCAACCTGCTGGACAACGCCCTGCGCCATGGCGGCGATGCCGCCGTGGAACTGGAGGTACAGGCACAGGACGGGCAGGTGGACTTCCTGGTGCGCGATCATGGACCGGGGATTGCCCAGGAAGATCTCGAGCACCTGACCGAACGTTTCTGGCGTAACGGCCAAAGCGGTGGCTGCGGCCTGGGGCTGGCGATCGTCCAGGCCATCGTCCAGCGCTGCGCTGGCAGCCTGCGATTCGACAGCCGGGCCGATGGTTTGCGGGTGAGCCTGCAGGTACCGGCGCGTTCGGGGAGTTGAGTTCGGCGTTGTACCCATCGCGGGGCAAGCCCGCTCCCACGCAGCTTGGCGCATGAGTCTGTGGGAGCGGGCTTGCCCCGCGATGCAGGTCGTACATTCACAACAAATCCCACGACAACCGCTAAATCCGCACCTCGCTGAAGCGTTTTTCAAACGATAAGAACCCGACACACATCCGGTTACAGGGCGCGTGGCGGGCACATTCGCTTGCTTGCGAGGGATTTTCCGATGTCGACCGCTTCCAGCCTTGCCCAGGTGCTGCCGGCCACCACGCCGCGCCCCCTGTACGAATTCGAGGATTCGCCCCTGCTGTTGCGCCAGCAGCAGCAGGAGTCCAACGCCCGCAGCTACCCGCGGCGCATCCCCCTGGCGCTCAAACGCGCCCGTGGCCTGTACGTCGAGGACGTCGAGGGCCGCCAGTTCATCGACTGCCTGGCCGGCGCTGGTACCCTGGCCCTGGGGCACAACCATCCGGTGGTGATCGACGCGATCCAGCGCGTGCTGGCCGATGAGTTGCCGCTGCACACCCTGGACCTGACCACGCCGGTCAAGGATCAGTTCGTCCAGGACCTGTTCGGTCTGCTGCCTGAAGGTTTGCGCGGGGAGGCGAAGATCCAGTTCTGCGGCCCGACCGGTACCGACGCGGTCGAAGCGGCGCTCAAACTGGTGCGCACGGTCACCGGGCGCAGCACCGTGCTGGCGTTCCAGGGGGCCTACCATGGCATGACCCAGGGCGCGCTGAGCCTGATGGGCAGCCTGGGGCCGAAAAAACCGCTCGGCGCGCTGCTGAACAATGGCGTGCAGTTCCTGCCGTATCCCTATGACTACCGCTGCCCGTTCGGCCTCGGTGGCGAGGCGGGCGTGCGCGCCAACCTGCACTACCTGGAAAACCTGCTGTGCGATCCGGAGGCCGGCGTGGCGCTGCCGGCGGCGGTGATCGTCGAGGTGGTGCAGGGCGAAGGCGGCGTGATTCCCGCCGATATCGAATGGCTGCGCGGGCTGCGTCGGATCACCGAGCAGGCCGGGGTGGCGCTGATCGTCGACGAGATCCAGAGCGGCTTCGCCCGCACCGGCAAGATGTTCGCCTTCGAGCACGCCGGTATCGTGCCCGACGTGGTCACCCTGTCCAAGGCCATCGGCGGCAGCCTGCCACTGGCGGTGATGGTCTACCGCGACTGGCTCGACCAATGGTCGCCGGGCGCCCATGCCGGCACCTTCCGTGGCAACCAGATGGCCATGGCCGCAGGCTCCGCGGTGATGAAGTACCTGGTGGAGCACCGCCTGTGCGAGCACGCCGAGGCCATGGGCCAGCGCCTGCGCGGGCACCTTCAGCGGTTGCAGCAGGACTATCCGCAGCTCGGCGACATCCGTGGCCGTGGCTTGATGCTGGGGGTGGAGCTGGTGGATCCGGCGGGCAAGCACGACGTCCAGGGCCATCCGCCGGCCTGCCGCAAGCTGGCGCCGAAGGTGCAGCGTGAATGCCTGCGTCGTGGCCTGATCCTCGAGCTGGGCGGTCGTCACGGAGCGGTGGTGCGCTTCCTGCCGCCGCTGATCATCAGCGCCGAGCAGGTTGATGAAGTGGCTGCAAGGTTTGCCGAGGCCGTCGCGGCGGCGGTGTCGGCTGGCTGAGACTCCAAGGCCGGACGCAAACCCTGTGTAGGAGCGGCCCCGACGATCTTTGCATTAACGCTGAAATCCTGGGGCCGCTACGCGGCCCTTTCGCGGCGCAAGGCCGCTTCTACAGGACGCAGGTACTAGTCGAAGGTGCGTCCGGCACGCCAGTAGCCCATCAGCGTCAGGCTTTCCCTCGGCAATCCGCGTTCCTTGATCAGATGCCGGCGGATATCCATGACGGTCCCCGATTCCCCGGCGATCCAGGCATGGAAGTCGCCATGCTCGCCGCTGGCCTGTTCCCACAGGATACGCTCGTCTATATCCACGTCCTCCAGCTCGACCGTCGACGCACCGCGCACCGCCGGCAGGCTGGCCAGCTCGCGCACGGCGTGCTGCATGCCCTGGCCGTGCTCGCTGCGCAGCAGGTCGCGCGGCAGCCAGTGCAGGCGGGTGGCCGGGCTGTGGCGCAGGTCGAGGCAGTCGGCCTCCAGCGGCACTTCGATGAATGCCTCCACCAGCAGTTCCGGCGCGCTCGCGGCCAACTGCTCGAGGATGCCGGCGATGGCCGGCAGGGCGGTTTCATCACCGATCAGCAGGATGCGCCGGGCACTGTGCGGTGGTTTCCACTCGTAGCCGCCGGGGTCATCGCTCTAGGCAAGGTTGGGGGCGACCATCTGCAGGCGGTCACCCGGGCGGGCGTGGGTGGCCCAAGCCGAGGCCGGGCCATTGACGCCGTGCAGGACGAAGTCCACATCCACCTCGAGGGCATCGCGGCGCAGGGCGCGAATGGTGTAGGTGCGCATGGGTGGCATGTCCTGCGCTGCCAGCTCGCGCCGGGCCTGTTGCCATTGCTCGTGCTTGGGCAGGCTCGGCGGCGCTCCGGCGGGCGTCGGGAATAGCAGCTTGACGCGTTGGTCGGGGGCCAGGGTGGTCATCTGCGCCACGTCCTCGCCGGTGAAGATGAAGCGGCTCAGCGAAGGACTCAAGGGTTCGATGGCCTTGAGGTCGAGGTCGAAGACCCGGTAGGGCGTGGCCTTGACCGGTTGGGTCAGGCGATCGAGCAGGGAGGTCATGGCTATGCCTCTGTCAGCGGGAGATACCCAACAGACGAGCGCGCCGGTTGGTTAATTAGAAGGCTAAATTTCCCCGGTCCGCCTACGTCCTAGCTTGGATAGAAGTCGCGGCACGCGAAGACGGATTGAGGCGCAATGACAATTTCCCGACGAGGATTCATCGCTGGCCTGGCTGTGGCGGGCGCCACAGGCACGGCGGCCTATTACGCGCACAAGCAACTGACCCACGACCCTGAAGACGATATCGTCACGCCCGGCGAAGCCAGCGTGGAGCTGGCCGACTATGCCGGGCAGGTCCTGGCGGACCAGCTGCGCGGCGTTTGGGAGATTCGCTTCGACGGTGCCGAGCGTGGCCTGGACGGCCTGCCCGTGCAGGGGGTCGAGATGTTCCTCGACGTTGCCACCAAGGGCCGTGGCCTGCGCGGATATGTCGATACCGGCGAGGGGCTGCGTGGCGTCGCGGAGCCTGCCTACCGTGTGCTCGGTGACCTGGTCGGTGCCAGCAGCGCCGAGGTGCGTTGGCGCCTGGTCAACCAGCACGGCGGGCCGGGTTATGAGTGCGTGGCCAGCCTCGACGAGGTCTGGGCCGAGTTCGCCAACGCCGGCAGCGGCACGTTGAGCGGCCGCGTGCAGCGCCTGGATCGACCACTGACCCTGCCGCTGCCCGATAGCCGTTTTGTCGCGGTCAAGCGGCTGTTCCCCGAGGCCCGCGAGCGTCTGCCGTATACCCCCGAAATGCGCGAGTGGGTGATCGGCGCTGAACATCGCCTGTTCCACCAGCTCTGGCACGCCACCCGCGACAAGTGGCACAAACTGCCGGAGAAAAAGCAGGATGCCCTGCGTGGACTGGGCTGGCAGCCGGGGCCACGGGACCGTGAGCGCGACGCCCGTGGCCCGCGCAAGCACCGCAATGGCTCCGGTATCGATTTCCTGTTCATGCACCGGCACATGCTGATGTATGCGCGCACCTTGCAGGACCTGCCTTCCTGGCAGCGCTTCCCGCTGCCGCAGCCGAGCGTCGAGTTCGATCGGGCAGGTTTCGCCCGCTACTTCGATAACCACGACGGCTGCTGCGTGCCGCCAGGCTGGCAGGCCCCGGGGGATGACGCCTATGGGCAGTGGGTCGGGGCGATCAAGGCAGGAGAAACCTATTGCAGCAATTTCCAGGTATGGGAGTCGCAGTACCAGGACCCGGTGTACCTGTCGAAACTGACCCTGGGCGCCTTTGGCTCGGAACTGGAGATGAACCTGCACGACTGGCTGCACATGTGCTGGGCATCGGTGCCGCGCGACCCCAACAATGGCGCACCAGTACCGTTCGCCCGTGACCAGGCGGATTTCGCCGCGCGCTGGTTCGAGCCTGAGAACGACTTCCTCGGTGATCCGTTCTCATCCCATGTGCACCCAGTGTTCTGGGGCTTCCATGGCTGGATCGACGACCGTATCGACGACTGGTTCCGTGCTCATGAGCGCCACCATCCCGGCCAGGTGCGACGCCTGGAAGTCAATGGCGTGCCGTGGTTCGCCCCGGGGCGCTGGGTGGAGGTCGACGATCCGTGGCTGGGCCCGGATACCCATGGTTGCAGCACGCAGCCAGGCATGCGCCTGGGCAAGTCGGTGGAGATGGATGTGGAGACCATGAAGCTGGCCTTGCGCATCACCTTCGGCGCCGACGACAAGATCGAAAACCTGTTGCGCAAGGTGCCGCAACGGCCTTGGTATGCGCGGCACCTGTCAATGAAGAATATTGTCTCCTGAAGCGCCCCTGTAGGAGCGGGCTTGCCCCGCGAAAGCGCCAGACCTGAAAGCATCGTTGTCTGGTCTGGCGCTTTCGCGGGGCAAGCCCGCTCCTACAGGTTTTGCGGCGCCTGCCAGCCTCCGCCCAGTGCCTTGTACAACGCCACGCTCCCGCGCAACTGCTCCAGGCGCAGCTGCGCCTGCTGGTCCTGGGCCAGGTACAGCGTGCGCTGGGTCTCGAGTACGGTGAGCAGGGTCTCGGCACCGGCGGCGTAGCGTTGCTGGGCCAGGTCGAAGGCGATGCGCGCCTGTTCCACTTCCTGGTCCTGCCAGCGGCGCTGGCGCTCCACGCCGGCGATGGCATTCAGGGCTTTCTCCACATCCGAGAACCCGGCCAGGATGCTGGCGCGGTACAGCTCCAGCAACTCCTGCTGTTCGGCGCTGGCCACGTCCCGGGCGGCACTCAGCCGACCGTTGTTGAAGATCGGCGCGGTGAGGCCGGCGGTGAGGGTGTAGTAGGGGCTGTCGAAGATGTTGGGCAAGGTCCGGGCGCCACTGCCCAGGTCCGCTCCCAGTATCAGGCGCGGCAGCATCGCCGCCCGGGCCACCTGAATATTGGCGCTGGCCGCCGCCAGGCGGGCCTCGGCGGCGGCGATGTCCGGGCGGCGGCCGAGCAGTTCGCTGGGCACGCCGCTGCCGATGGCCGGCCACTGCACGTTGCCGATGGTTTCGCGGGTGGCGGGCAGCGCCTGCACCGGATCGCCCAGTAGGGTGGCAAGGACGATGCGATTGTCCTGGCGGCGCTGTTCGAGCAGCGGCAGCTGGCGCTCCTGGGCGGCTACCAGGCTGCGCTGCTGGGCCAGTTCCAGGCGGGTGGCCGAGCCCGAGCGTTCGCGGGCTTCGACCAGGCCCAGCACATCGCGGGCGTTGTCCAGGTTCAAGTGGGCGATGCGCAGTTGCTCGTCGAATGCCAGGCCCTGCAGGTAGCTGTCGGCCACGGTGCTGACCAGGGTCAGTTCCACGGTCTGGCGGTCGAAGCGGCTGGCGTCGAGGCTGCGCAGGGCGCTGTCGCGGGTGGCGCGCAGGCCGCCCCAGAAGTCGATCTCGTAGCTGGCGCTCAGGCGGGTGCCGAACGAGGTGCTGGTGCGTTCGCTGCTGCTGGCGTCGAGCTGGCTGTTGCCGTCGCCGCGCAACAGGCGCTGGCGGCTGCCGTTCAGACCCAGCTTCACCTCGGGCAACAGCGGTGCACCGGCGATCACCGCGCTGGCCTGCGCTTTGCGCACCCGCGCGGCGGCCGCCGCCAGGTCGTGACTGTTCAGGCGGGCGCGTTCGACCAGACGGTCCAGCTCGGCGCTGGCAAAGGCGCGCCACCATTGGCTGTCGGGCAGGGACTGGGCCGTGGTTGGCCCTTGCCAGGCGGGGGGGGTGTCGATGTTCGCCGCCGGTGGGGGCGGGCTGCTGCAGGCGGCCAGGCAAAGGCTCAGGGTCAACAGGCTGATGCGGCTGGGGATCGTCATGAACTATTCGCTGGTAAGGGCCTTGACCGGGTCGAGGCGGGCGGCCTTGCGGGCCGGCATGAAACCGAACACCACGCCGGTGATCACGGCGCAGGCGAAGGCGCCGAGGATGGCGGGCAGGGCGAAGGCCACGGCGATGTCGGCCAGCAGCAGGCTGGCGCCGATGGCCAGGGCCAGGACAATGCCGGTCACCCCGCCGACCATCGACAGCATCACCGCCTCGGTGAGGAACTGGCGCAGGATGTCGCGCTGGCGTGCGCCGGTGGCCATGCGGATGCCGATCTCGCGGGTGCGTTCGCGCACGGTCATGAGCATGATGTTCATCACGCCGATGCCGCCGACCAGCAGCGAGATCGCGGCGATCGCCCCGAGCATCAGCGACAGGCTGTTCTGGGTGCGGGCCTCGGCCTGGATCAGTGCGGCGTCGTTGGTCAGGACGAAATCGTACTTGCCCTGGTGACGCTGCAACATGAGGCGTTCGATCGCCTGCTCGGTTTCCTTCACGCGGCTGGAATCCTGGGCGGCGATGGTGACGTACTCCGGATCGCGGCTGCCAAACAGGCGGATGGAGGCGGCGGAGTAGGGCACCACCACGCGCTCGTCGCTGTCTTCGCTGCCGGAGCTGGCGCCCTTGCCCTGAAGCACACCGATCACCTGGAACGGCACGTTGCCGATCAGCAGGTACTGACCGAGCGGGTTGCTCCCCACACCAAACATCTTCTCGCGCACCTTCTGACCGATCACGGCCACGGCGGCGGCGTTGGCTTCGTCGGCCTCGCTGTAGAAGCTGCCTTCGACCACCGGCCAGTTGAAGATCTCGGGGAACCCGGTGTTGTTGCCGCCGACATAGAACTGCTCGCCCTTGTTGCCGTGGCGCACCATGAGCTTGTCGCCGATGACCGGCATGACGCGCTTGACCTGCGGCAGTTCGCCGATGGCGTCGACATCGTCGAGGGTGACGATGCCCATCAGTTCCTCGGAGGAGTGCTTGCCGTTGAGGTAGAGGATGTTCGAGCCGAAGGCGGCCATCTGCGCCATGACCTGGCGCTTGCTGCCTTCGCCGACCGCCAGCATCACCACCACCGAGGCCACCCCGATGATGATGCCGAGCAGGGTAAGGGCGGTACGGAAGCGGTTGATCCACATCACCCGCCAGGCGGCCTGCAGGGACTCGATCAGCTCGCCCTTCCAGGCACCGCGCTGGGTGGCACCGAAGTCCAGGCGCTGGCGCAGGTCGTCGGCCTGCAGCTGTCGGGGCGGTGCATCGACCGAGGACGGGGTGGCCGAATCGCTGACCACCTCGCCGTCGCGCACCTCGATGATCCGCTGGGCGCGGGCCGCGACTTCACGGTCATGGGTGATGAGGATGATCACATGGCCCTGGCTGGCCAGTTCGTCGAGCAGGGTCATCACCTCGGCGCCGCTTTGGCTGTCGAGTGCGCCGGTGGGCTCGTCGGCGAGGATGATGTGCCCGCCGTTCATCAGCGCGCGGGCGATCGACACCCGCTGCTGCTGGCCGCCGGACAACTGGTGCGGACGGTTGCCGGTGCGGCTGGCCAGGCCCAGGCGCTCGAGCAGGGCGTGGGCGCGGGCATGGCGTTCGGCGGGCTGAGTGCCGGCGTAGATGGCCGGCATCTCGACGTTCTCCTGGGCCGAGCCGGAGGGGATCAGGTGATAGCCCTGGAACACGAAGCCGAAGGCTTCGCGGCGCAGCCAGGCCAGCTCGTCGCTGTCCAGCTCGGCCACGTCCCGACCGGCAAAGCGGTAGCTGCCCGAGGTGGGGCGGTCGAGGCAGCCGAGGATGTTCATCAGGGTCGACTTGCCGGAGCCCGAGGCGCCGACGATGGCGACGAATTCTCCGGGGTGGATGCTCAGGCTGATGCCGCGCAGCACCTCGACCCTGGGCGAATCGACACCGCCGTAGACCTTGCGGATGTCGCACAGCTCGATCAGGGGCGTGGACATATCAACCCCCACTGGCGGCGGGTAGGCCGATGACCAGGCGCTCACCTTCGTTCAGGCCCTCGAGGATCTGCACCCGCAGGCGGTCACTCAAGCCGGTGCGCACCTGGCGCGCCTCGATCTGGCCCTTGTTGTTCAGCACCTGTGCCAGACGCACGCCGTCGCCAGGGGTGTCGTCGAGCGCGGCCAGGGGCGCGCTGAGCACCTGGCTGGCCTGGCCGGCGACGAAAAACACCTGGGTGGTCATCTCCGCCATCAGGGCACCGTCGGGGTTGTCCACGTCCAGCAGCACGGTGTACTGGACCACCTTGGTGCCAGTGGTGCCGGCCGTGGCGCTGGCCGGGCTGCCCCCGCCCTGGCTGGATTGGTCCAGCGGCTTGGGCGGCACCGGCAGGATCTGCCGGACGGTGCTGGTCCAGCGCCGCTTGCCGCCGGCCAGGGTGTTGAAGTAGGCGGTCATGCCCGGTTTGACCTTGCCGATGTCGGCTTCGGACACCTGGGCCCATACGGTCATCGGCGACAGCTTGGCGATGCGCAGGATCAACGGTGTCTGCTGCTGGGCGTTGAGGGTCTGGCCCTCGCGGGCGTCCACCGCCACCACGGTGCCGCTCATGGGCGCATAGATCCGCGTGTAGCCCAGCTCCGCTTCGTCGCTGCGAAGGCTGGCCTGGGCCTGGCGGATCTGCGCCAGGTACATGTCGATGCGGGCCTGGGTCACCTTCAACTGCGCCGCGGCCGTTTGCAGGTCTTCCTGGCGGCTGGCGCCGGTGGCGGCCAGATCCTGCTGGCGCTTGTACTGCTGCTGGGCGAGCAGGTACTGCGCCCGTTGTTCGGCCAGCTGGGCCTTGAGGTTCTCGATCGAGAAGCGTCCGGCATCGAGCTTGGCTTGTTGTGTTGACGGATCGATTTCAACCAGCAGTTGGCCCTGACGCACCTCGTCGCCGGCTTCCACATGCAGCTTGCGGATCTGCCCCGAGGCCTGGGCGCCGACATCGACATAGCGGCGTGGTTGCAGGGTGCCCAGGGCGGTGACGCTGCTCTCGATATCGGCGCGGGTCACTGGCACGGTGCTGACCGGTGCGCCGCCCAGAGGCAGGGCCTGCCAGGCCACCAGGCTGCCGAGGCTGGCCAGGCCCAAGGCGCCGATCAGCACTCGGCGGCGGGTATTGGATGTGCGTGTCATGCGGGCTTCCAGCCGGAGATAGTGGCCGAGTGCCGCGACGGGGCATGCGCTCGGGGGTCCCAGTTAAACGAATGATCTTGATGACGATTTAGCGCAGCGCGGGGGTGGTCTGCGTGTTGCTGCGAATAATTATAATTTGTAAGATCGCACGCTGACATCATCCAGAACACTGCCCCTGACTACCAACGCTTGAGCAGGGAGACGCCAGGTGCCGTCGTGGAACATTACTATCGCGAATTGGTGAGCTTCCTGTCCGCCCGACTCGGTAATCGCCAGGCGGCCGAAGACGTCGCCCACGATGCCTACATCCGGGTGTTGGAGCGCACGGAGGGCGAGCATATCGAGCATCCACGCGCCTTCCTTTATCGCACGGCCATGAATCTCGTGGTCGATCATCATCGTCGACATCTGGTGCGTCAGGCCGAGCCGCTGGAGGTACTGGACAGCGATGAGCGCTGGCATACCCCTGCTCTGACGCAGAGCATGCAGCTCGACCAGCGCCTGGCGCTGATGCAGCAAGCCCTGGGCGAACTGAGCGGGCCTTGCCGCGACAGCTTCCTGCTGCGCAAGCTCGATGGCCTGTCGCATCAGCAGATCGCCGAGCGCCTGGGTATTTCCCGCAGCCTGGTGGAAAAGCATATTGTCAATGCCATGAAGCATTGCCGCGTACGCATGCGCCAGTGGGAGTCCTGAGCGAGCCGTCCGTGGAATGTGAAAATTCCGTGAGTTGGCGACTTGATTTCTCCCGGGTTCACGACAACTATCAATAAAGACCCCCCGCTCAGGCGTCCCGTCTGACGTTGCCGTTGCCGGCGCAGTATGGTCATGGAGCCACCGTCACCACCCAACTGCCCAGGTTCGGACGATGCCTAACAAATCCATGCGCATCCTCATCGCCGATGAGCACCCCGGCCAGCGCCTGCAGCTGGAGAAGATGCTCAATGGCCTGGGTTATTACCGGATCGCCCCGGTGGAGAGTTTCGACGACCTGCAGCGCCTGGTGCACAGTGCCCTGGAACCCTTCAACCTGCTGGTGGGCAACATCGAGCTGGCCAGCCATGCCGGGGTCGACCTGGCGCGTTTTTGCCGGGTCAGCTCGCAGATCCAGCACGCGCTGCTGTACCACTCGCCACACCTGAAAGTGCCCGCTGTACCGCCCAACGATCGCCACGCCGTCAGCATCAGCCTGCCCCATGCCCCCGACAGCGAGGCACTGGAATCCTTCATGGCAATCATCGATATGCCGGTGCTGGTCGGGCAGTTGCCGCTGCCGCCGGGGCTGGCGGGGGCGTCGAACCATGCCCGGCGGCGCACCAACCTCGCGCAGACGGTGTTCTGTCGTAACCCCTGAGCAGGGGGTGGATTTGCTATCCTCTGGCCTTTTGCCTCGTTGCGGAAGCTGCCATGACTGCCATCGATACCACCCGCCCGCCACGGTTCAGCCGTCGCGATCACCGGACCCTGGGGCTGGCCGCGCTGGGTGGCGCCCTGGAAATCTACGATTTCATCATCTTCGTGTTCTTCGCGCTGACCCTCAGCCAGCTGTTCTTCCCGCCTGAAATGCCGGAGTGGCTGCGCCTGCTGCAGAGCTTCGGGATCTTCGTCACCGGCTACCTGGCCAGGCCGCTGGGTGGCATCCTCATGGCCCATTTCGCCGACCACCTGGGGCGCAAGCGGGTGTTCAGCCTGAGCATCCTGATGATGGCGCTGCCGTGCCTGCTGATCGGGGTGATGCCGACCTACGCCGACATTGGCTACGCCGCGCCGCTGATCCTGCTGGCCCTGCGCATCCTGCAGGGTGCGGCGGTTGGCGGTGAGGTACCCAGCGCCTGGACCTTCGTCGCCGAACATGCGCCGTCTGGTCGTCGCGGTTATGCGCTGGGCTTCCTGCAGGCCGGGCTGACCTTCGGCTACCTGCTCGGTGCGCTGACCGCGACCTTGCTGGCGCAGCTGTTCACGCCCCAGGAGATCCTCGATTACGCCTGGCGCTATCCTTTCCTGCTTGGCGGCGTGTTTGGCGTGATCGGTGTCTGGCTGCGTCGCTGGCTGAGTGAAACCCCGGTGTTCCTGGCCCTGCGGGCGCAGCAGGAGCAACCGGTGGCCTTCCCCCTGCGACGGGTGCTGGGCACTCATCGACGGGCCTTGATTCCAGCGGCGCTGCTGACCTGTGTGCTGACCTCGGCGGTAGTGGTGCTGGTGGTGATTACCCCGACCGTGATGCAACAGCGGTTCGGCATGACAGCCGGGCACACCTTCGCCCTGAGCAGCGTGGGTATCGTCTTCCTCAATATTGGCTGCGTGCTGGCCGGCTTGCTGGTGGACCGTATCGGTGCCTGGCGGGCGCTGATGCTCTACTGCCTGTTGCTGCCGTTGGGCATCGGCGCCTTGTACGCCAGCCTGGTGGGCCAGTGGGGGCAGCTCTGGGCGGCCTATGCATTGGCTGGCCTGTCCTGTGGCGTGGTAGGGGTGGTGCCGTCGGTGATGGTCGGGCTGTTCCCGGCCGAGATCCGGGTGTCGGGCATCTCCTTCACCTACAACGTCGCCTACGCCCTCTGGGCCAGCACCACGCCGCTGGCGCTGATTGCCCTGATGCCCTGGAGCCCATGGGTGTGTGTCGGTTTTTGTCTGGTCATGGGCATGGTCGGATTGCTGACGGCGCTCTATTTCGGACGCCGCGAGCCGTTGGAGTTCGCTGCGCAGCCGCTGGCGCTCATGTGCGGTGACAAATGAGGCGGTAATGACTGCTGGGCAGTGAGGCAGACTTCCGGGTGGGGGTTATTAAAATAACCTATTGGCCAAGAATAACCTTAAAGGTTAATTTCTCATGGAAAAGAGAACGCCGCACTGCCCGCTGGAAAGGGTGCGAATGTTGATGAGCCAGGGCCGGGTCAGGCCCACCCGGACAGCTATCCAGGACTGTGATGCGCTCGGGCTGAGCCCTCGCCAGATGCTTGAAGTCGTTCGAGGCTTGTCGGCACACGATTTCTACAAAAGCATGACGACCTATCACGATCATCGGATCTGGCAGGATGTCTATCGTCCCCGAACCGTCTTTGGCGATCTCTACATCAAGCTGACGGTGGTCGATGACGTGCTGATCGTGTCATTCAAGGAGCGTTGAAATGAAGTGTCCCGTGTGTGGTGGTGCTGAGCTGGTCGCCCAGGCTCAGGACATGCCTTATCGATACAATGGCCATTCGACGGTGATCCGTGATGTCTTCGGCGATTATTGCCCTGTTTGCGGCGAGGCGGTGCTGAGCATGGCTGAAGCTGAGCGCCTCGGTGATCTGATGCTGGCCTTCAAGCGACAGGTCAATGCCGCCGCTGTCGACCCTGCCTTCATTGCCAGCGTTCGGCGCAAATTCGACCTCGATCAGCGTGAGGCGGGCGAAATCTTTGGCGGCGGGGTCAATGCCTTTTCCCGTTACGAGAACGGCAAGACCCAACCACCGGTCGCACTGATCAAGCTGTTCAAGCTCCTGGATCGTCATCCGGAACTGTTCGAGGAAGTCAGGACTGCCTGATGCGTCCAGGCAGTCAACAGGTCCTACAGGCAGGGTAGGGATTTTGAGCGTCGGCAGCTCTGCACCCCTACAGCGCCTTCGAGGTTGTGCACGTAATTTCGACTGATCGTTGACGGACCCTTCCGTTCATACAGTCAGGAGAAATATGCATGTCCAGTTTCAACATCACCTGGATGACGCGGGCCCAGCTGCCTGCGTTTCCGCCACAGATGAGCTTTTCGGCTGCCAATCCCGCCAGCACGAAACCGGATGATCAGGCCAGGACTCCGGTTATCCGCTGGGGCCGTAGCCTGGCCTGTGTGCTGGAGTCCCGTCACCACCACGACCAGGCCTGGGTGGTGGTCTACGGTGATGGCAAGCAATTGACCGGCGTACACCCGCTGCATGACTTTCGCCATATCAGCCGTATCCAGCTGGCCGCCAACAGCCATGCCGTGTTGTTGACCGACAGTGCGCAGCGCCAGCAAACGGTCGAATTCATCCAGCTGAAGGCACTGGATGGCAGTGGTGGTGCCGGCGACCCCGTGAACGGCCTACCCAGCGGTATCCCGTTCATGCTTACCAATGGTCGTGATTACCTGATGGCGGACGAGGAGGGCGTGTGCCTCGCCGTGAACCCGGATCCCAAGGCCATGCAATGGCTCTACAGGGACGGGCAACTGGTCAATGTCACCACCGGGCAGGCCTTGGGGCTCGGGATCTGCGGCAAGGCGAGCGCAGCCTCGGGAGATCGCTGGCGGCTGTCTTCCAAGGGCGAGCTTCTCTACGGCGACGGCACCCGTACCTTGTGCAGTGCTCCGATTTCGGGTGAGGTCTGGCTGCAGCGACGAAGCGAGGTGCTGCCTTCCGACGCCTGGCGGGTGCAACTGCCCCAGCTCCCCCGCCGGGGGCAGGCGCCGAGCATGGTCGTAGACAAACTGAGCGTGTGCCTCGCTGTCTCTGCCGACTACAGTGCCGGAACAGGCGATACCCTTTCGTTCTCGATCAATGGCAGCGAGCACCGCCAGCCGTTGGCCGGCAACTTCGAGCGTGGGGCGCACTTCAAGGTCGAGGTCGACCTGGCCAAGATGTTCCAGCGCAGCGTGATCTATGCCGATGAGCTGCGCTCGGTCGAGATCTACCAGGCCAGTGCCGGGGGGTACGGTCCGGCCTGGAAGATGCAGTCGCTGGACCTGAAGGTCAATGACCAGCTGAACAACCGCGTGGTAGGGAGCGACAACCGCTGGATCGAGGCCAGGGACGGCGTGGCATGGCAAGGCCGGGTGAACTGGCTGGACTGGCGCAAGGCCGATATCTCGGCGCCCCTGGACTTTGCCGGCTACACCTACCCGGTGCAGTTGCAGCAATGGCTGATCGACGTGCTGAAATGGCGCAGCTATCAGCCTGAAACCCTCGATGGCGTCTGCCAATTGATCGGCGAGGAGCGCGGCCAGATACTGGCGTATGAGCTCAAGAGCGGCAGATTGACCTATCTGCGCCCCAATACTGCCCAGGATGCCTACACCTGGGTCTATACCCCGCAGAAAAGCATTCTGGTCAAATACTGGGACCAGTCCCTCGATCGCACAAGTTATACCCGGCACAGTCAGCTTGGCGGCGGTCAGCCGGTGGTGTGCGCCGGAGAAATGCGCATCGACCGCAAGACCACCAGCAATGCGGTGAGCGACATCCTTGGTCTGGTCAATGATGCCTCCGGGCACTACAAGCCCGATGGCGGGCAGTGCCTGGGGCATGTCCTGGAACGGCTCGAACAACTGGGGCTGGACACCACGCACACCGTGGTTTCGTACAAGGGATAGCGACCATGAAAAAGCCCCCGGGTCTCACGACCAGGGGGCTTTTGCTTGCCGCCAGGGCAGGGCTTACATGTTCGGGTAGTTCGGCCCGCCGGCGCCTTCAGGGGTGACCCAGGTGATGTTCTGGGCCGGATCCTTGATGTCGCAGGTCTTGCAGTGCACGCAGTTCTGCGCGTTGATCTGGAAGCGCTTGTTGCCGTCTTCCTGGGTGACCACTTCGTACACGCCGGCCGGGCAGTAGCGCTGTGCTGGTTCGTCGTACAGCGGCAGGTTGCTGGCGATCGGGATGTTCGGGTCGGTCAGCTTCAGGTGGCAGGGTTGTTCCTCTTCATGGTTGGTGCTGGAGAGGAATACCGAGCTGAGCTTGTCGAAGCTGAGCTTGCCGTCCGGTTTCGGGTAGTCGATCTTCTGCGAGTCCGCCGCGAGCTTGAGGCAGGCGTAGTCCGGCTTGATGTCATGCAGGGTGAACGGCAGCTTGCCGCCGAACCAGTTCTGGTCGATGTAGTTGAACGCACCACCGAGCAACGGGCCGAACTTGTGCAGCGCCGGGCCGAAGTTGCGGCTGGCGAACAGCTCTTCATGCAGCCAGCTGGCCTTGAAGGCGCTGACATAGCCGTTGAGCTGGTCACCGCCTTCGCTGCCGGCGATCAATGCGTCGGCCACGGCTTCGGCGGCGAGCATGCCGGACTTCATCGCGGTGTGGCTGCCCTTGATCTTGGAGAAGTTCAGGGTGCCCAGGTCGCAGCCGATCAGCGCGCCGCCATTGAAGACCATCTTCGGCAGCGAGTTCAGGCCGCCCTTGCAGATGGCGCGGGCGCCGTAGCTGATGCGCTTGCCGCCTTCGAGGTACTGGGCCATCACCGGGTGGTGCTTCAGGCGCTGGAACTCGTCGAACGGTGACAGGTACGCGTTGGAGTAGGACAGGTCGACGATCAGGCCGACCACCACCTGGTTGTTTTCCAGGTGATAAAGGAAGGAGCCGCCGGTGTTCTCGGCGCTCATCACGTCCAGCGGCCAGCCGGCGGTGTGCACCACCAGGCCCTGCTCGTGCTTGGCCGGGTCGATTTCCCAGATTTCCTTGAGACCGATGCCGTAGTGCTGGACGTCGGACTCGTTGTCCAGGTCGAAGCGCTTGATCAGCTGCTTGCCGATATGGCCACGGCAGCCTTCGGCGAACAGGGTGTACTTGGCGCGCAGCTCCATGCCCGGGGTGTACAGGCCTTCTTTTGGCTGGCCTTCGCGGTCGACACCCAGGTCGCCGGTGACGATGCCACGCACCACGCCGTTTTCATCGAACAGTGCCTCTTGCGCGGCGAAGCCCGGGTAGATCTCGACGCCCAGGTTCTCGGCCTGCTGGGCCAGCCAGCGGCACAGGTTGCCCAGGGAGATGATGTAGTTGCCGTGGTTGTGCATGGTCTTGGGCACGAACAGGTCGGGGACCTTGGTCGAGCTGTCGGCACTTTTCAGCACATAGATGTCGTCGCGCTTCACTTCGGTGTTCAGCGGCGCGCCGAGTTCTTTCCAGTCGGGGAACAGTTCGTTCAGGGCGCGTGGTTCGAACACCGCGCCGGAGAGGATGTGGGCGCCGACTTCGGAGCCTTTCTCGACCACGCAAACGCTGATCTCGCTACCGGCTTCGGCGGCCTTCTGCTTCAGGCGGCAGGCGGCGGACAGGCCTGCCGGGCCTGCGCCGACGATGACCACGTCGAATTCCATGTATTCGCGTTCCACAGGTTCTCTCCTACTCAAGGCTCATCGCGTTGCTTGTCTTTTATGGGTGTTCACGGTCACGTGCGGCGTGCAGAGGCTGTAGCTTCGCAGGTGATGGACTACACCGTTTTGTCTTGGCCGCGCATTATATCTACACCACTTGGCGGGTCCAATACAAACGTTTGTTTGAATTTGCCGGAGGCCCGTAGAATCGCAGGTAGGCGGCTGGAGGCTGGCCAATTTGCCGTATTGACCGGATTGGGTGTTACGGTCAAGATACGAGCGCTTTCGCGTTCGCCGTAGGCTGACCGTCGGGCGCAGGTGCACCCCTAAAGACCAGGCGTGGAGCAGGGTTTACGGGCCGAATCAGGTTTTGTAGTGGAGTCTACACGCCACGACAGAAAATGACCCGCGGGTTTTG
The DNA here is from genome assembly GCF_021283245.1 of Pseudomonas sp. NMI760_13. Classification (NCBI taxonomy): domain Bacteria; kingdom Pseudomonadati; phylum Pseudomonadota; class Gammaproteobacteria; order Pseudomonadales; family Pseudomonadaceae; genus Pseudomonas; species Pseudomonas sp. NMI760_13. The sequence continues at coordinate 4,336 of NZ_JAJSRC010000023.1, read as the reverse complement.
TCCCTGAAGGTCGCAACAAGACTGATTGGTCAACTGAACTTTGTCGGCGTCGGAACGTTTTTAGAGGTGCCCTTGTACCCACGCGCATTCGCCGGGCAGTCCCCAGGCGATCTTCTTTTCACCGGAGAGTAACGAGGAATCCATGAAGGTTCTTGTAGCTGTCAAACGAGTGGTCGACTACAACGTCAAGGTTCGCGTCAAGGCGGACAACTCCGGCGTCGACCTTGCAAACGTCAAGATGTCCATGAACCCCTTCTGCGAAATCGCCGTGGAAGAAGCCGTCCGCCTGAAAGAGAAGGGCGTGGCGAGCGAAATCGTCGTTGTCTCCATCGGCCCGACCGCCGCCCAGGAGCAACTGCGTACCGCCCTGGCCCTGGGCGCCGACCGTGCCATCCTGGTCGAGGCCGCTGACGAACTGAACTCCCTGGCCGTGGCCAAGGCGCTGAAAGCCGTTGTCGACAAGGAGCAGCCGCAGCTGGTCATCCTCGGCAAGCAGGCCATCGACAGCGACAACAACCAGACCGGCCAGATGCTGGCCGCGCTGACCGGCTTCGCCCAGGGCACCTTCGCCTCCAAGGTCGAAGTCGCCGGCGACAAGGTCAACGTCACCCGTGAAATCGATGGCGGCCTGCAGACCGTTGCGCTGAATCTGCCAGCCATCGTCACCACCGACCTGCGCCTGAACGAGCCGCGCTACGCGTCGCTGCCGAACATCATGAAGGCCAAGAAGAAGCCGCTGGAGACCATCACTCCAGACGCGCTGGGCGTGTCCATCGCCTCCACCAACAAGACCCTCAAGGTCGAAGCGCCTGCCGCCCGCAGCGCCGGTATCAAGGTCAAGTCGGTGGCCGAACTGGTCGAGAAGCTGAAGAACGAAGCGAAGGTAATCTAAATGACTATCCTGGTTGTCGCTGAACACGAGAACGGTGCCGTAGCCCCGGCCACCCTGAACACTGTCGCCGCTGCCGCCAAGATCGGTGGTGATATCCACGTGCTGGTCGCCGGCCAGAACGTCGGTGGCGTCGCCGAGTCCGTCGCCAAGATCGCCGGCGTGGCCAAGGTGCTGGTCGCCGATAACGCCGCCTACGCCCATGCCCTGCCGGAAAACGTCGCGCCGCTGCTGGTCGAGCTGGCCAAGGGTTACAGCCACGTGCTGGCCCCGGCCACCACCAATGGCAAGAACATCCTGCCGCGCGTTGCCGCGCTGCTGGACGTCGACCAGATCTCCGAGATCATCGCCGTTGAATCCGCCGACACTTTCAAGCGTCCGATCTATGCCGGTAACGCCATTGCCACCGTGCAATCGAGCGCTGCGGTCAAGGTCATCACCGTGCGTACCACCGGCTTCGACGCCGTGGCCGCCGAAGGTGGTTCGGCCGCTGTCGAAGCCGTCGCTGCCGCCCACGACGCCGGCAAGTCGGCCTTCGTTGGCGAAGAGCTGGCCAAGTCCGACCGTCCTGAGCTGACCGCCGCCAAGATCGTCGTTTCCGGTGGTCGCGGCATGGGCAACGGTGACAACTTCAAGCACCTGTACGCCCTGGCCGACAAGCTCGGCGCCGCCGTCGGCGCCTCGCGCGCCGCGGTCGACGCAGGCTTCGTGCCGAACGACATGCAGGTCGGCCAGACCGGCAAGATCGTCGCGCCACAGCTGTACATCGCCGTCGGTATCTCCGGCGCGATCCAGCACCTGGCCGGCATGAAGGACTCGAAAGTGATCGTCGCAATCAACAAGGACGAGGAGGCGCCGATCTTCCAGGTCGCCGACTACGGCCTGGTCGCCGATCTGTTCGAAGCGGTTCCGGAGCTGGAAAAGCTGGTCTGATCCGCCTGCTTCACTTATAAAGAACCCGGCCCGCCCTTGGCGGTCCGGGTTTTTTCATGGATTTTTTCAGGGGCGGGGAGAGGTTGCATGGCGTTTCGCTGGAGCAAGGGGGGGCTGGCCTGCGTGCTGGCGCTGCTGTCGACGCAGGCCCTGGCGGTGGGCAAGTGCGAGCGTCTGGTGGCCACCGGCAGCCCGGATGCGCCGCCGTACTCCTGGCAGGATCCGCAAGACCCGAAACATCTGATCGGCGCCAATGTCGACCTGCTGCGCCAGGTGGCTGCCGAGCTTGGGGTGAAGGTCGAGGTGCTGCACGCCGGCAAGCGCGAGCAGGCTCTGGAGGAGGTGCGCAGCGGGCGCATGGACCTGTTGCTCGACACGCCGATGCAGGTCACCCAGCTGACCAGTCTGGATTACATCCATCCGGCCTTGCAGCTCAACGAATACCTGGTCTGGACCCGCCATGACGCCACCCTGGTGTTCGATGGCCCGGCTGACCTTGCCCAGTACCGCGGCGCCCTGTCCGAGAAGGCCCGCCTGACCCCGGCCTTCGATGCCTTTGCCAGGACCCAGCTCAAGCTGGAGCCGGCGCAGAACCTGACGCAGGCCTTCCAGAAACTGGTGCTCGGCCAGGTCGACTATGTGCTGGCTGGGCGCTACTCGGGCATGGCCATGGCGCAGAGCCTGGGCGTGGGCAACGACCTCATCGCCCGGGGTTTGCCGGTGGATCGTCCGGGGCTGTACCTGGCGGTCTCGCACAACTCGGCGTGCAACGACAGCTGGTTGCGCGGACAACTGGCGAAAAAACTGACAGAATTGCCGATCTCCGGGGCGAGCGAAGCTGTGCTGCAGCGCAATGTCGAGCGTTGGAAGGCGCAGATGCAGGCGTCGCAGGGTGCCCCCAAACAGTAGGAAGCGTGAGTGAGAATCCAACCCTTGATGCTTGCCCTGGCCGTGCTCGGCCTGGTCGGCTGTGCCAACGACCCGGCACCCAATGAACAGCTGCGCCTGTCGGAACAGGCCTTGGAGCAGGCCAAGGCGGTCGGCGCCAATGAGCAGGTGCCGGAGTTCAAGTTGGCCGAAGACAAGCTGGCCCGGGCCAAGAGCAACATGCTCGGCGAAAGCCACCGCGATGCGCGCATGCGCGCCGAGCAGGCCGAGCTCGATGCGCGCCTGGCCGAGGCGCGGGTGCTGAACCAGAAGAGCGAGGAGCAGCTGCAGGCGATGCAGTCGCGGATCAAGCGCCTGCGCAAGCAACTGGAGGTGCAGCCATGAAGTCTCTCAAGCCCATGGCGGCCCTGGCCTTGCTGGCCCTGGTCGGTCTGCAGGGCTGCGCCAGCCAGCGCAGCGAGTCGGCACTGGACGATGCCAGTGCCGCGTTCCAGAAGGTCAAGGACGATTCCGACGTGCTGCGTAGCGCGCCTCGCGATGTGATCCGCGCCGGCGAGTCGTTGGCGCGCGCGGAGCGCCTGGCGGGCTATGTCGGCACCGGCAGCGATGTTCGTCATTACGCCTACCTGAGTCAGCGCTACAGCGAGATTGCCAGCGAGCATGCCAAGCTGGCGTTGAACCAGGAGCGCCTGGCCAAGCTCGACCTGGAGCGCCAGCGCCTGCAGTTGGCGCTGCGCGAGGCCAAGCTGGCCAGCGTCCAGCAGCAGGGCAAGTTCGTCGAAGCGCAGATTGTCGCGCTGGCGTCGGAGCAGACCGATCGCGGTCTGGTCATGACCCTGGGCGATGTGCTGTTCGATACCGGCCAGGCTGATCTGAAGAACTCGGCCAGCCGTACTGTATTGAAGCTGGTGCAGTTCCTTCAGCTCAATCCACGGCGCGTGGTGCGGATCGAGGGTTATACCGATAGCACCGGTGCGGCGGAGGAGAACCTGAAGCTGTCCCGTGATCGTGCGCAGTCGGTGGCCGATATGCTGGTTGATCTGGGGGTGGACGAGAAGCGGATCCAGGTCGAGGGTTATGGTGACCAGTACCCGGTTGAGGCCAATGCTTCGGAGCGGGGCAGGGCGCAGAATCGTCGGGTCGAGATCGTCTTCTCCGATGACAAGGGTAAACTCGCGCCAGCGCGTTGAATTCTGTTTTGATTTCGAGCAAGCCCGTTCCTGCAAGAAGCTATACATAACTTGTAGAAGCGGGCTTGCACACGATAGGGTTCATCCAGTCAATTCATAGCCAGCCGGCTAACTACCACTTCGCATTTCTTGATCTTGATCTTGATCTTGATCTTGATCTTGCTGTTGCTTCTAAGTGCGCAATAGTTCAGGCGCCGCCAATTGCGACTTCAGGAGGCCGAGCGGAGTTCTTGCGAAGGGAGGTGACGGGCATGGATGCCCGTCAAGCGCTGCGCCCCAGGATGGGGCGTTCAGCGCGGTCCTCCCGGGAGCAAGAACGGAGCGAGGGGACCCCGGAGCGAAGCGTAGGGGCCGGATGAATGGAGCGAGGATTTTTTGGTTCCTTTTTGATCCTTCAAAAAGGGACCCGCCGTAAGGGCGGAAAGGTGACTTTGCG
>NZ_JAJSRC010000111.1:0-330 GCF_021283245.1 Pseudomonas sp. NMI760_13 | reverse complement strand
AGGAGCGGCCTTGTGCCGCGATGCGCCGCGCGGGCGGCGCTCGGTCTGATAGGCGCTGCAAGGCTCTCGGCGAACACTTGGTGGCCCTGACGCGGTCTTTTCCCCCGATATTCCACTTTAATGAAATTAACGGTTGACGCCCTCTCAGATCCCCTTATAATGCGCCCCACTTCCAGCGACGTCGGAACGAAAAATTCCTTGAATATCAAAGAGTTGATTGTTGAAGAGGGTTGCGGAGGTGCTTCGGTCTCACGATCGGCAGCGGTGAAAAAGGCAGTTGACAGCAGGTTGTAACGCTGTATGATTCGCCTCCCGCTACGAGAGATCGCA
>NZ_JAJSRC010000022.1:0-110594 GCF_021283245.1 Pseudomonas sp. NMI760_13 | reverse complement strand
CACTGATTTTGCCTCCAATTGGGCGCCATCATAGCGCCCGATGAAGGTGTCCAAAATCATTAGGCCAGTTCACCTTGCGCCGCGAAAGGGCCGCAAAGCGGCCCCGGCAGTCTTGAGATGGGCACACATCCTGGGGCTGTTCTGCAGCTCTTTCGCGGCACAAGGCCGCTCCTACAGGGTCAGGCGGGCAATCCCAGGAACTGACACAACTCCCGCTTCTTGGCCAATGCATCCTTGCGCCCCAGTTCGATCAGCTCGCTGCAATAGCTCGCCTCGAACAGCAGGTAGCTCAGCACCCCCGCGCCGCTGGTCTTGGTAGCGCCAGGCCCACGCAGGAACAGCCTCAGCGCCGCCGGCAGCTCGCGCCGATGACGGGCGGCGATCTCGTCCAGCGGCTGGCTGGGCGCTACCACCAGCACCTCGATCGGCGCCAGCCCCAGGCGCCGGGCGTCCAGGTGCGCCGGCATCAGGTGGCTCAGATGGTTGAGCCGCTGCAGCAGCTCGATATCGTCCTCGAGGCTGTCGATGAAGGTGCTGTTGAGCATGTGCCCGCCGATCTGCGCCAGGCTTGGCTGCTGGCCGCTGAACACGCGCTGGGTCGGCAAGGGCGGCGCCGGGCGCTGGGGGTTGCCACTGACGCCGACCACCAGCACGCGGCTGGCGCCCAGGTGCAGCGCCGGGCTGATCGGCGCCGACTGGCGCACCGCGCCGTCGCCGAAGAACTCATCGCCCAGGCGCACTGGCGCGAACAGCAGCGGGATCGCCGAGCTGGCCAGCAGGTGGTCGATGGTCAGCGGCGTGGGCATGCCGATGCGCCGGTGGCGCAGCCAGGGTTCGATGGTGTCGCGGCCCTGGTAGAAGGTCACCGCCTGGCCGGACTCGTAGCCGAACGCGGTCACGGCGATGGCGCGCAGCTGATTGGCCGCCAGGGAGTGGGCGATGCCATCCAGGTCCAGGTGCTCATGCAGCAGACGGCGCAGCGGGCGGCTGTCGAGCAGCGCCACCGGCACCTGGCCGCCGAGCCCCAGCAGGCTGTGGCCGACGAAACGGCTGGCCTGGCGGATCACCCCGGGCCAGTCGCTGCGCAGCACCAGGTGGCTGCGAAAGTTCTGCCAGAAGGCGGTCAGGTGCTGCACCGATTCGGCGAAGCGGGTGGCGCCGCTGGCCAGCTTGACGGCGTTGATGGCGCCGGCGGAGGTGCCGACGATCACCGGAAAGGGGTTCGCCGCCCCAGGGGGCAGCAGCTCGGCGATGCCGGCCAGCACGCCGACCTGGTAGGCGGCGCGGGCGCCGCCGCCGGAGAGGATCAGGCCGGTGGTTGGGGACATGCTTCCTTCCTGGATCATGGTTGACAGGTCTGGCCTCTTCGCGGGTAAACCCGCTCCCACAGGTACAGTGCCGGCCTTAGCATATACATACCCCCTGTGGGAGCGGGTTTACCCGCGAAGAGGCCGGCCCTGCTATAGCAACAGTCAGCGTTTCTTCTTGTCGTACAGCCGTGGCTCGCCCTCGGGCCGCGACTTGAAGCGCCGGTGCGCCCACAGGTACTGCTCGGGACACGCGCGCAGCACGCCCTCGACCCACTGGTTGATACGCAGGCAGTCGGCTTCCTCGGTTTCGCCGGGGAAGTCCTCGAGCGGCGGGTGCACCACCAGACGATAGCCGCTGCCGTCCTCAAGCCGTCGCTGGGTAAACGGAATCACCCGGGCCTTGCCCAGCCGGGCGAACTTGGTGGTGGCCGTGACGGTGGCTGCGGGGATACCGAACAGCGGCACGAAGATGCTCTGCTTGGCGCCATAGTCCTGGTCCGGCGCGTACCAGATCGCCCGGCCCTTGCGCAGCAGCTTGAGCATGCCGCGCACGTCATCACGCTCCACGGCCAGCGAATCGAGGTTGTGGCGCTCGCGGCCACGGCGCTGGATGAAGTCGAACACCGGGTTGCCATGCTCGCGGTACATGCCGTCGATGGTGTGGGCCTGGCCCAGCAGCGCGGCGCCGATCTCCAGGGTGGTGAAGTGCACGGCCATGAGGATGGCGCCCTCGCCTTCGCGCTGGGCGGCCTGCAGGTGCTCGATGCCCTCGATGTGGGCCAGGCGTGCAAGACGGGCCTTTGGCCACCACCAGCTCATGGCCATCTCGAAGAAGGCGATGCCGGTGGAGGCGAAGTTTTCCTTGAGCAGGCGTTGCCGTTCGTCGCCGGACAGTTCGGGGAAACACAGTTCGAGATTGCGCGCGGCAATGCGCCGGCGCTCGCCGGCCACCCGGTACATCACCGCGCCCAGGGCGCGACCCAGCCCCAGCAGGGCGCGGTACGGCAGCTGGGCGACCAGCCACAGCAGGCCCAGGCCCAGCCACAGGCCCCAGAATCGCGGGTGGAGGAAAGAGGATCGAAAACGCGGGCGTTCCATTGAAGCTTCCGGCAAGACATGAGCCCGGCATTCTACATCGGTTGCGGGCAATCGGTCTTATCGCTATAAGTCAGGGCACTTTTTTCGCAACAAGCCGTCTATGCAGACCATGAGCCCCAACCAGACACCCGACAACGCCCCCGTGTTCCAGCTCAAGGGCAGCATGCTTGCCATCACCGTGCTGGAACTGGCGCGCAACGACCTCGAATCCCTCGACCGCCAGCTGGCGGCGAAGGTGGCGCAGGCGCCGAACTTCTTCAGCAACACCCCGCTGGTGCTGGCCCTGGACAAGCTGCCCCATGACTCGGGCGCCATCGACCTGCCCGGGCTGATGCGCATCTGCCGTCATCATGGCCTGCGCACCCTGGCGATCCGTGCCAGCCGCATCGAGGACATCGCCGCGGCGATCGCCATCGACCTGCCGGTGCTGCCGCCGTCCGGGGCCCGCGAACGCCCGCTGGAACCCGAGCCGGAAGTGAAGACGCCCGAGCCTGCACCCGCTCCACCAGCGGCACCGGCCGAACCCGAGGTACGCCCGACGCGGATCATCACCTCGACCGTGCGCGGCGGCCAGCAGATCTACGCCCAGGGCGGCGACCTCGTGGTCACGGGCTCCGTCAGCCCCGGCGCGGAACTTCTCGCCGATGGCAACATCCATGTGTACGGCGCCATGCGCGGCCGTGCCTTGGCGGGTATCAAAGGCAATACCAAGGCGCGCATCTTCTGCCTGCAGATGACCGCGGAAATGGTCTCGATCGCCGGCCAGTACAAAGTCTGCGAAGACCTGCGCCGCGACCCGCTGTGGGGATCGGGCGTGCAGGTCAGCCTGTCCGGCGACGTGTTGAACATCACCCGTCTTTAACGGATACTTGCCGGCATTTTTAGCGCAACTTTTTTCCAGTTGCCGTTTTTTGTATTTGCAGGGACGCCTGTCCCGATTATTTAGGGGTGAAACACCTTGGCCAAGATTCTCGTGGTTACTTCCGGCAAGGGGGGTGTGGGCAAGACCACCACCAGCGCCGCTATCGGTACCGGCCTCGCGCTGCGCGGGCACAAGACTGTCATCGTCGACTTCGACGTCGGCCTGCGTAACCTCGACCTGATCATGGGCTGCGAACGCCGCGTGGTGTACGACTTCGTCAACGTGGTCAATGGCGAAGCCAACCTGCAACAGGCCCTGATCAAGGACAAGCGCCTCGAGAACCTGTTCGTCCTGGCCGCCAGCCAGACCCGCGACAAGGACGCCCTGACCAAGGAAGGCGTCGAAAAGGTCCTGATGGAGCTCAAGGAGCAGTTCGAGTTCGTGGTCTGCGACTCGCCGGCCGGTATCGAAAAAGGTGCTCACCTGGCGATGTACTTCGCCGACGAAGCCATTGTCGTGACCAACCCGGAAGTCTCGTCGGTGCGTGACTCCGACCGCATGATCGGCCTGCTGTCCAGCAAGTCGCGCCGTGCCGAGCAAGGTGACGACCCGATCAAGGAACACCTGCTGATCACCCGCTATCACCCGGAGCGCGTCGAGAAAGGCGAAATGCTTGGCGTCGAAGACGTCAAGGAAATCCTCTCGGTCGAATTGCTGGGTGTGATTCCCGAATCCCAAGCCGTACTCAAGGCCTCCAACCAGGGCATCCCGGTCATCCTTGACGACCAGAGCGATGCCGGCCAGGCCTACAGCGACACCGTCGACCGCCTGCTGGGCAAGCCAAAGCCGCTGCGGTTCATCGAAGTGCCGAAGCAAGGATTCTTCGCGCGCCTGTTTGGAGGCAAATAAACCATGAACCTTTTTGACTTCTTTCGTGGCAGACAGAAACAGAGCAGCGCGTCGGTAGCGAAAGAGCGTCTACAGATCATCGTGGCGCACGAGCGTGGCCAGCGCAGCACCCCGGACTACCTGCCAGCCTTGCAGAAGGAGCTGGTCGAGGTGATCCGCAAGTACGTCAATATCGGCAACGATGACGTGCAGATCGAGCTGGAAAATCAGGGCAGTTGCTCGATTCTGGAACTGAACATCACTTTGCCTGATCGCTGATTCAAGCACTTCCGGCTGATCCTGGGGCTGCCTTGCAGCCCTTTCGCGGCACAAGGCCGCTCCTACACAGGCCCTGCCCCCCCTGTAGGAGCGGCCTTGTGCCGCGAAAGGGCCGCAAAGCGGCCCCGATTGTCTATAGAGAACCTGCAATGCCGCTGTCGAACATCCAGATCCTTCACGAAGACGCCGCCATCCTGGTGATCAACAAGCCGACCCTGCTGTTGTCGGTGCCGGGCCGCGCCGAGGACAACAAGGACTGCCTGATCACCCGCCTGCAGGAAAACGGCTACCCGGATGCCCTGATCGTCCACCGCCTGGACTGGGAAACCTCGGGGATCATCCTGCTCGCCCGCGACGCCGACAGCCACCGCGAGCTGTCGCGCCAGTTCCACGACCGCGAGACGGAAAAGGCCTATACCGCGCTGTGCTGGGGCCAACCGACCCTGGACAGCGGCAGCATCGACCTGCCGCTGCGCTACGACCCGCCGACCAAGCCGCGTCATGTGGTCGACCATGAACAGGGCAAGCACGCCCTGACCTTCTGGCGCATCGTCGAGCGCTGTGGCGATCATTGCCGGGTCGAGCTGACACCGATCACCGGACGCTCGCACCAGTTGCGCGTGCACATGCTGTCGATCGGCCACCCGCTGCTGGGCGACCGGCTGTACGCCAACCCCGAGGCGCTGGCGGCCCATGAGCGGCTGTGCCTGCATGCGTCGATGCTGAGCTTTACCCATCCGGTTTCGGGTGAGCGGTTGAAGTTCGAGTGTCCGGCACCGTTCTGATCCATCGGCGCTGGATTCTTCGCGGGTAAACCCGCTCCCACAGGAGAGTGCCTAACTTGAAATCTGCGCGGCAGCTGTGGGAGCGGGTTTACCCGCGAAGAGGCCGACACAAATTTTCGAGTATTTACGCTAAACTCGCGCCACTGCTGTCTGGAGTGACTTATGCGCGATGCCCTGAACGCCGGCCTGATCGAATTCCTCAAGGCCTCCCCGACGCCCTTCCATGCCACCGCCAGCCTCGCGCAGCGCCTCGAGGCCGCCGGTTACCAGCGCCTGGACGAACGCGACAGCTGGGCCACCGTGCCCGGTGGTCGCTACTACGTGACCCGCAACGATTCCTCGATCATCGCCATCAAGCTCGGCAAGCTCTCGCCGCTGCTGGGCGGCATCCGCATGGTCGGCGCCCACACCGACAGCCCGTGCCTGCGGGTCAAGCCGCAGCCCGAGCTGCAACGCCAGGGCTTCCTGCAACTGGGCGTGGAAGTGTACGGCGGCGCCCTGCTCGCGCCCTGGTTCGACCGCGACCTGTCGCTGGCAGGGCGGGTCACCTTCCGCCGTGACGGCAAGGTCGAGAGCCAGCTGATCGACTTCAAGCTGCCGATCGCGGTGATCCCGAACCTGGCGATCCACCTCAACCGCACCGCCAACGAAGGCTGGCAGATCAACCCGCAGACCGAGCTGCCGCCGATCCTGGCCCAGGTGGCCGGCGACGAGCGCATCGACTTCCGCGCCCTGCTCACCGAGCAGCTGGCCCGCGAGCACGACCTCAATGCCGACGTGGTGCTGGACTACGAGCTGAGCTTCTACGACACCCAGGACGCCGCGCTGATCGGCCTGAACGGCGATTTCATCGCCGCCGCCCGCCTGGACAACCTGCTGTCATGCTATGCCGGCCTGCAGGCATTGCTGGGTGCCGACAGCGACGAGACCTGCGTGCTGGTGTGCAACGACCACGAGGAAGTCGGCTCGTGCTCGGCCTGCGGCGCCGACGGCCCGATGCTCGAGCAGACCCTGCAGCGCCTGCTGCCCGAGGGCGACGAATACGTGCGCACCATCCAGCGCTCGCTGATGGTCTCGGCCGACAACGCCCACGGCGTGCACCCCAACTACGCCGACAAGCACGACGGCAACCACGGTCCCAAGCTCAACGCCGGCCCCGTGATCAAGGTCAACAACAACCAGCGCTACGCCACCAACAGCGAAACCGCCGGTTTCTTCCGCCACCTGTGCATGGCCGAGGAAGTACCGGTGCAGAGCTTCGTGGTGCGCAGCGACATGGGCTGCGGCTCGACCATAGGCCCGATCACCGCCAGCCACCTGGGCGTGCGCACGGTCGACATCGGCCTGCCGACCTTCGCCATGCACTCGATCCGCGAGCTGTGCGGCAGCCATGACCTGGCACACCTGGTGAAGGTGCTCAGCGCGTTCTACCGCAGTCGCGAACTGCCCTGAGACCGAGTCGCCTTCTTCGCGGGTAAATCGCATCGGCGCACCGCCACTCCCACAGGGATATCACTGTTATTGAGCCCAGTGATATTCCTGTGGGAGTGGCGGTGCGCCGATGCGATTCACCCGCGAAGAGGCCGGCACAGGCGACGCAACTGTCCCGGATCAACGCCCTCCGCGCGCAACCCGCTATGCTTAAGACATGCCCCACAGCAAAAGGATTGCCGTCCATGTCATCCCCCTTCCTCTCCCTCTTCGTGCCGGTGTTCCTGTTCCTGATGCTGCTGACCATCGGCTTCAGCCTGCGCGAGCGCAATGTCGGCGTGCTGATGATGTGGATCGGCACCCTCGGCATCTTTGGCCTCACCTGCTGGAAGATCCTCGAGAAACTGCCGTCGTAAACCACTACACTCGGGCAAACGTTTGACCTGAGGTAGAGTTTCCGGTGCCAGCCCTTCTGCGTTGCATCACGCTGCTGTTCCTGCTGTTCGTCACCCCGGCGCACGCCGCCGGCCTGCCCGGCCTGCTCGGCTCCAGCACACCCGCCCAGCCCGAAGCCAGCGAACCGCTGGGCAAGTCGCTGGACGAGGTGATCAAGAACCTGGAGAACGACCAGCAACGGACCAAGCTGCTGGCCGACCTGAAGAAGCTGCGCGACGCCACCAAACAATCGCAACCCACCGTCGAGCAGGGCGTGCTCGGCCTGATCGGCGGCGCCCTGCACGATTTCGAGCAGCAGTTCAGCGGCGATGCCAGCCCGTTCAAGCGCTGGTCGCTGGAAATCGACCAGGCGCAGGACGAGCTGGCCGCGCTGGTGGTGCCGGTGCACCAGTGGCCGGCGATCCTGTTCGGCTTTGCCGGGGTGATCCTGGTCTGGAGCCTGTTGGCCTACACCTTCAACTGGATCGGCCACCGCGTGCGCCTGCGCTTCGGCCTGACCGAGGAACTGCCCCAGCACCCACGTACCTGGGACCTGGTGCGCTTCGCCCTGCGCAAGCTGGGACCGTGGCTGGTGGCGCTGGTGTTCACCGTGTACCTGAGCTTCGCCCTGCCCTCCTCGCTGGGCAAGTCGATGGCCATGGTGCTGGCCTACGCGCTGGTGGTCGGCACGCTGTTCTCGGCGATCTGCGTGATCGCCTTCTCGCTGCTCGACGGCCCGCATCGCCACCGCGCCCTGCACATCCTGCGCCACCAGGCATTCCGCCCGCTGTGGCTGATCGGCAGCTTCGCCGCGTTCGGCGAGGCGATGAGCGACCCGCGCCTGACCACCGCGCTGGGCAGCCACCTGGCCCACGCCCTGGCCACCCTGGCCAATGTCGTCGCCGCGCTGTGCACCGGGCTGTTCATCCTGCGCTTTCGCCGCCCGATCGCCCACCTGATCCGCAACCAGCCCCTGTCCCGACGCCTGACCCGGCGCACCCTGAGCGACACCATCGAGCTGCTCGGCAGTTTCTGGTACGTCCCGGCGCTGATCCTGGTGGCGATCTCGCTGTTCGCCACCTTCGTCTCCGCCGGCGACACCAGCACCGCCCTGCGCCAATCGCTGATGTGCACGGTGCTGGTGGTGGTGTGCATGGTGCTCAACGGCCTGGTCCGACGCCACGCCGCCAAGCCCAGGCGCGCCAACAAGCGCCAGGCGGTCTACACCGAACGCCTGCGCAACTTCGGCTACGTGCTGGTGCACCTGTTCATCTGGCTGGTGTTCATCGAACTGGGCCTGCGTGTGTGGGGTCGCTCGATGATCAGCTTCGCCGAAGGCGACGGCCATGAGGTCAGCCTGCGCCTGCTGGGCCTGGCCGGCACGCTGATCGTCGCCTGGCTGGTGTGGATCCTCGCCGACACCGCCGTGCACCATGCCCTGGTGCGCTCGCGCCGGGGCCTGGCCAACGCCCGGGCGCAGACCATGATGCCGCTGATCCGCAACGTGATGTTCGTGGTGATCTTCATCATCGCGGTGATCGTCGCCCTGGCCAACATGGGCATGAACGTCACCCCGCTGCTGGCCGGTGCCGGCGTCATCGGCCTGGCCATCGGTTTCGGCGCGCAGTCGCTGGTGGCCGACCTGATCACCGGGCTGTTCATCATCATCGAGGACTCGCTGGCGATCGACGACTACGTCGACGTCGGCGGCCACCTGGGCACGGTCGAGGGCCTGACCATCCGCACCGTGCGCCTGCGGGACATCGACGGCATCGTGCACACCATCCCGTTCAGCGAGATCAAGAGCATCAAGAACTACTCGCGGGAGTTCGGCTATGCGATCTTCCGCGTGGCCATTCCGCACAGCATGAACATCGACCAGGCCATCACGCTGATCCGCGAAGTGGGGCAGAAGTTGCGCAACGACCCGCTGATGCGCCGCAACATCTGGTCGCCGCTGGAGCTGCAGGGGGTGGAGAGTTTCGAGTCGGGTTCGGCGATCCTGCGGGCGCGGTTCAAGACCGCACCGATCAAGCAGTGGGAGGTGTCGCGGGCGTTCAACCTGGCGTTGAAGCGGCAGCTGGACGAGGCGGGGCTGGACCTGGCGACGCCGCGGTTGTCGGTGCAGGTGGTGACGGCCGGAGGGGGCCAGATGGCGGAAGCCGGGTCCTCCAGTTAGGGCCCTTTCGCGGGTAAACCCGCTCCCACAGGATTGCCACACATTCGAAAATTGTGGGGTCCCTGTGGGAGCGGGTTTACCCGCGAAGAATCCAACACCTTATCCCGCCTGGGCACGGATGCGGATCGCATCGTGGCGCCAATATTCCAGGTCACAGTCGATCAGATGCCCATGCTGGTCGCTGTTGACCCGGGTGATATGCAAGCCCGGACTGCCCGCCGAAACCTTCAACGCCCCCGCCGCCGCCACCGGCAACGCGGTCGGCAGGATCTCGAAGCACACCTGCCCATAGTGAATGGCGTACTCCCGCGCATAGATCTCGGTCAGCGACCGGGCCAGGTCCAGCTCAAGAATCTTCGGGAAGTAGCGCGGGTTGAGGTAGTGCTCGGCATACAGCACCGCCCTGCCGTCAATGCGCCGCAGACGGCAGATCCGCACCACGCTGGACAACGCCGGCAGGCGCAGGCGCGCGCAGATCGACGCCGAGGCCGGCTGCAGGCGCGCCGACAACAACTCGGTGCTCGGTACCCGCCCCTGGTCGCGGACCATCGCATGGAAATGGCTGCGCTCGATCAGGTCGTAGGTCAGCCGCTCGGGCGCGACGAACCAGCCACGGCGCTCCTCGCGGTAGATCAGCCCCTGGGCCTCCAGCTGCACCAGCGCCTCGCGCAGGGTGATGCGCGTGGTGTCGAACACTTCGCTGAGCCTGCGCTCGGCCGGCAGCTTGCCGCCGGGGGCCAGCAGGCCGTGTTCAATCTGCTCCTGCAGGGCATGGCAGATGGCTGTTACCGCGCGCGGTGGCGTCGCTTGCATCAAAGGTTACCTATCTGGACTAGTCCAGCCCCATAACAGGGCATGTGGCGATGGCTACAAGCCTAGGCATGGCTGATGAACATCCTGTGACAAAGCCTCGCCCAGGGACTTGCCAGATCCGGGCCAGGCCACGCGATTCAAGGCTTTCGATGTGGTCTACGCTGTATTCCCAGAGCCATCGGCCTGCCACCCGCGCCCTCTCCTTACATCAAACTGTCACGCAACAGGCCTACCTTGGCTCAAGGTTTGCTGACCTAGACCAAGGGTTCGCAAGCACCGCTTCTGTTCATAACAACGAATGCAAGGCACCCACCAAAGGAGCTTCGGATGAAAAAGTTGTTCATGGCGTCACTGCTCGGTTCGGCCATCGCTTTTTGCACCTCGGCCATGGCCCAGGACCTCAAGGCCCTTGAAGACGCCGCCCGCAAGGAAGGCACCGTCAACAGCGTGGGCATGCCCGATGCCTGGGCCAACTGGAAAGGCACCTGGGAAGACCTGGCCAAGAAGTACGGCCTCAAGCACAGCGACACCGACATGAGCTCGGCCCAGGAGATCGCCAAGTTCGACGCCGAGAAGGACAACGCCAGCGCCGATATCGGCGACGTCGGCGCCGCCTTCGGCCCGATCGCGGTCGCCAAGGGCGTCACCCAGGCCTACAAGCCGAGCACCTGGGACCAGGTGCCGGCGTGGGCCAAGGACCAGGACGGCCACTGGGCGCTGGCCTACACCGGCACCATCGCCTTCATCATCAACAAGGACCTGGTCAAGGAAGGCGAACGCCCCACCAGTTGGCACGACCTGGAAAAGGGCAAGTACAAGGTCGCCATCGGTGACGTCGGCACCGCCGCCCAGGCCGCCAACGGCGTGCTCGCCGCCGCCATCGCCTACAAGGGCGACGAAAGCAACATCGAGCCGGGCCTGCAGCTGTTCACCAAGCTGGCCCAACAGAAGCGCCTGTCGCTGGCCAACCCGACCATCCAGACCCTGGAGAAGGGCGAGGTGGAAGTGGGCGTGGTGTGGGACTTCAACGGCCTGAGCTACCGCGACCAGATCGACCCGAAACGCTTCGAGGTGCTGATTCCGTCGGACGGCTCGATCACCTCCGGCTACACCACCATCATCAACAAGTACGCCAAGCACCCGAACGCGGCCAAGCTTGCCCGTGAGTACATCTTCAGCGATGCCGGACAGACCAACCTGGCCATCGGCCACGCCCGGCCGATCCGCGCCGAGCACCTGAAGCTGCCTGCGGACGTGCAGGCCAAGCTGCTGCCCAACGAGCAGTACAAGGCCGCCCAGCCGATCAAGAACGCCGAAGCCTGGGAAGCGACCTCCAAGGCCCTGCCGCAGAAGTGGCAGGAGCAGGTGATCATCGAGATGGAATAAGCGCCATCATCCTCGTGGGAGCGGGCTTGCCCCGCGATCGCCATCGCGGGGCAAGCCCGCTCCCACGAAGCCCCGTTTCCCTGGAGCCAACATGCAACACAACGTCATCCTGGTCCTGCTCGACGGCCTCAACCACCAGGTCGCGCACCATGCCATGGGCCACCTGCACGCCTACGTCGAGGCCGACCGCGCCGCGCTGTACCGGGTGGAATGCGAGCTGCCGTCACTGTCGCGACCGCTGTACGAATGCATCCTCACCGGCGTGCCGCCGATCGACAGCGGCATCGTGCATAACAACGTCAATCGCCTGTCCAACCAGCGCAGCGTGTTCCACTACGCCCGCGAGGCTGGCCTGGGCACTGCCGCTGCGGCCTATCACTGGATGAGCGAGCTGTACAACCGTTCGCCCTTCGACCCGCTGCGCGACCGCCATACCCACGCGCCGAAGCTGCCGATCCAGCACGGCCTGTTCTACTACGCCGACCACTACCCCGACTCGCACCTGCTGGCCGACGCCGAATACCTGCGCCGCCGCCATGCGCCGAACTTCCTGCTGGTGCACCCGATGAACATCGACGACGCCGGCCACCGCCACGGCCTGGACAGCAGCCAGTACCGCAACGCCGCGCGCAGCGCCGATATCCTGCTGGCCGACTACCTGCCGCGCTGGCTCGAGGAGGGCTATCAGGTGCTGGTCACCGCCGACCACGGCATGAACAACGACCGCTCGCACAACGGCCTGCTGGCCGAGGAGCGCGAAGTGCCGCTGTTCGTGTTCGGCGAGGCGTTCAGCCTCGATCCCGCGGCCAAGCCGTTGCAGACCGAGCTGTGCGGCACGATCTGCGAGCTGCTCGGCGCCGCCGACGACAAACCGGTCTGCCGGGAGCTGCTCAAGTGAATGCAAGCCATCGCGGCCGCTACCTGGCCCTGCTCTGCCTGCTGCCGTTCGCCGTGTTCTTCATCATCTTCCAGGTCGCGCCGCTGGCCTGGGTCGCCCTCAACAGCCTGCAGAGCGAGAGCGGCTGGGGCCTGGCCAATTTCAGCAAGATCTTCGCCTCGAAGTTCTACCTGCAGGCGCTGCAACGCAGCCTGGAGATCAGCTTCTGGTCGAGCCTGTTCGGCATCGTCATCGCCACCCTGGGCGCCTATTCGCTGCGCCGGGTCGACTCGAAGCTGCGCGACTTCGTCAGCGCCTTCGCCAACATGACCAGCAACTTCGCCGGCGTGCCCCTGGCGTTCGCCTTCATCATCCTGCTCGGCTTTAACGGTGCACTGACGCTGCTGCTCAAGCAGATGGGCCTGCTCGGCGACTTCAGCATCTACTCCAAGACCGGCCTGATCCTGGTGTACACCTACTTCCAGATCCCCCTGGGCGTATTGCTGCTCTACCCGGCCTTCGACGCCCTGCGCGAGGACTGGCGCGAATCCGCCGCACTGCTCGGCGCCAGCCACTGGCAGTTCTGGCGGCATATCGGCCTGCCGGTGCTGACCCCGGCGCTGCTCGGCACCTTCGTCATCCTGCTGGCCAACGCCCTGGGCGCCTACGCCACCGTCTACGCCCTGACCACCGGCAACTTCAACGTGCTGCCGATCCGCATCGCCGGGCTGGTGGCCGGCGACATCAGCCTCGACCCGAACCTGGCCAGCGCCCTGGCGATGGTGCTGGTGGGCCTGATGACGGTGGTCACGGTGGTCCATCAATGGCTGCTCAAGAGGAGCTACCATGCGCGCTGAGAACAACGCCGGCGGACTCTACCACCGCGTGGTGGTGTATCTGCTGTTCCTCATCCTGCTACTGCCGCTGGCCGGCACCCTGCTCTACTCGCTGGCCACCAGCTGGTCGGCGACCCTGCTGCCCAGCGGGCTGACCTTCAAGTGGTACCTGGCGCTGTGGAGCGAGCCGCGCTTTCTCGCCGCCTTCGGCCAGTCATTGCTGGTGTGCGTGGGTGCGCTGGTGCTTTCGGTGGTGCTGATCCTGCCGCTCCTGTTCGTGGTGCACTACCACTTCCCGAAACTCGACGCGCTGATGAACGTGCTGATCCTGCTGCCCTTCGCGGTGCCGCCGGTGGTGTCGGCGGTGGGCCTGCTGCAGCTGTATGGCAGCGGGCCGCTGGCCATGGTCGGCACGCCGTGGATCCTGATCGGCTGCTACTTCACCATCGCCCTGCCGTTCATGTACCGGGCGATCACCAACAACCTGCAAGCCATCAACCTGCGCGACCTGATGGACGCCGCCCAGTTGCTTGGCGCCAGCCCTCTGAAGGCGGCGCTGCTGGTGGTGCTGCCGAACCTGCGCAAGGGCCTGATGGTGGCGCTGCTGCTGTCGTTCTCGTTCCTGTTCGGCGAGTTCGTGTTCGCCAACCTGCTGGTGGGCACCCGCTACGAGACCCTGCAGGTGTACCTGAACAACATGCGCAACAGCAGCGGCCACTTCAACAGCGCGCTGGTCATCTCCTACTTCGCCTTCGTGCTGGTGCTGACCTGGGTCGCCAACCGCCTGAACAAGGACAAGACCTGACATGAGCTTCGTCAGCGTACAGAAACTGCAAAAGAGCTACGCCGGCAGCCCGGTGTTCGAGAACATCGACTGCCAGATCGAGCGCGGCGAGTTCGTCACCCTGCTCGGCCCGTCGGGCTGCGGCAAGTCCACGCTGCTGCGCTGCATCGCCGGCCTGACCCCGGTGGACAGCGGGCGAATCCTCCTCGACGGCCAGGACATCGTGCCAGTGAGCCCGCAGAAGCGCGGCATCGGCATGGTGTTCCAGAGCTACGCGCTGTTCCCCAACATGACCGTGGAACAGAACGTCGCCTTCGGCCTGCGCATGCAGAAGGTCAAGGCCGACGAAAGCCAGGCGCGGGTGCGCGAAGTACTCGATCTGGTCGAACTCGGCAGCTTCGCCGGGCGCTACCCGCACCAGCTGTCCGGCGGCCAGTGCCAGCGTGTGGCCCTGGCCCGCTCGCTGGTCACCCGCCCGCGCCTGCTGCTGCTCGACGAACCGCTGTCGGCGCTGGATGCGCGCATCCGCAAGCACCTGCGCGAACAGATTCGCGCCATCCAGCGCGAGCTGGGGCTGACCACCATCTTCGTCACCCACGACCAGGAAGAGGCGCTGACCATGTCGGACCGCATCGTCCTGATGAACCAGGGCCGCATCGTCCAGAGCGGCGATGCCGAGACCCTCTACACCGCGCCCGTGGACCTGTTCGCCGCAGGCTTCATCGGCAATTACAATCTGCTCGACGCCGACAGCGCCAGCCGCCTGCTGCAACGCCCGGTCAACGGTCGCCTGGCGATCCGCCCGGAGTCCATCACCCTGGGCCTGAACGGCGAACTGGACGGCGAGATCCGCAGCCACAGCCTGCTGGGCAACGTCATCCGCTACCGGGTACGGGTGCGCGACGTCGAGCTGGTGGTGGACGTGCTCAACCGCTGCGCGGCCGACCTGCACGCGGACGGGCAGCGGGTATCCTTGTCGATCGACCCCACGGCGCTACGGGAAGTGGCCTAAGGAGATACAACGCATGGCACTGGCAATCTTCGATCTTGACGAAACCCTGATCCACGGCGACTGCGCGTCGCTGTGGAGCGAGCAGATGGCCCGGCTGGGCTGGGTCGACGGCAAGGCTTTCCTCAAGCGCGATCATGAGCTGATGGAAGCCTACGGCAAGGGCCACCTGGCGATGGAGGACTATATGGCCTTCAGCCTGGAGCCCATCGCCGGGCGCACCCTGGAAGAGGTGGAGCACCTGGTCGAGCCCTGGGTGGAGGATGTGATCGAGCCGATCATTTTCGGTGACGCCTGCCGCTGCATCGCCGAGCACCGCAAGCGCGGTGACCGGATCCTGATCATCTCGGCCAGCGGCACCCACCTGGTCGGGCCGATCGCGGCAAGGCTGGGGGTGGACGAATACCTGGCCATCGAGCTGGAGGCGGTCAACGGTGTCTATACCGGCAAGACCCACGGCGTGCTCACCTACCGCGAGGGCAAGATCACCCGCCTGCTGGAGTGGCTGGACCAGGAACAGGAGAACCTGGAGGGGGCGAGTTTCTACTCCGATTCGCGCAACGACCTGCCGCTGCTGCTGAAGGTCGATCACCCGCACGTGGTGAATCCGGACTCGGTGCTGCGCGAGCATGCGCAGACCAATGGCTGGCCGATTCTGAGCTGGTCTTGAGCGGCCTGGTCCGGTCAGACATTGACAGAGACTGTGCGGGCCCTTTCGCGGGTAAACCCGCTCCCACAGGTATCGCGCAGTTTCAAGGCTGTGGTGATCTTGTGGGAGAACCTGGAGGGGGCGAGTTTCTACTCGGATTCGCGCAACGACCGGCCATTGCTGCTGAATGTGGATCACCCGCACGTGGTGAACCCGGACGCGGTGCTGCGCGAGCATGCGCAGACCAATGGCTGGCCGATTCTGAGCTGGTCTTGAGCGGCCTGGTCCGGTCAGACATTAATAGGGACTGTGCCGGCCCTTTCGCGGGTAAACCCGCTCCCACAGGTAACGCGCAGTTTCAAGGCTGTGATGATCCTGTGGGAGCGGGTTTACCCGCGAAGAGGCCGGCACAGGCACCATTGATCCGTCACACTTGCCACTCCCGCCACAAATGTGCAGTATAGTGCGCACTGTGAGGACGGCCTCACGACGCTGTGCGTGAACATACCGGGGACGGCCCCATCATTGAATCGATGGAGACTCACCATGTCCTGGATCATCCTGTTGTTCGCCGGCCTGTTCGAAGTTGGCTGGGCTGTCGGCCTCAAGTACACCGACGGCTTCACCCGCCCCATGCCCACCATCCTCACCGTCGGTGCCATGGTCATCAGCCTTGGCCTGTTGGGCCTGGCCATGAAGGAGCTGCCGCTGGGCACCGCCTATGCCATCTGGACCGGCGTCGGCGCGGTCGGCACGGTGATCGCCGGGATCATCCTGTTCGGCGAATCCATGGCGCTGATCCGCCTGGCCAGTGTCGCCCTGATCATCACCGGCCTGGTCGGCCTGAAGGTCAGCGCCAGCTGACCTCCCTCCTTTTCCCTTAGCGCATGTCGCCGCGCAGCAGGCTCACCTGCTCGCGCAGCGCCTCGGGCTGCGCCGCCTCCACCGGGATGGCGGCGCCAGCCACCAGGGTCACCCGCGACCACAGGCGCTTGAAGAAGCCCTTGTTCGGGTCGCGACTGAAGAAACTGCCCCACAGCCCCTGCAGCGCCAGCGGAATCACCGGCACCGGCGTCTCCTGCAGGATGCGGTTCACCCCGCCCTTGAACACATCGATCTCACCGTCCGCGCTCAGCTTGCCTTCGGGGAAGATACACACCAACTCGCCGTCGGCCAGGTACTGGGCAATGCGGGCAAAGGCGCGCTCGTAGGTGGCCTCGTCCTCGCCGCGCCCGGCGATGGGAATGGCGCCGGCGGTGCGGAACACGAAGTTGAGCACCGGCAGGTTGTAGATCTTGTAGTACATGACGAAACGGATCGGCCGGCGGATCGCCCCACCGATCAGCAGCGCATCGACGAACGACACATGGTTGCACACCAGCAGCGCCGCGCCCTCGTCGGGAATGCGCTGCAGCTCGCGGTGCTCGACCCGGTACATCGAGTGGCTGAGCAGCCAGATCAGGAAGCGCATGGTGAATTCCGGCACGATGCGGAAGATGTAGGCGTTGACCGCGATATTGAGCAGCGACACCACCAGGAACAGCTGCGGGATGCTCAGCTTGGCCAGGCTCAGCAGGACGATGGTGATGATCGCCGAGACCACCATGAACAACGCGTTGAGGATGTTGTTGGCGGCGATCACCCGGGCCCGCTGGTCTTCCGGGGTGCGCGCCTGGATCAGCGCATACAGTGGCACGATGTAGAAACCACCGAAGATGCCCAGGCCGACGATCGACAGCATGATCCACCAGGCCTGGCTCATGCCCAGCAACGCCAGCCAGTCATGGGGCACGACGCCGACCGGCACATCGCCCGAATGCCACCACCAGAGCAGGCCGAACAAAGTCAGGCCGAACGAGCCGAACGGCACCAGGCCGATCTCCACCTTGCGCCCGCTCAGGCGCTCGCACAGCAGCGAGCCGACGGCGATGCCCACCGAGAACAGGGTCAGCACCAGGGTGACCACGGTCTCGTCGCCGTGCAGCCAGTCCTTGGCATAGGCCGGAATCTGCGTGAGGTAGATGGCGCCGACGAACCAGAACCACGAGTTGCCGACGATCGAGCGCGACACCGCCGGGGTCTGGCCCAGGCCCAGGCGCAGGGTCAGCCAGGACTGCTTGAAGATGTTCCAGTCCAGCTTCATCTGCGGCGCGGCGGCTGCGGCGCGGGGGATCCAGCGGCTGGCCAGGTAGCCCAGCACGGCGGTGGCCACCACCCCGGCGGCAGCCAGTACCGCGTACTGGCTGGAGGACATCAGCATCCCGGCGCCGATGGTGCCTGCCAGGATCGCCAGGAAGGTACCCATCTCCACCAGGCCGTTGCCGCCTACAAGCTCCTCCTCACGCAGGGCCTGGGGCAGGATCGAGTACTTCACCGGGCCGAACAGCGCCGAGTGGGTGCCCATGGCGAACAGCGCCACCAGCATCAGTTCCAGGTGATGGGTGACGAAACCGGTCGCGCCGATGGCCATGATGACGATCTCGGCCAGCTTGATCGCGCGGATCAGCCGGTCCTTGGCGAACTTCTCGCCGAACTGCCCGGCCAGCGCCGAGAACAGGAAGAACGGCAGGATGAACAGCAAGGCGCAGAGGTTGACCCAGATCGAGCGGTCGCCTTCCAGGCTCAGCTTGTAGAGGATCGCCAGGATCAGCGACTGCTTGAACAGGTTGTCGTTGAAGGCGCCCAGCGACTGGGTAATGAAGAACGGCAGGAAGCGCCGCTTGCCGAGCAGGGTGAATTGCGAGGGGTGACTCATCGTCCTTGTACCTGGTTGGGCTTTGTCATTGGAGGCACGTACAGCGTGATAAGCCACAAATCTGCACGGGAATGCCTGGTCATGGCAACCTTGCCGGCACGCTGGAAAGACAGCCAGGGCGATGGCAGACTGCCAGGCACCGAAAAAAACCGCCCCATCCAGGGCGCATGAACGAGGCTAGATGCACCGAGAGCCTCTCTGCAGGACGCCCCCAGGAAATGGACATCGAAATACCATGAATGAAGACAAGCGGTTGGCGGCGATGATCGACGCCGCCACCGAAGCCACGAAATCGGCGAAAAACACCGCCGATCTCCTTGCTATCGTGGGCAAATTCGTTGACTACAAGGGCAAGCTGCGGTTCGAGTACAAAGCCGACTGGCAAGCGATCCAAGTCTTCACGGTCCTGGCGATCGTCGCCCTGGCGGCCAACTACCTGGGGCCCTGGGCAATCCTGACCTGGTTGGCCGAGGCCTGGGGTTTCACACCGTCGACCTGCGCCTGGATCATCGCGGGGCCAAGCATCCTTTTCGTCACCGGCACGCTTTCCTACATCGCTCGCGGCCGCCACCTGCTGCCCGAACTGTCCAGGGCACTGGCGCTGCGCTCGAGCAGGTTCGCCAACGGCCTCGGGGAAATCGGCACGTCCCCCGAACAATTGCTGGTCCGGTTGCAGCAATCCTTCCGTGATTACGCGCGAGGCAATCACCGTCGCCAGATACAACTCGCGTTGAAAGGCACGTTCAAAGGCCCTCTGCACACCCTCACTTACCACTATGTCGACCTGGAATACGTCGACAGGCATACACAGACCTATACCGAGACAAACAGCAAGGGTGAAACCGTGACACGGTCCCGAAACGTCTACGACCAGTATCGGCGCTACAGCCTGGTGGTGGATTTCCCGTGGGTGCAAGGTATCGCCGTGCGCAGCGACAAACAGACCAAGATCGACCTCGACCACACCTACGAAACCACCTCAAGCGCCTTCAACAGCACACTCACCCTCAGCGGCACAAGTGCGATGGCCTGCGCCCGGTTCGCCAAGCCCGTCACGGTACTGCACCTGCTGAGCATGACCGCGCGCCTGCGCAACCCCAATCTGGAATTCGCCGCCGACGGCGCCGGGCTCTGCCTCAGCTTCGACGACAACAACCTCATCGACTTCGAGATGCCGGGTGACTTGAGCAACCCAGGGGCCTTTTACAAGGCCATCGAAGCGGGCATCGACTTGCCCGCGCTGACTACCTTGCTGGAAGCGATCCACGTGCTCGCCGAGCAGCATGACGACAATTTCGAATCACCCACCCCAACCGCCATTCAGAGGGAAAACTGACAATGGATCTACCCGTCATCATCGGCATTAGCGTCGCCGTTCTGGGCCTGCTGGCCGTGATCAGCTACTACAACGCGATCATCGGCGGCCACAACCGTGCGCAACGGGCCTGGGCCGACGTGCTGACCTACGAGCGGCAGAAGAGCAAGGTACTCGACGGCTTGCAGCCGCATGTCAGCCACTATCAGGACTACGAACACAACCTGATGAGCGAGATCACGCGCCTGCGCAGCGCCATTGCCGAGCTGCCGAGCGCGGCCAACGGCACTTCGTTGGTCGCCGCCGAGAGCGCCACCCGCTCGCTGCTCAATGGCCTGCGCGTTGCCGTCGAAGCTTATCCTGACCTCAAGGCGTCCGAGGTGCTCGGCAACTTCATGCGGGAAATCACCGAACAACAGGAAAACGTCGGTGCGGCGATCGTCATCTTCAACGGCGAAGTGGAGCGCTTCAACAACAGCATCCAGATGTTACCGGGCTCGATGGTCAATGACATGCTGAACCGCAAGGCACCGATCGCCCCGTTCACCGACGCAGAGGCCTCAGGCAGCTTCAACTACACGCCCAATCTCTGAATCCCCGCCGTTACTGCCGGGCAATGCAGGGCGAGACGAACAGCTCGCCACGCCACGCCCCACGCAGGGTACGGCTGGCCACCAGCAGCCAGAGCAGCGCCAGCGCTACCACCAGTGCCTGGCCAAACACACTGAAGAAACCCAGCTCAAGCCAGGCCGCCAGCTTCAGGGTGGCCAGGCAATACACACCCAGCGGGAACGTGAACCCCCACCAGCCGAGGTTGAACGGCATGCCCTGGCGCATGTAGCGCAAGGTGATCAGCACCGCCGTCAGCAACCACCACAACCCGGCGCCCCACAGCACGATACCGGCCACCAACCCCAGCCCACGGGCCACCTCGCCGAGGCCACCCAGGCCATTGGCGGCAAATACTGCGGGGGCATCGCCGCCGAGCACCAGCATGCCCAGCGCCCCAGTACCGATCGGGCCCAGCGCCAGCCAGCTGGAGGCGGCCATGTTGGCCGGCGGCAGTTTATGCAGGGCCATGCGCAGCATGAGGATGGTGAGGATGCTGAATGCCACCGGCAACGACACCGCCCACATCACATAGCTGGTGATCACCACCTGGAACTGCCGGTGCGCATCCACCAGGTGCGGCGCCAGCAGCCCGCCGCTGGCGGCGGCGACTTCGGCAGCCACCACCGGCAGCAGCCACACCGCGGTCATCTGGTCGATGCTGTGCTCCTGGCGGGTGAACATCAGGTAGGGAATGGCCACGCCGCACAGCAGCGCCAGGCCCACATCCAGCCACCAGAGCATCTCGACCCACGGCACCACCGCCTCGCCCCAGCGCGCCAGGCCGAACACCAGGGCGCCATTGAGGATGGTGGCCAGGCCCATGGGGATGGTGCCGAAGAACATCGACACGGTGGAGTGGGCAAAAATCCGCCGCGCCTCGTCGAAGAACATCACCCAGCGGGCGCCGTACAAGACGCAGAACAGGGTGAACAGGCCAATGGTCAGCCACCACAGGCCCTCGGCAAGCGCGTCCAGCAGTGGCACCTGCACCTGGTGCAACGCCAGGGCCAGCACGCCGGTGCCCATGGTCGCGGCGAACCAGTTGGGGGTGAACTGGCGGATCACTTCGCGGGGATGGGCCAGATGGCTCAACGGGCGCCACGACGGGGCGCGGGTCTGGGTGCATGGCATTGGATGTCTCCTGGCCTTGTGTAAGGTGGATTCATCTTATGCCTTCCAAGAATATCTATATAACGGGTAATTTCTCTATCTGTTATCTATTTTGCAGATATAGCTAAAACTCCAGGCCCTGGAATATGCTTGGCGCGGTTTTCCTGATGACAATAATGACAAGGACCTGTCGATGCTCACCGCCCTCAAGCGCTACCCCAACCCGGTACGCCTGCTCCTGCTCACCACCTTCACCCTGACCATGGCCCGGGCGATCACCCTGCCCTACCTGGTGGTCTACCTGGCCGACAACTTCCAGCTTTCGGTCGGCCGTATCGGCCTGGTGATCGGCGGCGCGCTGATCGTCGCCTCGCTGCTGAGCCTGTACGGCGGGCACCTGGTCGACACCGTGCGCAACCACACCCTGGTGATCGCCAGCCTGCTGGTGTTCGCCCTGGCCTTCGTCGGCGCCATCGCCAGTCGCTCGGCCGCCCTGTTCTTCCTCTGCCTGGTGGTGATCAACCTGGCCCTGGCGCTGGTCGACATCGCCGCCAAGGCCGCCTTCTGCGCCCTGTTGCCGGTGGAACAGCGCGCCGAGGTGTTCGCCATCAAGTACACCCTGAGCAACATCGCCTATGCCGTGGGGCCGATGCTCGGCGTGGCCCTGATCGAGGTGGACGGCCACCTGCCCTTTGTGGTCTCGGCACTCATTGGGCTTGCCATGTGCCTGGCTTACCAGCGCCTGGGCGTTCGCGACCTGCAGCCCCAGGACCGGCCGCAGCCCGGCGCCGGCTTCGGCCAGGTGGCGCTGGGCCTGCTGCGCGACCGGCGGCTGGTATGCTTCACCCTGGGCGGCGTGCTCAGCGCGGTGGTGTTCGGCCAGTTCACCGCCTACCTGTCGCAGTACCTGGTGGTGACCCGCAACCCCGCCGAGGCGGCGCGGCTGGTCGGCTACCTGGTGACCACCAACGCGGTGACGGTAATCGCCTTGCAGTACCTGATCGGCAAGCGCATCGACCGGCGCCGGCTGATGCCCTGGCTGATGGCCGGCATGGGCCTGTTCGTCGCCGGGCTGCTGGGTTTTTCCCTGGCCGGCACGGCGCTGGCCTGGTGCCTGGCGATGCTGGTGTTCACCCTGGGCGAGATCATCGTGATTCCGGCCGAGTACATGTTCATCGACCTCATCGCCCCGGAGCACCTGCGTGGCATCTATTACGGCGCACAGAACCTGGGCAACCTGGGCGCGGCACTGGGGCCGGTGCTGGTGGGCGTCGCGCTCGGGCACCTGGTGCCGGTGGCGGTGTTCTATCTGCTGATCGGGTCGGTGATACTGGCCGGTGTGTTCTACTGGCTGGGGACGCGCCGAGCTGAGTGATGCCATCGCGGGGCAAGTCGCATCGGCGCACCGCCGCTCCCACGCCCAAGGGCAGCTCGACATTCGTGGGAGCGGCGGTGCGCCGATGCGACTTGCCCCGCGATGGTCCCTGCGACGTCCTGCCACTGCGACCATGGTCGGCGCTGACGAACCGCGCCCTGCGTGCCAGACTGATTGATCGTGACCGCGTTTCATTTTTTGCTCCGGAGTTTGCATGTCGTTGTCCAGCGGGCTGATCGCCGTGGTCGCCCTGGCCTACATGGCCATCATGTTCGCCATCGCCTTCTATGGCGACCGCCGCAGCACGCCGTTGCCGCCGCGCCTGCGCGCCTGGGTGTACAGCCTGTCGCTGGCGGTGTACTGCACCAGCTGGACCTTCTTCGGCGCGGTCGGCCAGGCCGCCGAACAATTGTGGGCGTTCCTGCCCATCTACCTGGGCCCGGTGCTGCTGCTGATCTTCGCGCCCTGGGTGCTGCAGAAGATGGTGCTGATCAGCAAGCAGCAGAACATCACCTCGATCGCCGACTTCATCGCCGCCCGCTACGGCAAGTCGCAGACCCTGGCGGTGGTGGTGGCGCTGATCTGCCTGGTCGGCGTGCTGCCTTACATCGCCCTGCAGCTCAAGGGCATCGTGCTGGGGGTGAACCTGTTGATCGGCGCCAACGCCGATGCCACCGGCAGCCGGGTGCAGGACACCGCGCTGGTGGTGTCGCTGGTGCTGGCGCTGTTCGCCATCGTCTTCGGCACCCGCAGCCTGGACGTCACCGAGCACCACCGCGGCATGGTCCTGGCGATCGCCTTCGAGTCGCTGGTCAAGCTGCTGGCCTTCCTCGCCGTGGGCGCCTTCGTGGTGTTCAACCTGTATGACGGCTTCGACGACCTGTTCACCCAGGCCCGGCAGTCGGTGCACCTGAACGATTATTGGGAAGAAACCATCAACTGGCCGTCGATGGTGGTGCAGACCGCCGTGGCGATGATGGCGATCATCTGCCTGCCGCGGCAGTTCCACGTCACCGTGGTGGAGAACATCGAGCCCCAGGACATGCGCCTGGCGCGCTGGGTGTTCCCGCTGTACCTGGCCCTGGCCGCGCTGTTCGTGGTGCCCATCGCCCTGGCCGGGCAGATGCTGCTGCCGGGCACGGTGATCTCCGACTCGTTCGTGATCAGCCTGCCACTGGCCGAGGCCCACCCGAGCCTGGCCCTGCTGGCGTTCATCGGCGGCGCCTCGGCGGCCACAGGCATGGTCATCGTCGAGGCCGTGGCGCTGTCGACCATGGTCTCCAACGACATGCTGCTGCCCTGGCTGCTGCGACGCAACAACGCCGAGCGGCCTTTCGAGGTGTTCCGCCACTGGATGCTCTCGGTGCGCCGGGTGACCATCGTGGTCATCCTGCTGCTGGCCTACGTCAGCTACCGCCTGCTCGGCTCCACCGCGAGCCTGGCGACCATCGGCCAGATCGCCTTCGCCGCGGTGACCCAGCTGACCCCGGCGATGCTCGGCGCGCTGTACTGGAAACAGGCCAACCGCCGCGGCGTGTTCGCCGGCCTGGCCGCCGGCATCTTCCTGTGGTTCTACACCCTGGTGCTGCCGATCGCCGCCCACAGCCTGGGCTGGTCGCTGCAGTTGTTCCCGGGGCTGGCCTGGTTGCACGGCAACCCGCTCAACCTGCCGATCACCCCACTCACCCAGGGCGTGGTGCTGTCGCTGGCGGGCAACTTCACCCTGTTCGCCTGGGTCTCGATCCTCTCCCGTACACGGGTTTCCGAGCACTGGCAGGCCGGGCGCTTCATTGGCCAGCAGACCAGCGCCCGACCTTCCAGCAAACCCCTGCTGGCGGTGCAGATCGACGACCTGCTCAAGCTTGCCGCGCGCTTCGTCGGCGAGGAGCGCGCCCGGCAAAGCTTCATCCGCTTCGCCTACCGCCAGGGCAAGGGTTTCAACCCCAACCAGAACGCCGACGGCGACTGGATCGAGCACACCGAGCGGCTGCTGGCCGGCGTGCTCGGCACCTCCTCGACCCGCGCCGTGGTCAAGGCTGCCATCGAAGGCCGCGACATGCAGCTCGAGGACGTGGTGCGCATCGCCGACGAAGCCAGCGAGGTGCTGCAGTTCAACCGCGCGCTGCTGCAGGGCGCCATCGAGAACATCAACCAGGGCATCAGCGTGGTCGACCAGAACCTGCGCCTGGTGGCCTGGAACCGGCGTTACCTGGAGCTGTTCAACTACCCCGACGGGCTGATCAGCGTCGGCCGGCCGATTGCCGACATCATCCGCTACAACGCCGAGCGCGGCCTGTGCGGCCCGGGCGAGGCCCAGGTGCATGTGGCGCGGCGCCTGCACTGGATGCGCCAGGGCCGGGCCCACTCCTCCGAACGGCTGTTCCCCAATGGCCGGGTGATCGAGCTGATCGGCAACCCGATGCCCGGCGGCGGCTTCGTCATGAGCTTCACCGACATCACCCCGTTCCGCGAGGCCGAGCAAGCCCTGCGCGACTCCAACGAGGGCCTGGAGCAGCGCGTCGCCGAGCGCACCCACGAACTGTCGCAGCTCAACCAGGCGCTGACCGAGGCCAAGAGCCGCGCCGAGGCGGTCAGCCAGTCCAAGACCCGCTTCCTCGCCGCCGTCAGCCACGACCTGATGCAACCGCTCAACGCCGCCCGGCTGTTCTCCGCCGCCTTGTCGCAACAGGCCGAGGCCATGAACGACGAGGCCCGGCAGCTGGTGCAGCACATGGACAGCTCGCTGCGCTCGGCCGAGGAGCTGATCAGCGACCTGCTCGACATCTCGCGCCTGGAGAACGGCAAGGTCACCCCCGACATCAAACCCTTCGCCCTCAACGAGCTGTTCGATACCCTCGGCGCCGAGTTCAAGGTACTGGCCGCCGAAAAAGGCCTGGAGTTCCGCCTGCGCGGCAGCCGCCTGCGGGTGGACAGCGACATCAAGCTGCTGCGCCGGGTGCTGCAGAACTTCCTCACCAACGCCCTGCGCTACGGCAAGAGCCCGCTGCTGCTGGGCGCACGGCGCCAGGGCGAACGCCTGTGGCTGGAGGTGTGGGACCGCGGCCCGGGCATCGCCGACGACAAGCTGCAGGTGATCTTCCAGGAGTTCAAGCGCCTGGACAGCCACCAGACCCGCGCCGAGAAAGGCCTGGGCCTGGGCCTGGCGATCGCCGACGGCCTGTGCCGGGTGCTCGGGCATTCGCTGGAGGTGCGCTCCTGGCCGGGCAAGGGCAGCGTGTTCCGCGTCAGCGTGCCCATCGCCCACAGCCCCGCGCCCGCGACGCCCGCCCCCGTGGAGCAGGCCGGGCAGCCGCTGGCCGGGCTGCAGGTGCTGTGCGTGGACAACGAGGACAGCATCCTGATCGGCATGAACAGCCTGCTCAGCCGTTGGGGTTGCCAGGTGTGGACGGCGCGTAACCAGGCCGAATGCGAGGCCCTGCTCGGCAAGGGCCTGCGCCCGCACCTGGCGCTGGTGGACTACCACCTGGATGACGGCGAGACCGGCACCGGGCTGATGGGCTGGCTACGGACGCGCCTGGGCGAGCCGGTGCCCGGGGTGGTGATCAGCGCTGACGGACGCAATGAGACCATCGCCCTGGTGCATGCCGCGGGCCTTGACTACCTGGCCAAGCCGGTCAAGCCGGCGGCCCTGCGCGCCCTGCTCAATCGGCATCTGAGCCTGGTTCAGTAAGCGCTTCGTCGGCCAGGGCGCGCTCGATCAGCTCGGCGGGCAGGCTCTTGCTGGCCCGGGCACCGAGCAGCTTGAGCTGCTCGCTGCGGCTGACCAGGTTGCCGCGCCCCTCGCACAACTTATTGCGCGCCGCGGCGTAGGCCTTGTCCACCTGGGCCAGGCGCGCGCCGAGCTCGTCCAGGTCCTGGATGAACAGCACGAACTTGTCGTACAGCCAGCCGGCGCGCTCGGCGATCTCCCGGGCGTTCTGCCCCTGGCGTTCCTGCTTCCACAGGCTGTCGATCACCCGCAGGGTGGCGAGCAGGGTGGTCGGGCTGACGATCACGATCTGCCGGTCGAAGGCCTCCTGGAACAGGTTGGGCTCGGCCTGCAGCGCCGCCGAGAAGGCCGCCTCGATGGGCACGAACAGCAGCACGAAGTCGAGGCTGTGCAAGCCCTCGAGGCGGTTGTAGTCCTTGCTCGACAAGCCCTTGACGTGGTTGCGCAACGACTGCACATGCTGCTTGAGCGCGGCTTCGTCGTTGTTGCCGACGAACTGCTGGTAGGCCGTCAGGCTGACCTTGGCGTCCACCACCACCTGCTTGTCGCCCGGCAGCATGATCAGTACATCGGGCTGGAAGCGCTCGCCGTCGGCGCTGCGCAGGCTGACCTGGGTCTGGTACTCGCGGCCCTTCTCCAGGCCCGCGTGCTCCAGCACCCGCTCCAGGATCAGCTCGCCCCAGTTGCCCTGGGTCTTCTGGCCCTTGAGCGCCTGGGTGAGGTTAGTGGCCTCGTCGGACAGGCGCAGGTTGAGCTGCTGCAGGCGCTCGAGCTCCTTGCCCAGGGAGAAGCGTTCGCGGGCCTCCTGCTGGTAGCTTTCCTCGACGCGCTTCTCGAACGCCTGGATACGCTCCTTGAGCGGATCGAGCAATTGCCCCAGGTGCTGCTGGCTGGTCTGGGCGAAGCGTTGTTCGCGCTCGTCGAAGATCTTGGTGGCCAGGTCGGCGAACTGCGCGCGCAGGGTGTCGCGGGCCTCCTGCAGGTCCTCGAGGCGTTGCTGGTGGCTCTCCTGCTGTTCACGCAGCTCGGCCTCCAGGCGTGCGGTTTGGGCCTCGAGGCGACGCAGCTCGGCCTCGCGGTTGGCGCGCTCGAGGTGCCAGGCATGGGCGGCGTCACGGGCGTTGTCGCGGTCGATCTGCAGCAGTTCCAGTTCACGGCCCTGGGCGGCCAGTTGGGTCTGCTTGACGGTGTTGGCCTCGCTGAGGTCGCTGACCTCGTCGCGGCTGGCCTCCAACTGCGCCTGCAGGCCGGCCTGGGTCAACTGGGCGGCATTCAGGCGCTCCTCGAGCAAAGCCTGCTCGGCCTTGCGTGCGCCCTGGCCGCGCTGCACCTGCATGACCCAGCCCAGGCAGGGCACGGCGCCCGCCACCAAGCCCAGCAGAATGCTGGTCAGATCCACTGTCATGCTTACCCCGATCGAACATTGACGAATGCTGCGCAGCTTATCAGCCTGGTGGCAGGGCTGCCTGGTCAGTGCCCCCTGTAGGAGCGGCCTTGTGCCGCGAAAGGGCCGTGCAACGGCCCCGGGGATTCGGTGTTGACGCAAAGATCGCCGGGGCCTTGTGCGGCCCTTTCGCGGCACAAGGCCGCTCCTACAGGGGGACGCGAGGATCGATACCCCTAACCACCGAACCACTGGCGCAACAACCGCCGCGCCTCCTGCGAGCCCTGCCCCGCCGCCAGCTCCAACCAGTAGCGGGCCTGCTCCGGCTCCTGGGACTGGCACAACCGGCCATATTCCAACTGGGCCCGCCGATCACCGGCACGGGCCGCCTGGCGCAGCAATTCATGGCCGATGCGCCGGTCGCGGGCATTGCCGCAATCGCGGCAGAGCATCTGCCCCAGGCGACTCTGGGCCACCACCACGCCCTGGCGCGCCGGCTGCTTGAGCATGCGCCCGGCCAGGTGCTTGACGCTGGGCTTGTCGCCCAGGCGTGGGCTGTCGAGCAGCCACAGGGCCACTTTCAGGGAAAAGCGCTTGGGGGAAGGCAGCGATGGCGAGGCATCAGGACTGGCGAGGTGTTTACCGCGAAGCTTCATGACCAACAGCAAGGGTGACTCGAGAGGCGCGCCACTCTACTCCATTTTTCGTGGTCTGGCCCGGGCGACCTTCGGCTGATCGACATTTTTTTCCATGATTTTTTCTTGACGTTTTCCCAGGGAAAATGCCCATGCCACCTCAATCCACCGATTGTCGGACAATCGATGAAACAGCTGGCACGCCCGTCCTAGAGCAAGCGCCCGGGACAATCCACAGAACCTGTGGATAACTCGGTGGACAACCCCTTGAGGCAGCCCGCAAACCCCTGTGAAATGGGGCTTTCGCTCAAACTGTCGATTTTTTCACCAGCAAAAATTAGTGTTTTTTTTCATTGACTTAAGCCCCCAGTCAAGTCATTGGCGAGCCGTCCACAGGATGTTGCAGGAGGGTTACAACTGTTCAGCCGAGTGTGTACAAGTGCACCAACAAACGGCAGCACGGTGCACGAAAACGGTACAGCCGGGCGATTGCCGGGGCATTTCCCCCTCTTCACAGCAGGCGCGATTGACGACATAATGATCGGCTTCCCGCCAGAATGCCAAAAGCTTGCCAACCCCGAAATGTTCGTGTAGGGTTGCGCCCTGTTAGTACCCAGCTGAAGTCATTCTGGCCACTCAGTCCCCGCAGCCCACCGCTCGACAACGAGCAGGCACTGCCCCATCGGGACCGGCCCATTCGATGATTCACTCGGCAGACCTTGCCCAGCACGAATCACGTTTCAGATTGATCAGGATCTTCCCCGACGCCCAGAACCCTGGTGTCGGTGTGCTGCCTGCCTTCTGTCGTACCTACCAGTCAGCCCAGCGCCCACCTATTGCATGCGCCCCTCTGGCTGCCCTGTTCCAGTCAGGTTCTGCGTCTCCTTAATAAAGACGTCACTGGAACGTTTCTATTGTGCACGGATCAAACACCGTGTCTTACGCAGGAACATCCAACAATATGAGTAACCATCAACAGATCCAGGCTGCCTTTGGCACCCTTTCCCAGGCCTTCGCCCCACTGAAGTGCCTTATCGTTGCCCCACGCAAGGGCAGCTTCAGCTTCACCCTGGTCGACGAGCATGGCATCGCCTGCCACAGCGAGCGGCTCTACCCGGAACAATACAACCGGGCCGAACCGCTGCAGGCAGTGATCGAGCGCACCCGCCAGTCGCTGACCGCATGAACGAATGGCGGGTGATTCACGCCATGAATACGCCATGCAAAACCCAGCCTGAAGGCAATTGGCCTAATCGCCAGCGGGCATATGCCCCGCGCCTTCGGGCTGCAATCGATTTAAAAACAGCCCTTTACACCACAGTTATCACACTACACTTCAACTCGAGCGGCTCCTGCCGCTTCCGGCGGGCCTGACCACTCACCAGCTGCCAAGCTCCAGCGCCCGTCGGCCCTTTCCAGCAGAGGGCATCATGGGCATCGCTGCGAACGAGTTGAGTCGATATGTGATCCGGCCGACCCTGGTCTACCTGGGTCGTCACTGCGACAGCGCAGAAGCTTTGTTACTGGGCGTTGCCGCAAGCCAGTCTGCGCTGGGGGCCGCCCTGCATGACCGACGCGGCCATGGGCTCTACAGGATCGGTGGGAATCGTCACCGCTGCCTGTGGGACGAATACCTGGCCCGCGACCCCGAACTGGCCAGCCTGGTACGTGGCCTGGCCAGCCAGCACGCCTTCCTCGGCGGCCCGCACCTCGAGCTGACCGTCAACCTGCGCTACGCCACTGCCATCGCCTGGATGCTCATCGAAGAGCAGGCCATGCCGTTGCCGGCGGCCGACGATCTGCTGGGCCTGGCGCGGATCTGGCGGCAGACCTTCCAGCCCCAGGGGCGCCTGCGGGATTTCACTCAGGCCTGGCAACACTGTATCGAGCCAATGCTCACCCCAGCCTCCTGAGCCAACACGTCCTACAACCGGAATAAACGGAATTTTGGTCGGATTGTCCTACAAAACCGCTCTATCTCCTGTGTTTCAGCCTATGGCGCAGCGCGGCATTTGTTGGTAGCTTTTCGCCCCGGAGATCCCAAGGAGTTTTCTAATAATGAAAAAAGTTATGCTCAAAACCTCTCTCGGCATTGCCGTTGCCCTCGCTTCCAGCCAATTGCTCGCCAGCGGCTTTGCCCTGAACGAACAGAGCGTCAGCGGCATGGGGACAGGTTTCGCGGGTCGTTCTTCTTCTGCCGAAGATGCCAGCACCGTGTATGGCAACCCGGCGGGCATGGCCCGCCTGAAGCGCGACCAGATGACCGTCGGTGGTGCCGCGGTCATCGCCAAGTCCGATATTTCCGGACGCGGCAGTAACAAAGGGGGGGAAATGGACGGTGACATGGTGCCCGTGGTCGGCGTGCCGATGGGTTACTACGTCAAGTCCATCGATGACCACTGGAGCGTCGGTTTCGGCGTCTACGTGCCGTTCGGCCTGGTCACCGACTACGGTAGCGACGATGCCGCGCGCTACTGGGGCAAGAAGAGCCATGTCGAGGTCGTGACCTTCCAGCCGACCGTGAGCTATGCGTTCAACGACAAGGTCTCGATCGGCTTCGGCCCGACCATCAACCGCATCAAGGGCGAGCTGGGTTCGAACCTGGCCAGTATCTCGCCGCTGCGTCCGGCTGATGGCGAGGTGAAGATCAAGGGCGACGACACCGCCGTCGGCTACAACATCGGTGTCCTGGTGCAGGCCACCGACCGCACCCGCGTCGGCCTGACCTACCACTCTATGGTCGACTACAAGCTCGAAGGCAAGACCAAGGTCAGCTACCCGCTGCTCGGCCTGGACGGCAACAAGTTCGATGCCACCCTGAAGATCAAGACCCCCGAGTCGGTGGACTTCTCGGTCACCCACGAACTGGACGACCAGTGGACCCTGTACGCAGGCAGCACCTGGACCCGCTGGAGCCGCCTGGAAAACATCACGGTCAACAACGAAGTGCCGGCAGGCCCTGCCGGGCAGTTCA
The DNA here is from genome assembly GCF_021283245.1 of Pseudomonas sp. NMI760_13. Taxonomy (NCBI): domain Bacteria; kingdom Pseudomonadati; phylum Pseudomonadota; class Gammaproteobacteria; order Pseudomonadales; family Pseudomonadaceae; genus Pseudomonas; species Pseudomonas sp. NMI760_13. The sequence goes on along the minus strand of NZ_JAJSRC010000022.1, from coordinate 79,083 downwards.
AGACCATCAACGAGGAACAGAACTGGCACGACACCTGGGCTCACGCCATCGGCGCCTCCTACAAGGTGAACAAGGAGTGGGTCCTGCGCACCGGTTTCTCGGTTGACCAGTCGCCGACCAACAACACCAACCGCTCCCCGCGCATCCCTACTGGTGATCGCAAGATTTTCAGCATCGGTGCCGGCTGGAGCCCGACCGACGACATGACCATCGACGTGGCCTACTCCTACCTGTGGGAAGAAGACACCAAGGTCAACAACCAGCCGCACAGCGCGACGGAAGCTGGCCTCAAGGGCAGCTACCAGGCCAAGTACGAAAACAGCGCCCACGGCGTTGGTGCTTCGCTGACCTACCGCTTCTGAGTGGCACCCGCAGCATGAAAAAACCGCCCTCGTGGCGGTTTTTTCATGCCTGCACCCGCCACTGCTCGCCCAGGCATCGCTGCAGGTAATCCATGAACTCCCGCACCTTGGTCGTCAGGGCAAAGCGGTCGGCCAGGCAGACGTCTATCAGTTCGGTCTGGGCATAGGCCTGGCGTTGTCTTTACACAGGAGCAGATACCTCCCCAGGCCAAAGCAACATTGTCGCGCGATACCAGCCATACCGAGATGCGACCTCACCAATCAACAATCAAAAGCCGTCAACACCAATTAATTGAACCGTTAACCTCGATCTATATTATTCGTGTTAGCTGCTGACTCTATGTCAGTATCACGAAGAATCGTCTTCAACTCTATAGGCTTATCTGTTTCCCCTGAACGATCCGAAACGCCAAAACCTGGGTAGTATTTCTTGTTATTTTTGAATGCAACAATCCTCGCAGGAACCGCTAGAGCATTCATTATGATAACACCCCGTGCAGTTATACCTTTCTGGCCTTTATCATGAGTTTTTCCGGGATAGGCCGATTTAGGCGCGAAGCCGGAAAGTACAACAAACGAAACTACATCAGTGGCTCCTGTATAAATAGTCACCCCGGCCTGAAGAGCTATATGCGAAATTGTTGGCGCATTATCTCCCCCCTTTGCTCGCGCGATCGTCATATTGATAGCCGCCGCCCCCTCTGCCAGCGTCAGCGGACTCAGCACTCCACCAACCGTCGCAGCAGCTTTGGCCGCAAAGATAAACCCATCAATACGCCCATTACGATCCTCGCGATTGATCGGATCCCCACTGCAATATGCATATGCATTGATACCGCCACCTCCAAACGGACTCAGCCGATCAGGAGAGTGGAATCGTTTCAATAAAGGATCATAAGTCCGGTGCCCATTCCCCGGAGAATAGTTACCCGTCAGCACCTCACAAGGCATCCCACAATAGGCCAATCGGGGGCCGGCAACCTGCGGCAACGCGCCATAGGGTGTATAGCGCCTGCCCACCTGGCCATCACCAAGCACCGATTGCTGCCAGTCACACATTGCAAGATAGGTAGTCGACATGTCAGACCCAACCGAGCGGTAGATGCCGACAACCTAACATCTGCTCGACCAGCGAATAACTGGCAAAAATGCCAGGTACCCCCTCAAGGCTGCGAAGCAATCGCCTTGTCGATCGCCGCCCTGAACGCCGGATCATCCGGCTTGGTCAGGCTGGAGAAGTTGCCGATCACCTTGCCCTTGCGGTCCACCACATACTTGTAGAAATTCCACTTCGGCGCGCTGCTCTGCCGGGCCAGCTCGACGAACAGCGGGATCGCGTCCTTGCCGCGCACCGGCTGGGCCTTGGTCATGGTGAAGGTCACGCCGTAGTTGGCGTAACAGACCTTGGCGGTCTTGTCGCTGTCAGCGTCTTCCTGCTTGAAGTCGTTGGACGGCACGCCGAGCATTTCCAGGCCCTGTTCGTGGTAGTCCTTGTAGGTCGCCTCGAGTCCTTCGAACTGCGGGGCGAAGCCACAGTAGCTGGCGGTGTTGATCACCACCAGCGGCTTGCCGGCGAAGCGCTGGCACAGGTCGATCTGCTCCTTGCCACGCAGCTCCGGCAGGCTGCCCTGGAGCAGTGCCGGGCAGTCGGCTGCCCAGCTCGAAGTGGCGGCGGCCAGGGCCAGCAGGGGGAGGGTCAGCCAGCGGGCATGCATGATAGCGGTCTCCTGCACATGATTCCTTGAATGTGCAGGGTAGCGCTTAACACAGGCTCATGCCCAACTGCATCAACGCCAGCCCGCCCTTGTGCCAGCCCCACCACACCAACGCCAGCACCAGCACGGCGGCGACCAGCATCAGGCCACGCCCGAGCAGGCGGTTCATGCGGCCTGGGCCTGCAGACGGGCGACCGGGCGTTCACGCACTGGCCAGTTGAGGGCCGCGGCCAGCAGGCTGAGCAGGATCGAGATCTGCCATACCAGGTCGTAGCTGCCGGTCTGGTCATAGACCACCCCGCCCAGCCAGCCACCCAGGAACGCGCCCAACTGGTGGAACAGGAACACAATGCCGCCGAGCATCGACAGGTTGCGCACGCCAAACAGCGTGGCCACGGTGCCATTGGTCAGCGGCACCGTGGACAGCCACAGCAGGCCCATGGCAATGCCGAACAGGTAGGCGCTGAACTGGGTCACCGGCGCCCAGAGGAACAGCACGATGACCACGGCGCGCAGCAGGTACAGGCCGGTCAGCAGGCGCGGCTTGGACATGCGCCCGCCGAGCCAGCCGGCGGTATAGGTGCCGACGATATTGAACAGGCCGACCAGCGCCAGCACGGTGGTGCCGGTGATCGCCGGCAGGTGCTGGTCGACCAGGTAGGCCGGCAGGTGCACGCCGATGAACACCACCTGGAAGCCGCAGACGAAAAAGCCCAGCGCCAACAGCCAGAAGCCGGAGTGCGAACAGGCCTCGCGCAGCGCCTGGCCGAGGCTCTGCTCGGCGCCATGGCTGGGCAGCGGTCGATCACGCAGCATACCTACGAACGGCACGATCAGCGCCACCATCAGGCCCAGCACCAGCAAGGCCGCCGACCAGCCCAGCCACTGGATCAGGCCGAGGGTGCCGGGGAGCATGGCGAACTGGCCGAAGGAGCCGGCGGCGCTGGCGATGCCCATGGCCATGCTGCGTTTCTCCGGCGGCACGGCGCGCCCGACCACGCCAAGGATCACCGAGAACGAAGTGCCGGACAGGCCGATGCCGATCAGCAGGCCGGCGCTCAGCGACAGCGACCAGGCCGAGTCGGCCATGCCCATCATCACCAGTCCGGCGGTGTAGAGGATGCCGCCGATCACCACCACCTTGGCCGCGCCCAGACGGTCGGCCAGGGCGCCGGTGAACGGCTGGGCCAGGCCCCAGATCAGGTTCTGCAGGGCGATGGCGAAGGCGAACACCTCACGACCCCAGCCGAATTCGGCACTCATCGGCGCCAGGAACAGGCCGAAACCATGTCGCACCCCCAGCGACAACGCCAGGATCAGCGCCGCCCCCACAAGTACCCAACCGCTGCTCCGCCAAAGGGAAGTCATTGTCGTTGTCTCCAGCCCATCGCAAGGTTGATGCGGGTATATACCCGCTTTCTATCGTAGTCGTTCAGGCAAGCTGCTCCAGCAAGCGCACCAACTCGTCACGCTGGCTTTCGCCCAGCCGCTCCACCAACTGAGCCTGGGCCTGCTGCCAAGCCGGATAGGCGGCGTCCAGGCGCGCCCTGCCCGCTTCGCTCAGCAGCACCACGCGGTTGCGCTGGTCGTCGCCGTCGGCAAGACGCACCAGGCCATCGGCCTCGAGCACCTTGAGGTTACGGCCCAGGGTGCTGCGCTCAAGGCCCATGGCCTCGGCCAGACAGGTGATGCTGGGGCGATCGAGGCGCTGTACATGGCGCAGCAGGGAAAACTGGGCGACATTGATGCCGAAGCCGGCAAGGGCCTCGTCGTAATGCCGGCTCACCCCGCGGGCGGCGCGACGCAGATGGGTACAGATGCATTCACTGGTCAGCATGGTTACGTGTATATACCCGCATTATGGATGTTGCAAGAAATTTCACGGTATCGGTTTAGGTAGCAGGCGCAGGCGGATCGGCTCGAACTCGGCCGTGGCCTTGCGCGGCAAGGGGTCCGGCGCTGCATTTTCGATAGCCTGCCAATAGCGCCATGGCACCTTGGCCGAACCCAGTTCGTAATCCATGCCATCCCAACTGTCCTCGCGGAAGCTGTAGAAGGCCCAATGCAATTGCTGGCGATCCAGCACCGCGAGCACATCCTCCAGGTATTGTCGGCACCCGGGCAACCGACGCATGCAGCCAAACTCCCCCACCACAAGGCGCGAACGTGGCAACTTGATCGAATCGGCCCAATCCACCGGCTGTTGCAGATAGCGGGCGACCTGCTCGGCATCCCACTGCCGGGTCTGCCCGGCAAACGGCACTGGTCCCGGATAGGCGAAAGGTTGCTCGCGAGCAAGATTAGGCGCACTGGTGGCGGCATAGGGTTCGTACATGTGCACGCTGTACAGCACACGCTCATCCGCCAACGCCTTGGGCCAGTAGCCGAAGGCATCGGCGGCGGCGTACCAGCCGGCATCGACCATGACCGGCGTCTTGCCGTCGACCTTGCGGATCGCCGCCAGCAACTGCCGATAGAGCGCTGGCAGGTCACGCGCCCCGCCCTGCTCGCGGGCGTACCACTGCTTCATCCGATCGAGGTCGGCGTGCTCGGCCAGGTTTCCCTGTTTCTCTGGAGCGGGCTCGTTGATGAGGTTGTACGCGGCAACAGCCGGGTGGTCCTTGAGGGCCTGGGCAACGTCTCGCCAGAAACGGGTGGACTGGGTCCAGTAACGCTTGTCCTGCCATAGCCGGTCGTCGAAGCGGTTCTGGTTGTTCTGCGCCCAGCGCATGCCGGGGAGCGACAGCGGCGTGATGACCACCTTGAGGCCGGCGGCGTGGGCGCGGTCCAGCACCGCGATGAGCTGCTTCAGGTCGGCGTCGGCCAGGCCCTGGTAATCGTCGGCGTTGCCCAGCAGGAAGTCGCGTTCGGCCGGGTGCCATTTATCGTAGGAGAGGCGCACCCAGCTGGCGCCGTAGCCTTTCAGGGCATCGAAGTAGGTTTGGTCCGGGGGCAGGCGGTTGAAGCTGTTGCCGCCGTGGCGGGGGGTGTTCCAGAAATCGATCAGGTCGGCGGCGGTGGCGGGTAGGGAGGCAAGGGCCAGCAGGCTGGCGAGTATCCAAGGGTGCATGGCAGGGGCTCCTGATATTTGGAGGGGCGAACGAGGATAGCCGCATTACGTGGGGATGGTTTCCGAGATCCATGCAGGACACGTCCGCTTTCTGTAGGAGCGGCCTTGTGCCGCGAAAGGGCCGCAAAGCGGCCCCGGCGATCATTGCATTAACGCTGAAATCCTGGGGCCGCTAGGCGGCCCTTTCGCGGCACAAGGCCGCTCCTACACAGGGGAACGTGTCGGCCTGAAGCTATGCGCGTAGTGCCAGAGTAACCACCACCGTCAATTCCAGCAGTTCCAACAGCGCCCCGGCCGTGTCCCCTGTGGTTCCACCCAAACGACGGCACATCAGCTTACGCAGCCACACGAATACCACCAACGCCGCCAGCAGTGGCCACAGCACCGCCCAGCCTCCCAGCGCCAGTCCGGCCAGCGCAGAAACCAACAATACCCAGTTCGCGCCGCGCCGGGGCAGGTGTTCGGCCAGGGCCGCACCCAACCCACCCGCACGCACGTAAGGCGTGCCGAGAAACAGCCCAAGCATCGCCGCCCTTCCCACCACCGGCGCCAGTACCAGCAGGCCGCCAGCGCCCCGCTCGACCAGCACCCAGAGGGCACAGAACTTCAGCAGCAATACCAGCACCAGCGTGACCACGGCAATCGGCCCGCTGCGCGGGTCCTTCATGATCTGCAAAGTGCGCTCGCGATCGCCGAAGCCCCCCAGCCACGCGTCGGCGCTGTCGGCCAGGCCGTCCAGGTGCAGCGCGCCGCTGAGCAGCACCCACAGCGCCAGCAGCAAGGCCGCGTGCAAGGGCGCCGCGGTGCCTTGCAGCAGATGGCTGGCCAGCCACAACAACAGGCCGAACAGCAGCCCCACCAGCGGATAGCACAGCAGCGAACGCCCCATCTCGCGAGGCTCCGGCATGCCCGGCAAGCGTACCGGCAAGCTACTGAGGAACTGCAGGGCGATCCAGAACGGCAGCATCTCAACCCACCTCGCGCATCTGGCCGTCGTTCTCCAGCATCAGGCGAGCCAGCATGCCATGCCCGACCTCGACCTGAAGCAATTGCTCACGCGGCAAGCCACGTGCCCGCGCCAGGAGAAGACGCATCACCCCGCCATGGGTGACCATCAGCACGCGCTTGCCTGCGTACGCACGGCGCATGCCCTCGACCGCCGCCAGCACCCGTTCGGCAAAGGCCAGCACCGGCTCGCCGCCCGGCGGGGTGAACGCATACGGGTCATTCCAGAACTGCCCCAGGGCATCGGCGTCAACCTGCATGATCTGCGCGGCGCTTTGCCCTTCCCACTCGCCGAAGTGCAGCTCGCGCACACCGGCCTCGCGCAGCACCGGCAAGTTCAGGCGCGCACCCAGCTCATCGGCGAACGCCGCACAGCGCTGCAACGGCGAACTGACCAGCACATCCCAAGGGCCGGCCTCGGCGACAGCCTGGCGCATCTGCGCCCAGCCAGTCTCGGTCAGGGCGTCGTCGAGGCTGCCGCGCAAGCCGCCACCCAGTTCCGTCTCGCCATGGCGCAGCAGTTCGAGGATCATGCCGGGCGATCCGCCACCGCCGCCTCGGCGAAGGTCGCCATCTGTCCGTGCAGGGCGCAGGCCAGGCGGATCAGCGGCACCGCCAGCGCCGCGCCGCTGCCCTCGCCCAGGCGCAGCCCCAGGACCAGCAGCGGCTCGGCCTCCAGGGCCGCCAGCAGGACCTTGTGCCCCGGCTCGGCGCCCTGGTGGGCGAACAGCAACCACGGCAGGCACTGTGGATTGAGGCGTACCGCCACCAGGGCGGCGACACTGCAGATGAAGCCATCGACCAGCACTGCCACGCCATGCTGGGCGCACGCCAGGTAGGCACCGGCCAGGGCGGCGATCTCGAAGCCGCCGACACAGGCCAGCGCCTGCAGCGGCTGGTCGGCACGCAGGCCGTGCAGCACCAAGGCACGTTCGATCACTTCGGCCTTGTGCCGCACGCCGGCGCTGTCCAGGCCGGTGCCCGGCCCGCTCAGTTCACGCGCCGGGCAGCCCAGCAACGTACTGGCCAGCGCCGCCGCTGCGGTGGTGTTGCCGATGCCCATTTCGCCGCCGATAAACAGCTGGGCGCCGTTATCGAGTGCGCGCAAGGCGCTGTCGCGACCGGCCTGCAACGCCGCAGCCAGTTGCGCGTCGGTCATCGCCGGCTGACGGGCGAAGTTGGCGGTGCCGGGCCCGAGGTTCAGGTGATGGACACCGGGCAGTTGCAGGGTCGGGTCGATGGTACCGAGGTCGACCACCTCCAGTTGAGCATCCAGTTGGCGCGCCAGCACGCTGATCGCCGCGCCACCGCCGACGAAGTTGCGCAGCATCTGCCCGGTCACCGCCTGTGGATAGGCGGAGATGCCCTCCTCCACCACGCCATGGTCACCGGCAAAGACCGTGATGGCGATGCGTTCCAGGCTGGGACGCTCCCGCCCTTGCAGGCCGGCCAGGCGGATTGCAAGGTCTTCGAGCTGGCCGAGGGAGCCGGCCGGCTTGGTCAGTTGCTGCTGACGGGCGCGGGCCTGGTCCATGGCGGCGGTGTCGAGGGGTTGGCAGGCATCACGCCACCACATCTGGGTCATAGGGCAGGTCCTTTGAGCATGAGAGGGAGGCCGGCCACGGTCAACACCACGCGCTGGCAGCGTTCGGCCACAGCCTGGTGCAGCGTGCCCGCCAGGTCGACGTAGCGACGGGTCAGTTCACCCATGGGCACCACGCCCAGGCCGGTTTCGTTGCTGACCAGGATGACGGTGCCCGGCAACTGCGCCAGGCACTCGAGCAGTGCGTCGCGCTCCTGCGCCAAGCGCAGGTCATCCTCGAGCATCAGCAGGTTGGTCAGCCACAGGGTCAGGCAGTCCACCAGCAGACAGCGTCCTTCGGCGGCTTCGGCACGCAGTACATCAGCCAGCGCCACGGGCTCCTCCACCAGCCCCCAATGGGCCGGACGGCGCTCGCGGTGCAGGCGCACGCGTTCATTCATCTCGCCATCCAGCGGCCGGCTGGTGGCGATGTAGGTCACCGACAGGCCGCTGGCCTCGGCCAGTTGCTCGGCCAGGCGGCTCTTGCCCGAACGGGCGCCGCCGAGGATCAGGTTGCGCATGTCAGGCGACCCCACACAGTTGGCGCAGGTGCGCGGTGTCCAGGTGCTGCTCGACCAGGTCGGCCAGGCGCTCGATATCGCGTTCGCGCAGAGCCTCGTAGTCGATGGTCTGCACATCGGCCAAACCTGCCCAGCGCAGCAGCGCGGTGCACGACTGGCTGCCCTCGAACAGGCCATGCAGGTAGGTGGCGAGGATCTGTCCGTCGGCGCTTATGGCGCCGTCGGCACGGCCATCGGCCAGTTGCACCGCCGGACGCTCCAGCGCCGGCCCCTGAGTGACACCGGCATGGATCTCGTAACCCGACACCGGGCTCTGTTCGAGGTACAGCGTGCCTGTGACATTGCGCAGCTGCTTCTCGGCCTCCAGCACGGTGCTGTAGGCCAGCAGGCCGAGGCCCGCGCTGGAGCCGGCGGGCCCTTCCAGGCCCAGTGGGTCATGCACCTGCTCGCCGAGCATCTGCAGGCCGCCGCAAATGCCGATGAGCTTGCCGCCGTAGCGCAGGTGCCGGGCGATGGCGGTGTCCCAGCCACGCTCGCGCAGTTGCGCCAGGTCGCCGCGCACGCTCTTGGAGCCTGGCAGGATGATCAGGTCGGCGGGCGGGATCGGCTGGCCCGGGCCGATGAACTGCAGGTCCACCTGCGGATGCAGGCGCAGCGGGTCGAAGTCGGTGTGGTTGCTGATCCGCGGCAGCACCGGGACGATCACCTTGAGCACGCGCTCGCCCTTCGTCCCCTGGCGGGTATCGATACCGTCCTCGGCCTCCAGGTGCAGGTCGGTGACATAGGGCAGCACCCCCAGCACTGGCTTGCCGGTGCGCTGCTCCAGCCAGTCCAGGCCCGGTTGCAGCAAGGCGATGTCGCCACGGAAACGGTTGATGACAAAGCCCTTGACCCGCGCCTGTTCGCTTGCCGACAGCAGCTCCAGGGTGCCGACCAGGTGGGCGAACACGCCGCCCCGGTTGATATCGGCCACCAGGATCACCGGGCAGTCGACCGCCTCGGCGAAGCCCATGTTGGCGATGTCGCCGGCCCGCAGGTTGATCTCCGCCGGGGAGCCGGCACCTTCGACCATCACTACCGGATAGGCTGCGCTCAGGCGCTCGTGGGACGCCAGCACCGCCTGCATGGCGATGGCCTTGTAGTCGTGGTAGGCGACGGCGTTCATGCTGGTCACCGCGCGGCCATGGACGATCACCTGGGCACCAGTATCGCTGTTGGGCTTGAGCAGCACCGGGTTCATGTCGGTGTGCGGCGCCAGCCGGCAGGCCTGGGCCTGCACCGCCTGGGCGCGGCCGATCTCGCCGCCGTCGGCGGTCACGGCGCTGTTGAGGGCCATGTTCTGCGGCTTGAACGGCACCACGGCAACGCCCTGGCGCAGCAGCCAGCGGCACAGGGCGGTGACCAGCGTGCTCTTGCCGGCATCGGAGGTGGTGCCTTGCACCATGAGGGTGGTCATGCCGATTCCTTCTGGTAGTCCGCCAGGGCCTGGGCCAGACGTTGTTCGTCCGCCGCCGTGGCAGGCAGGCCGAAACGCAGCGCGGGCGGCTGCTCGAACAAGCGCACCAGGATGCCACGGCGGGCGAGAAATTCATGCAGGTGCGCGGCACGCTCATCACGCACGTACTGGAACAGGTCGCAGCCACCGCTGGGTGGCAGGCCTGCACCATCAAGCAAGGTGGCCATACGCTGGCTGGTTTGGGCGCAACGGGCAATTTGTGCCTGGTGCGCCGCGTCGTCGGCAAAACACGCCTGCCCCAGCACACGGGTCGGGCCGCTGACGGTCCAGGGCCCGAGTGCCTCGGCCAGGCGTCGCAGCACATCCACCTGGGCGACGACAAACCCCAGCCGCACGCCGGCCAGGCCGAAGAACTTGCCGAACGAGCGCAACACGATCAAGCCCGGTTGCCCGGCCTGATCGACCACACTGTGTTCGGGCGTGTTGTCCATGAAGGCTTCGTCCACCAGCAGCCAGCTACCGCGCTCGGCCAGGCGCGTATGCCAGGCCAGCAGGCGTTCGCGGGTCACCCGGCGGCCAGTGGGGTTGTTGGGGTTGACCAGCACCAGCACGTCGAGGCTGTCGAGCACGTCCTCGACCTCGGTCTCGTCCAGTTCGACCAGCGTGTGCCCTGCCCGTGCCCAGGCATGCGGATGCTCGGCATAGCACGGCGACAGGACCCCGACCCGCCCGACCGGGCGCAAGTACGGCAAGGCCTGGATCGCCGCCTGGGAACCGGCCACCGCCAGCAACGGCTGCGCGCCGTAGTACTGCCGCGCCGCCGCCTCCAGGCCATCCTCGGTCTCCGGCAGGCGGGCCCAGGCCTCCAGCGGAATCGGCGGTATCGGGTAAGGCCATGGCGCGATACCGCTGGACAGGTCGAGCCACTGCTCCCGAGGGATGGCGTACTGTTTCACCGCCCGCAGCAGGCGGCCACCGTGTTCAAGCATTCAGATAGGCTCCCACGCAGATCAACAGCACCCACAGCCACACGCCGCGCTGCACCAGGCTCCAGCCGCGCTCGATGGCATCGGCGTCGGCCATTGACCCTTCACCCAGGCGCGGCCGTTCGTGCAACTCGCCGTGATACACCGCCGGGCCGCCCAGCTCCACGCCCAGCGCACCGGCCCCCGCCGCCATCACCGGGCCGGCGTTCGGGCTGTCCCACAGCGGCGCCTGGCTGCGCCAGCAGGCCAGGGCCAGCCGGGTCTTGCCCAGCAGCGCGTAGGTCAGCGCCACCAGCCTGGCGGGAATATAGTTCAGGCCATCGTCGATGCGCGCCGCGCACCAGCCAAAGCGCTCGAAGCGCTCGTTGCGATAGCCCCACATCGCGTCCAGGGTATTGCTCAGGCGATACAGCACCACCCCCGGCGCGCCGGCCACGACGAACCAGAACAGCGCGGCGAACACCGCGTCGCTGCCGTTCTCCAACACCGACTCAGTAGCCGCCCGGGCCACGGCGGGCTCGTCCAGCTCGCGGGTCTCGCGGCTGACCAGGTAACCGACGCGCCGCCGCGCCTCGGCCAGGTCGCCCTGGCGCAGCGCCTGGGCCACCGGCAGCACATGCTCGCCCAGGCTGCGCAGGCCCAAGGCGCAGTACAGCGCCAGCACATCCACCAGCCAGCCGATATACGGCAGCCACGACAGGATCAGCGCCAGCAGAGTCAGCGGCACCACGGCCAGGAACCACGCGGTAACGCCATGGCTGCGCCAGCCGCGCCCGCCGGCGTTGAAACGTTGTTCCAGGCGCGAGGCGAAGTTGCCGAAACCCACCAGCGGATGACGTCGACGCGGCTCGCCCAGCAGCGCATCCAGGGCCACGCCCGCCACGGTCAGCAAGGCCACGCTCATGGACGCTCTCCCCAATGGTTTTCGTACAGCATCTCGCTCAACGGTCGTTGCTCGGCCCAGTCTTCCAGTACCAACATCGGTGCCGGATAGAACTCGGTCACCGGCCCCAGGCACAGCACCGCCATGGGCTTGGCGCCGGCGGGCATGCCCAGCAGCTCGGCCAGGGCCTCGGGGTCGAACAGCGACACCCAGCCCATGCCCAGCCCTTCGGCACGCGCCGCCAGCCACAGGTTCTGGATGGCGCAGGCCAGCGAGGCCAGGTCCATCTCGGGCAAGGTGCGGCGACCGAAGACGTGCGCCTCGCGCTTGTCCATCAACGCCGCCACCAGCACTTCGGCGCAGTCGTTGATGCCTTCGACCTTGAGCTTCATGAATTCATCGGAGCGCTCGCCCAGGGCCTCGGCGGTGCGTACCCGCTCCTGCTCCACCAGCGCCTGGATCCGCTCGCGCAATGCACGCTGGCTGATACGGATGAAGCGCCACGGCTGCATCAGGCCCACGCTGGGTGCCTGATGGGCGGCGGCGAGCAGGCGCCCGAGCAACTCGGGGGCCACCTCGCCCCCGGCGAAATGGCGCATGTCGCGGCGTTCGCCAATGGCCCGGTAGATGGCCTGGCGTTCGGCTTCACTGTAGGCGTGTCGGCTCATGGTCGCAGCAGCGCCGCCGCCGCATCGGGGTTGGAGGGGAAATAGAAGTGCACGTAGGAGGCGGTCAGGCGCCCCAGGCGATAGACTGCCTCGTTGCCCCGCCCACCGTTGGGGCTCAGGCCACGGGCGATCGGCGCCAGCTCGGTGCTGGTCAGCGAATGGTGGTAGGTGTGGCCACGCAGGGTGCCTTCAGGCAGTTCGACCGCCTGCAGGGCCAGGGCCGCCAGGCGCTTCTGCATGGTTGCCTCGCCCGGCAGCAGGCCCAGCAGCGCGGCGCGCTCGCCCGCCACGTCGGTCAGTGCGTCGAGCAGGTAGAGCATGCCACCGCACTCGGCCAGCAGCGGCTTGCCGGCGGCATGATGGGCGCGGATCGCCTCCAGCATCGGCGCGTTGGCGGCCAGGGCCTGGTGATGCAGCTCAGGGTAGCCGCCGGGCAGGTAGAGGCTGTCCACCACGGGAAGCTCGCGATCATGCACCGGCGAGAAGAACTCCAGCTGCGCACCGAGGCCGCGCAGCAGGTCGAGGTTGGCACCGTAGGTGAACGCAAAGGCTTCGTCGCGGGCCACGCCGATGCGCACCCCGGTCAGCGACGAGGTCACGCTCACCGGCTCAGGCCCGGCAAAACTGACCGGTGGCGGCAACGCGGCATCGCAGCTGGCACCGAGCGCTTCGGCGGCAGCGTCCAGTCGAGCATCCAGATCGTTCAACTCGCTGGCCTGGACCAGGCCGAGGTGGCGGCTGGGCAGCTCGATGCCGCGCTCGCGGGACAACCCGCCGTACCAGCGCAGGCCTTCGGTCAGGCTGCCTTCGAGCAGTTGCGCATGGCGCAGGCTGCCGACCCGGTTGGCCAGCACCCCGGCGAACGGCAGGTCGGGCTGGTAGCGCGCCAGGCCCAGGGCCAGGGCGCCGAAGGTCTGGGCCATGGCGGTGCCGTCAATCACCGCCAGCACCGGCACGCCGAAGTGGCGTGCCAGGTCGGCGCTTGACGGGGTACCGTCGAACAGGCCCATCACGCCTTCGATCAGGATCAGGTCGGCCTCGCCCGCCGCTTCCCACAACAGGCGACGACTTTCCTCGGCGCCAATCATCCACAGGTCGAGCTGGTAGACCGGCGCGCCGCTGGCGCGCTCCAGGATCATCGGATCGAGAAAGTCAGGCCCGCACTTGAACACCCGCACCTTACGCCCGAGGTTGCGGTGCAGGCGAGCCAGGGCGGCGGTGACCGTGGTCTTGCCTTGGCCCGAGGCCGGGGCCGCGATCAGCACGGCGGGACACTGGCGCGACTCACTCACAGTTCGACGCCCTTCTGCGCGCGGATACCGGCCTGGAAGGCGTGCTTGAGCATGCCCATCTCGGTGACGGTGTCGGCCAGTTCGATCATTTCCGGCTTGGCGGCGCGACCGGTGACGATCACATGCTGCATCGGTGGACGGGCCTGGATATCCGAAAGCACCTGATCGAGGTCCAGGTAGCCATGTTTGAGGGCGATATTCAGCTCATCGAGCACGACGAACTGGATCGACGGGTCCTGCAGCAACTGCCGCGACACCGCCCAGGCGGCTTCGGCGGCGGCGATGTCACGCTGACGGTCCTGGGTTTCCCAGGTAAAGCCCTCGCCCATCACGTGGTAGCGCACCTGCTCGGGGAAACGACGGAAGAACAGCTCCTCGCCGGTACTGTTGCGGCCCTTGATGAACTGCACCACGCCGCATTGCATGCCGTGGCCCAGGGCGCGGGCGAGCATGCCGAAGGCCGAGCTGCTCTTGCCCTTGCCATTGCCGGTCAGCACCAGCAGCAGGCCGCATTCGTTGGGGGAATTAGCGATGCGCTCGTCGATGATCGCCTTCTTGCGCTGCATGCGCGCCAGGTGACGTTCGTCGCGTTCGATGGATTCGCTCATCAGGGGTCTCCGCAGGCTGTCGCGGCGGCGGCGACAGATAAAAGGCAGGCAGACGAGGAGCGCGCAGGGGGCATGGCAACGGCCACATCGCACCGCGCATCACCCTCCGTGATGCCGTTTGGCAGTGACAGGCCGGTCTCCGGGCTCATGAGCGGGCGCAGGCCCTGGCCACGCGCCTTCCCGGACTTGGAAATCCAGTGGCCTTGCGTAACCGTCGACTCATCTACCGTTGCGGGGGCAGCGCCGGGCTCGCGCCTGCTGGCGCCCACCGGCTTCCCAGTTTCACCCTGCCGAACCGCGGCTCGCAGGGCACCTGAAACACGCCGCGAAGGTTAGAGGGTTGAATCGGGAGCGTCAATCGAACGAGGGCCGATCTGGCCTGGATCAATGGCCGATCCGCCAGCTTGTGCCACACTCAAAGCAGTGATATCACATAGCCACCATTTTATCGGCTGACCTCGATCACAATGACAAGGAGAGCGCAGCATGCAAGGCCTGATCATCAACAACCCGCGCCTGGAGTTCCTGCGCCCGGCCCTGGAACGCTGGGTCGACTGCATCGACCGCTTCAACCAGCTGCAGGGCGACAACGAGGCACCCTACTGGCACGGCACCGCCGCCAACGTCGGCCTGCTCGCCGCGGCCGCCTGGCAGGGTGAGCTGGTGGCGTTGGAACGGCACATGAGCAAGAAGCAGCGCGACGAGGGCGAGCGCGATGGGCGCTGCGACCTGTCGATCAGCAGCGCCGAGGAGTCGCTGTACCTGCACGCCGGCCAGCGCTGGCCGCGTATCGCCCGCCTCGACCTGACGGCGGCCCTGCAGGAAACCGCCGCCCTGGCCAAGCCGATAGCCTATGGCAGCCAGCTCAAGGCCGGGGCGTTGTTCGTCACCCCGTGGAAGGCCGGCCAGCATGCCAGCCCCGAGGAACTGCAGGACCTGGTGGACGACCTGCAAAAGCACACGGCCTGCGCGATAGCCTGGTACTTCCCGTATGCCTACCGCAAGCTGCATAACGAACTGGGACAGTACTATCCCGGGGTGGCATTGCTGCTCAAGCAGGCTTGATCGGCGCCGCCTCAGTTGGCAGCGGCAGCCGGCGGGTCGACGGGAAAGAAACGCTCTGCCAGCCCAGGCGTCCTGAATCGCACCTTGTAGGCCTGTTCGTCGAACAACAGGCCTGTGCGCAGATCGTAGACCGGCCCGACAGCAGGCTTGGGCACCTGCTGGAGCGTGACATGGACGAAGCGATAGTGCTCACCGTAGACCTGCTCCAGGTTGTCGATCCGGAAGTAGTGGCCCGGCAGGAACAGGGTCTCCCCTTCGTCCCAGTAAAGCGAGAATGCGCTGATCGGCGTGCCCTCCTGGTAACGCCCTAGGGGCAGCTCGAACACCACCGACGTGTCGTCGAACACCCCCGGCAGGTGACCGGGTGCATTGACCGAAGGTTGCGAGGCGAACTCGGCGACCTTGTAGGGATTCTCGGTAAACGAGGTCAGGTCGGTATTGACCAGCACATCGCCAACCCGTATCCGGCCATTGCGATAGTGTTCGCCACTGGTGCCACGCGAAGCATGCCCGCCACGATACAGGCTCACCTCACTGCTCTCGGGCAGTTGCTCCAGGGTATCGGCCAGCTTGGCGATGTAGTCATCCTCGTCGCCATAGCGGTACGTGCCTGAGCGGAACACATCGTTCACCCTCGACTCGTCGCTGGTGTAGTACTCGATCAACGAATTGAAGTACTCGCGATCGTAACGGTAGGAATACTGGACAACGCCCTCCCTCCGCACGCAATCCAGGCCATGCTCGTCCAGCTCGGGAACCTGGTCGCGCGCCAGGCGTGGAATAGGCTGGGGCTCCAGCAATGCCTTCTGGCGGTGCAAGGCATTGGCGGAAAACGCCTTGGCCCGCGCGTCATCCACCACCACGTGGCGGTTCCAGAAGCGCGAGGTGGCGCTGGGCATGCCTTCGACGACGGGAGGCGCGCCACCGGCCAGCCGCGGCGGCACCAGCAGCTCCCATTCGTTACTGTCGCTCAGACGTACCGGATACAGGGGGCCGAAGGCAAAGGGATTGTGCGCGGGCACCACCTGCCAGACCCGCAGTTCATGGTTGTAGCGCACCCGGTAGGACAGGCCGTTGAGCACGATCCAGCAGCTGCCGTGCGCATCGACCCTGATACCCCGCAAGCGCCCGCTGCCTTGCAGCTCCCCCCTCGGCAACACGTTGCTCTCTCGTCCTTCCACCGGCAGCGTGGCGGTCTGCGCCACCTGCCAGCGCTCCAGGTGCACATCCATCTCGCCGGCCGGCGTTTCATAGGCCAGTGAGGCAAAGCTCGACTGAAACCCCAGATCGACCATGTTCAAGGCGGCGAACAGGCTGTCGAGCATGGCATCGCGCAGGGCGCTCTTGCGGCTCTGCTCATCCGCGGCATGCAACGCCGCATCGATGTCCAGGCCCACCTTGCCCAGGCTTGCCCCCAGCAGCATCAGGGTCATTGGCCAACCGAGCGGGGCAAAGCCGCCGAACACCTTGATGAATACCGACAGGTAACCGCTCCACATCGCCTTGCGCAGGTCGGCATTGCCAAGCATCGCCGCGGCGTTGTCATTCATCTCGCCGGTGGCCTGGCTGGCCAGGTATGTGAAGATATCGTCGCTGATCGGCCTTTTCAGGTAACCGAGCAACACCCGTGCCGCTTGCTCGCTCGCACTGTTGGCGATGCTTAGCAGGTGGGTCCTCACCGAGTGGGCGCGCGCGGGATCGCGGGCATCGGTGTGCGCCGCCTTGACGTAGCTGGCCAGGGTGTCGGCATCCTGCAACTGTTCACGCAGCCAGCCCGCCATGGCCTGCTCGGAGTCGAAGCTCTTGAAAGCGTCGCTCGCCCAAGGGCGGTACAGCAGCGTCCGCCCCGTGTCGGTCGCAAAGCTGTAGAGGCAACCACGATCGCCGCGATCGAGCACGTAGCGACAGGCCGAAAACGGGTGCGTGGTGCTGGCCTGTTTCAGCTTGTCCAGGGTCGGCAGCACGCCGCCCTGCAGGCCGTCGGCGACCATCGCCCGCAGCAGCGTCCAGTCGCTTCGACTGATACGTCCGGCCCGCACCGCGCCCGCCCCCTGCCCCAGCAGGTTGACCTTGGCCAGTACGCGAAAATGCTGCGAGTAGGTGTTCCAGAAGCGGCTGATCGCGCCGCGGTAGGCAACGGCGAAGTCCAACGCCCAGAGATCCTCCTGGACCTTGCTGGCAAGCATTGGCACTTCATTGTGTTCGTCGAAACAATCGGCCTGCCGACCCTGGCGGTAGAAACCACCGTACAGGTCGAGTTCGTCGGTCGCTTCCTGGAAATGCGCATCGAAGCGCTTGATCACCAGCTCGACCAGGTGCATCGACTTCAGCGGCGGGCCGCTGTGCTGCCAGCCGGTGAAACTGCGGTGACTGGAACTGGCGGTGGCGAACTGGTGCCACCAGATGAACCGTGGATCGATCGGCTTGCCCGTGTGCTTGAGCACGATGCGTTGCGCATGCTGGGAGGCCAGCACATAGGGGTCGGGGTATTCGCGAATGATCTCGTCGACCAGGCGTACCAGCGGCCGCCCCGCGTCCAACGCCTCGAGACTGCGCTCCACACGCTCCTTGATACTGCTCATGATCCACTCCCGGGATGTCGTTGTCGGACGGACATCCTGGCTCGACGGGAAATGGCAGACGCGGTAGAAGATTGTCGCAGCACCCGCGAAGGCGGTGGATCCTATGACGCGATTGCGGGTAAATCCGCTCCCACAGGCTTAATGAAGCGCCATCAAGGATTCTGCGCCAGGTGGCCCGGCGGCAGTACGCGCTTGGCCTGGAGGTAGGCCTTGGCCCAGTAGCTGTTGGACAGGTAGTCCAGGCGCACGGTCCCGCCCGTCGACGGCGCGTGCACGAAGCGCCCTTCACCGACGTAGATGCCGGCGTGGCTGACCTGCGAACCGCCGCTGGTGGCGAAGAACACCAGATCGCCCGACTGCAGCGCATTGATATCCACGTTCGGCGCGCGCATGACGATCATCTCGCGGGTCGAGCGCGGCAGGCTGATACCCGCCGCGTCACGGTAGACGTAGCCGATCAGGCCGCTGCAATCGAACCCGGCATCCGGCGTGTTGCCCCCCCAGCGATACGGGGTGCCCACCAGGCCGATGGCGCGGAACAGCACATCGTCCGCCGCCGGCGATGAAGGCGCCTGATTGAACACCATCGGCTGTTTGGGCATGGGCGCCGGCGCAGGTGCACGGCTGGAACAGGCCGCGAGCAGGGCCAGCAGGGAGAGGAATGCGAAGCGCGCCAACATCGCCATGATGCGAACGTCCTGTCAGGAACCCTGCGGCCACGGCCGAAGGTCGAAAAGAGTTGAGAATTTAGATTAGACGCTTTCTGTAAATGCGCACGGCGGCGAGCTTTTCAGCTACGCCGCCGTGCGAGGTTACAGCATTTTGATATCAAATCAATTGCGCGAGATCGTGGTCGGCGCCATGGCGAGCGCGCGTTTGGCCTCGATGAAGGTCTTGCTCCAGTAGCGATCGCCCAGGCTGTCGATGCGCACGCCACCGCTGCGGCGGCTGCTGGAGTGGATGAACTGGTTGTCACCCAGGTAGATGCCGGCGTGGCTGACGCGGCCACGGCCGTTGGTGCTGAAGAACAGCAGGTCGCCGGGCTTGAGCTTGTTGCGGGCGACCTTGGGCGCGTCGACGTTGATCATCTCGCGGGTCGAGCGTGGCAGGTTCATGCCCGCCTCTTCGCGGAACAGGTAGCCGATGAAGCCGCTGCAATCGAAGCCGGACTTCTCGGAGGTGCCGCCGAAGCGGTAGCGGGTACCGATCAGGGCCATGCCGCGTTCGAGAATGCTGTCGGCCAGCACAGGCAGCTGGTACGGCTTGCTGTTGCTGGAGAAGGCCTCGAGGTCGTCTTCGCTGGCCAGTTCTTCCTCGGTGAATACGGAAGAGGCGGAAGCCATGGCCTTGACCGATTGCTCGGCGGCCACGCGGTGATCCTGCGAGGGTGCGACCGGGCCGGTGGAGGCGCAGCCGTAAAGTAGGGTGACAAGTGCAAGTGGCACGAGGGGTGCGAAGCGCTTCAGCATGGGCACGACCGTGTCTGTAGTCCTTTAGAAGGGGGAAACTATGCCTTCTATCGGACTCATTTGCAAATTTTATCGAAAAAGATGTGACTTTTCCGTTTTGGCGCTCTGGCACCGTGTTCTCAGGGTCACCAGCCGAGGGTTTCCTTGAGGAACGGGATGGTCAGCTTGCGCTGCGCCTGCAGGGAGGCCTGGTCGAGGCGCTCGAGCAGGTCGAACAGCGCGCTCATGCTGCGCGTACCGCGGGTGAGGATGAAGTGGCCGACTTCGTCGGTCAGGTGCAGACCGCGGCGCGAAGCACGCAGTTGCAAAGCGCGCAGCTTGTCCTCGTCGGACATCCCGCGCATCTGGAAGATCAGTGCCAAGGTCAGCCGCGACTTCAGGTCGGCCAGCTTGATCGGCAGCTCCCGCGGCGAACTGGACGCCGCCAGCAGCAAGCGTCGGCCGCTGTCGCGCAGGCGGTTGAACAGGTGGAACATGGCTTCTTCCCAGTCCGCCTTGCCGGCAATCACATGCAGGTCGTCGATGCACACCAGCTCGTACTGTTCCAGGCGGTCAAGCAGTTCGACGCCGCGATCGAGCAGTTGCGCCAGGGGCAGGTAGACGGCGGGCTCACCCAACTGCTGGAAACGGTGGGTGGCGGCCTGCAACAGATGGGTACGGCCCACGCCCTGTTTGCCCCACAGGTAGATGAGGCTCTCGGTCCAGCCGGCGTCGGCTTCGCACAGCCGCTCGACATAGCCCAGTGCCGCGGCATTGGCGCCGGGGTAGTAGTTGATGAAGGTGGCGTCGTCGCGCAGACGCACACCCAGGGGCAACTGGATCGGTTTCATGCTCGCGGGCGGTCGCGGGGACCACAGGGGGCCTTTGATGAACAGTGTGCAAAGTCTATACCCGCAGCGCGGACGGCACAATCGGCGAGGGGAATAGCGCAAGTAAAATCAATTAGTTGCACTACTTTTAAAGCATCGCGGGGCAAGCCCGCTCCCACGCTGGTACCCCTCACAGGTCGGCGTGGGAGCGGGCTTGCCCCGCGATGGGTCATAGCTCCGGGTCGATCTCCCCGGCATACATGTCCGATTCCTTGTACAGGTCATGCACATGCCGCAGCAGCACCATGATCACCGCCGCCACCGGCAACGCCAGCAACACCCCGGTGAAACCAAACAGCTCGCCGCCGGCCAGGATCGCGAAGATCACCGCCACCGGGTGCAGGCCGATGCGGTCGCCTACCAGCAGCGGCGTCAGCACCATGCCTTCGAGGGCCTGCCCGACCATGAACACCGCAACGATGCCCAGCATCGGGTAAAGCTCGCCGCCGAACTGGAACAACCCGGCGACCAGCGCCGCGCCGATGCCGATGATGAAGCCCATGTACGGCACGATCGCCGCCAGCCCCGCGAGCATGCCGATCAGCAGGCCCAGTTCCAGGCCCACCAGCATCAGGCCGCTGGAATAGATGACGCCCAGCGCCAGCATCACCAGCAACTGCCCACGCACGAACGCCCCCAGCACCTCGTGGCACTCGCCGGCCAACCCCACTACCTGCGGCTCGCGCTGGCGCGGCAGCAGGCTGCGCAGCTTGGCCATCATCAGGTCCCAGTCGCGCAGCAGGTAGAAGCCCACCACCGGGATCAGCACCAGGTTGGCCAGCCAGCCGATCAGCGCCAGGCTCGAGGCGGTGGCCTGGGACAACAGCACGCCGACGATGTCGGTGGTCTGGCCCATGTGCTCGCCGATGGCGGCCTTGATCTTGTCGAACTTCCAGAAGCCATCGGCCAGGCTCAGGCGGCTCTGCACCCAGGGCAGCGCCACGTGCTGCAACCAGTCGAGCATCTGCGGCGCCAGCTCGTACAGGCGTAGCAGCTGCTTGGCCAGCATCGGTACCAGCACCAGCAGCAGGGCCAGGAAGATCAGGGTGAACAGGCTGAACACCACCACCACGCCCCAGGTGCGCGACAGGCCGAGCCGCTCCAGGCGGTCGACCAACGGGTCGGCCAGGTAGGCCAGCAGGATGCCCACCAGGAACGGCGAGAGGATGTTGTGCAAAAAGTACAGCAGCCCGGCGACCACAAAAGCCGCGCCCAACCAGATCCAGCGACGCATATCAATCATTCAAGTATTCCTTACCAGCGAAAACGCAGGCCGTCGAACGGCTTGGCGGCGGTGGCCGGCGGCGTTGCGCCGGCCGGGTCCTGCGCGCTTGGCACAGGTGTGGCGGGAGCAGGCTCGGCGGACAGCTCCTGGAGCTTGGCCAGGCTCAACTGCGCGCGCAGCTGTTCGCGATTGCCGCTGACGCGGTAGGTCAGGGTGCCACCATCGGCCATCTGCAGCCGCGCACCATAAGGCTCGAGCACCCGGCTCAACTCGGCGTAGCGTTGCAGGTTCATGCCCTGGACCTGCACTTGCAGGTCGCTGCTGGCGCCGGGACGGGTGACGTAACGCGGCGCCAGGCGATTGCTCACCGCCAGCAGCACGGCATCGGCCAGGGCCGCCTGGTCGGCGCCCTCGGCGTTGCCCTGCTCACGCTGGTCACCTAGCCACAGCTGCCATTTACCCTGCCACTTGCCGTCAGCCTCGTGGGCGTGCACCGCCAGCAGGGCATCGGCGCCATAGCGTTCGGAGGCCTCGCGCAGCGGCGCCGGGTCGTTGCCTTCGAGCAGCTTGGCATTGGCCACCAGTTGCTCCTGCAGGTCGGCCAACGGCAGGCGCAGGGGCAGGCCACGGTGCTGGGCGGCCCGACGCAGGGGTTCGGCGACGGCCTGGCCATCGCCGACCAGGTTGCTGCCCTCGACGCTGTCGTTGAGCCACCAGCCAAGGATCGACGGCCGGTTGCTGCCCCACAGCGCCAGGCCAGCCTGGCGCAGGGCGCGCTCGGTGCTGCCGGGGTCGAATTCGACCAGCACCGACTCCGGCGGCCCGGCTTCGGTGCCGACCTGGTTGATGATCTGCTGCGGGTCCTTGCGCAGCGCGGCCAGTGCCGGGTTCTGCGCCGCCTTGGGATCGCCGGTCAGGCGCAGCACCAGGGTATCCAGGGCCTTGCCGGTGGCCTGGGCGCGGGCTTCGCTGCCCTGCCCTTCGACGGGCTCGCGCACCTGATACAAGCCGGAGACGGTTTCGGCCTGGGCGACGGTGCCGGCCACAGCCAGGCAGGCGCCCGCGAGGAAATTGAGAAGACGCATTGAGGATTCCTGTCCAGATGACCTTGGGGCGACACGCCCTTGCCTGTCGGCTGTGACCGCGCAACCACGGAAAATGCTCCGCGTTGCCGGCCCGTTACGTGGGTCGCCATGCCTATACCTTATACAGGCACCGGCGCGGCAACCAGTCGCACGGGGTGAAACACGGTTTTTTGCCCAGATTTCCCGCCTGCCCGTCGGCCTGAGGATGGCCGCCTTGGGGCAACCCTGATAAAATCGCGCGCCTTCGCAGACCAGTGACGTACAGGCAGCCGCCGTTTCTGAAACCGGCCTTGGCCGTCCCGGTCGTTTTTCTGAATCCCTCCCTCCTAAAGGCCTGGATCAATGAGCAAGCAACCCTCCCTGAGCTACAAAGACGCCGGTGTAGACATCGACGCCGGCGAAGCACTGGTCGAACGCATCAAGGGCGTCGCCAAGCGCACCGCACGTCCTGAAGTCATGGGTGGCCTGGGCGGCTTCGGCGCCCTCTGCGAGATCCCGGCCGGCTACAAGCAGCCGGTGCTGGTCTCCGGCACCGACGGCGTCGGCACCAAGCTGCGCCTGGCGCTGAACCTGAACAAGCACGACAGCATCGGCCAGGACCTGGTCGCCATGTGCGTCAACGACCTGGTGGTGTGCGGCGCCGAGCCGCTGTTCTTCCTCGACTACTACGCCACCGGCAAGCTCAACGTCGACGTGGCCGCCACCGTGGTCACCGGCATCGGCGCCGGTTGCGAACTGGCCGGTTGCTCGCTGGTCGGTGGTGAAACCGCCGAGATGCCAGGCATGTACGAAGGCGAAGACTACGACCTGGCTGGCTTCTGCGTCGGCGTGGTGGAAAAGGCCGAGATCATCGACGGCTCGAAAGTGGTCACCGGCGACGCCCTGATTGCCCTGCCGTCCTCCGGCCCGCACTCCAATGGCTACTCGCTGATCCGCAAGATCCTCGAGGTTTCCGGCACCGACATCGACAACACCCAGCTCGACGGCAAGCCGCTGGCCGACCTGCTGATGGCGCCGACCCGCATCTACGTCAAGCCGCTGCTGCAACTGATCAAGCAGACCGGCGCGGTAAAGGCCATGGCCCACATCACCGGCGGCGGCCTGCTGGACAACATCCCGCGCGTGCTGCCAAAAGGCGCCCAGGCCGTGGTCAACGTGGCCAGCTGGCAGCGCCCGGCGGTGTTCGACTTCCTGCAGGAAAAAGGCAACGTCGACGAGCATGAAATGCACCGCGTGCTGAACTGCGGCGTGGGCATGGTCATCTGCGTGGCCCAGGATCAGGTCGACAGCGCCCTGAACGTGCTGCGCGCCGAAGGCGAGCAACCGTGGGTGATCGGCCGTATCGACGTGGCCGCCGAAGGCGCCGCCCAGGTCGAGCTGCAGAACCTCAAGGCACACTGATGCCCTGCAATGTAGTCGTGTTGCTGTCGGGCTCCGGCAGCAACCTGCAGGCACTGATCGACAGCAACAGCGCCAGCGACAGCCCGGCACGCATCCGCGCGGTCATCTCGAACCGTGCCGATGCCTATGGCCTCGAGCGCGCCAAGGGCGCCGGCATCGAAACCGCCGTGTTGTCGCACACCGGTTTCGACGGGCGTGAAGCCTTCGACGCGGCGCTGATGGCGCTGATCGATGGCTTCCAACCCGACCTGGTGGTGCTGGCCGGTTTCATGCGCATCCTCAGTGGCGATTTCGTGCGCCACTACCAGGGCCGCCTGCTGAACATCCATCCGTCACTGTTGCCGAAGTACAAAGGCCTGCACACCCACCAGCGCGCGCTGGAAGCGGGTGACGCCGAGCACGGCTGCAGCGTGCACTTCGTCACCGAGGAACTCGATGGCGGGCCTCTGGTCGTACAGGCTGTGGTACCCGTGGCAACGGATGACACCGCGCAGACGCTCGCCCAGCGCGTGCACCTGCAGGAACACCAGATCTACCCGCTGGCGGTGCGCTGGTTCGCCGAAGGACGCTTGCGTCTGGGCGAACAGGGTGCATTACTGGATGGCCAGCCGCTGGCGGCCAGCGGTCACTTGATTCGATCCTAGGAGAATTTATGCGTCGCGCCCTGCTCTTGGCTCTCGCCGTGCTCGCCCTGCCCCTCCAGGCAGCTGATCTGAAGCCTTTCGCGGCCAGCTACACCGCCGACTGGAAACAGCTGCCGATGAGCGGCACCGCCGCACGCAGCCTGGAAAAGAACGCCAACGGCACCTGGAGCCTGAACTTCAAGGCCTCGATGATGATCGCCAGCCTGACCGAGCAAAGCACCCTCAAGTTCGAGAACGACACCCTGCTGCCGCAGCAGTATCACTTCGAACGCGGCGGCCTGGGCAAGGCGAAGAAGGTCGACCTGAACTTCGACTGGGCCGGCAAGAAGATCACCGGCAGCGACCGTGGCGACGCCATCAACCTGCCGCTCAACCGCGGCGTGCTGGACAAGTCGTCCTACCAGCTGGCCCTGCAGCATGACGTGGCCGCCGGCAAGAAGAGCATGACCTACCAGGTGGTCGACGGTGACGAGATCGACACCTACGACTTCCGCGTGCTGGGCACCGAAAAAGTGACCACCAAGACCGGCCAGGTCGACGCGATCAAGGTCGAGCGCGTGCGCGACCCGAGCCAGAGCAAGCGCATCACCGAGCTGTGGTTCGCCAAGGACTGGGACTACCTGCTGGTCCAGCTGCGCCAGGTCGAGACCGATGGCAAGGAGTACGTGATCGTGCTGCAGGATGGCACGGTCGATGGCAAGGCGGTCAAGGGTAACTGATACCGCTGCCTGTAACGCCCGAAGCCCCGCCTCGTGCGGGGCTTTTTTTTGCTGCTGTCCGCCCTCCCCTGTGTAGGAGCGGCCTTGTGCCGCGAAAGGGCCGCAAAGCGGCCCCGGCAATTTCTGCGTCGGTGCTGACATCCTGGGGCTGCTGCGCAGCCCTTTCGCGGCACAAGGCCGCTCCTACATGAAACTTGTTTCATCGCCGTTTTATTTACTTAGCCTGCTAACAAACTCTATAAAGGAGGCCTGCGACACAGTGCCGCAGCCAACCCAAGCAGTGGAGTTTGACGATGACAGTCCAGGTAACCGAACGCGACGAATCGAAAATGTCCCACGAAGGCCAGGCCGCTGGCCTGCGGATCTGGGACGTGCATCAGCAAGGCCAGCTGGTCGGCATGTTCCATGACGAGCAACAGGCTCACCAGTACCGCATGGAGCTGGAATGCCTCGAGCGCCAACGCCCGGCGCAGTGACCCGGCCCTGCAATAAAAAACCCCGCCAAGGCGGGGTTTTTCGTGCTTACCACATCAGATCGTCTGGGATCTTGTAGGCCGCGTAAGGATCGTCCTCGTCCGCTTCCTCGACATGGGTGTTGAGCAGCAGGATACGGTTGGGGTCGCGCTCCTGGATCTTCACTGCCGCCTCGCGCGGGATCACTTCGTAGCCGCCACCATGGGCGACGATGGCCAGCGCGCCATTGCTCAGCTTGCTGCGCATCAGGGCGTTGACGGCGATGCGCTTGACCTTCTTGTCATCGACGAAGTTGTAGTAATCCTCGGTGGTCAGCTTGGGCAGCCGGGTCGCTTCGATCAGTTGCTTGACCTGCGCGGCACGGGCCTTCTGCTCGGCCTTTTCCTGGACCTGGCGGTTCAGCTCCTGGTCCTTCTTGGCCTTCTCGGCCTGGGCTTCCCTGGCCAGGCGCTGCTGGCTGTCGTCCACCTCGACCTGGCCCTTGTGTTCCAGGCGTTTCTGTTTCTTCTCGGCTTTGTTGGTCTGCGAGACCTGTTTCTGGTTGACCAGGCCGGCTTTGAGCAATTGGTCGCGAAGGGAAAGGCTCATGGGTGTTCACTCACTTATGCATCGGCTCAGCCGCAGCTGGGCAGGTTCTTTTCCTGACGCTTGGCCTCGCCCCATAAGGCGTCCAGCTCGTCGAGGGTACGATCTTGAATGTTCAGGCCCTGCTCGCGCAATGCCTGTTCGATAAAACGGAAACGGCGCTCGAATTTACGGTTGGCGCGGCGCAAGGCGTTTTCCGGGTCGTGCTTGAGGTGCCGGGCCAGGTTGACGGTGGCGAACAGCAGGTCGCCCAGCTCGTCCTCCAGCGCCTCGCTGTCTCCATCGGCCATGGCCTGCAGCACTTCGTCGAGCTCCTCGCGGACCTTGTCCAGCACCGGCAACGCCTCGGGCCAGTCGAAGCCGACCGTGGCGGCGCGCTTCTGCAGTTTGGCGGCGCGAGACAGCGCGGGCAAGGCCGCGGGCACGTCGTCGAGCAGCGACAACTGCTCGGGCTCGCTCTTTTCGGCACGCTCCTCGGCCTTGATCTCCTCCCAGCGCGACTTGACCTGGGCCTCGTCGAGCTTGGGTGTGTCCAACGGTGCGTACAGCTCGCCGGTGGGGAATACATGGGGATGGCGGCGGATCAGCTTGCGGGTGATCGAATCGACCACGCCATCGAACTCGAAGCGCCCTTCCTCGCGGGCCAGCTGGCTGTAGTAGACCACCTGGAACAACAGGTCCCCCAGCTCGCCCTGCAGGTGCTCGAAGTCGCCGCGCTCGATGGTGTCGGCGACTTCGTAGGCTTCCTCGAGGGTGTGCGGGACGATACTGGCGTAGTCCTGCTTGAGGTCCCAGGGGCAGCCATATTGCGGATCGCGCAGGCGGGCCATGAGGTGCAGCAGGTCTTCAAGGGTGTAGGTCATGGGTTGTCCTTACCGGCCTCATCGCGGGGCAAGCCCGCTCCCACGCTGACGGTACAACAGCGTGGGAGCGGGCTTGCCCCGCGATAGCAGTCTCAAGGGGTACGATTACGCCGCGTCTCGATGATGTTGGGCAACTGCGAGATCCGCCCCAGCAAGCGCCCGAGGGCGTCCAGGCCTGGGATCTCGATGGTCAGCGACATCAGCGCGGTGTTGTCTTCCTTGTTCGAGCGGGTGTTGACCGCCAGCACGTTGATCTTCTCGTTGAGCAGCACCTGCGACACGTCGCGCAGCAGCCCCGGGCGGTCGTAGGCACGGATGACGATGTCGACCGGATAGGTCTGCACCGGGATCGGTCCCCAGCTGACCTGGATCATGCGCTCCGGCTCCTTGCCCGCCAGTTGCAGCACCGAGGCACAATCCTGGCGGTGAATGCTCACGCCACGGCCCTGGGTGATATAGCCGACGATGGCGTCGCCCGGCAGCGGCTGGCAGCACCCGGCCATCTGCGTAAGCAGGTTGCCGACACCCTGGATCTGGATGTCGCTGCGCTTGCCCGCGCGGATGCCCCGGGCCTGGCGCGGGATCAGCTCGACCGGCTCCAGGCGCTCGGGTTCGAGCAACTGCTGCGCGGCGTTGACCATGTGCGCCAGGCGCAGGTCGCCGGCGCCAAGGGCGGCGAACATGTCCTCGGCAGTCTTGACGTTGGCCTTTTCCGCCAGGCGTTCGAAATCCACCTGGGGCAGGCCCAGGCGGCTCAGTTCGCGCTCGATCAGGGTCTTGCCGGCGGCCACGTTCTGGTCGCGGGCCTGCAGCTTGAACCAGTGGACGATCTTGGCCCGGGCCCGCGAGGTGGTCACGTAGCCCAGGTTGGAGTTCAGCCAGTCGCGGCTCGGGTTGCCGTGCTTGCTGGTGATGATCTCCACCTGCTCGCCGGTCTGCAGGCTGTAGTTCAGCGGCACGATACGGCCGTTGATCTTGGCGCCCCGGCAGTTGTGGCCGATCTCGGTGTGCACCCGATAGGCGAAGTCCAGCGGCGTGGCGCCCTTGGGCAGGTCGATGGCGTGGCCGTCGGGGGTGAACACGTAGACCCGGTCCGGCTCGATATCGACGCGCAGCTGTTCGGCCAGGCCGCCGATGTCGCCCAGCTCTTCGTGCCACTCGAGCACCTGGCGCAGCCAGGAGATCTTCTCTTCGTAGTGGTTGGAGCTGGGCTTGACGTCGGTGCCCTTGTAGCGCCAGTGCGCACACACGCCCAGCTCGGCTTCCTCATGCATGGCGTGGGTGCGGATCTGCACCTCCAGCACCTTGCCCTCGGGGCCGATCACTGCGGTGTGCAGGGAGCGGTAGCCGTTTTCCTTGGGGTTGGCGATGTAGTCGTCGAACTCCTTCGGAATGTGCCGCCACAAGGTGTGCACGATGCCCAGCGCGGTATAGCAGTCGCGTACTTCCGGCACCAGCACGCGCACCGCGCGCACGTCGTAGATCTGGCTGAACTCCAGGCCCTTGCGCTGCATCTTGCGCCAGATCGAATAGATGTGTTTTGCCCGGCCGCTGATGTCGGCGTTGACGCCGGTGGCCAGCAGCTCGTTCTGCAGCTGGTTCATCACGTCGCTGATGAAGCGCTCGCGGTCCAGCCGGCGCTCGTGCAGCAGCTTGGCGATCTGCTTGTACTGGTCGGGCTCGAGGTAGCGGAACGACAGGTCCTCGAGTTCCCACTTGATATGGCCGATACCCAGCCGGTGCGCCAGCGGCGCATAGATGTCGAACACCTCGCGGGCCACGCGCAGGCGCTTCTCGTCATCGGCGGCCTTGACCGCACGAATGGCGCAGGTACGTTCGGCGAGCTTGATCAGCGCCACGCGCACATCGTCGACCATGGCCACCAGCATCTTGCGCAGGTTCTCGACCTGCGCCTGGGAGCCGAGCACCAGCGACTGGCGCGGGCTGAGGCTGGCACTGATGGCCGCCATGCGCAGCACGCCGTCGATCAGCTTGGACACCACCGGGCCGAAACGCTGGCCGACCTCGGCCAGGGTCACCTTGCCTTCGCGCACCGAACGGTAGATGACCGCCGCCACCAGCGAATCCTGGTCGAGCTTTAGGTCGGCGAGAATTTCGGCGATCTCCAGCCCCGCCTGGAAACTGGAGGTACCGTCGGCCCAGGAATGCTTGGCCGGATTACCCTTCCTCTCGACTTCATGGGCAAACTCGCAGGCCTCTTTCAGCCCAGGGCGATCGAGCTGCGAATCGACGCTCACCACATGATCGAGCCATGCTTCGAGATTGATACTGCCGTCGTTGTTGACCGGCTGGTGCACTCTCACCTGTACCATCTTTGTTCTACCTTTCCATACAGCGCACCACACGGGTGCACTGGCTATCACCTGTGCGCCCCTCACTCCCTGAAGGGCGCACCAAGAGGGCCAGCCCAGCTAGCCCGCTTCGAATAACGCCATGGCCTCGACATGCGCCGTCTGAGGAAACATGTCGAGAATCCCGGCCCTTTTTAACCGGTACCCCTGCCCGACCAGCACCTGCGCGTCTCGCGCCAGCGTGGCCGGGTTGCACGATACGTAGACCAGCCGCTTCGCACCCAGCCGGGCGATGCCTTGCACCACCTCGAAAGCCCCGTCGCGCGGTGGATCCAAGAGTACCGCAGAAAAGCCCTCGGCGACCCATCCGGCGCCCGCCAAAGGCTGCGATAAATCGGCCTGAAAAAACCGAGCGTTATGCACATTGTTGCCATCGGCGTTGGCCGCGGCGCGCTCGACCATGGCCTGCACGCCCTCCACCGCCACCACCTCGCGCGCCTGGCGGGCCAGGGGCAAGGCGAAGTTGCCCAGGCCGCAGAACAGGTCCAGGACCCGCTCGTGCGCCTCGGGCGCCAGCCAGGCGAGAGCCTGCTGGATCATCAAGGTGTTGACCTGGGCGTTGACCTGGACGAAGTCACCCGGCCGCCAGGCCAGTTCCAGGCTCCAGGGCTCCAGGGCAAAGCCCAGTTGCGCCGCAGCATCCACCGGCGCCGGCTCGCCCTCGCCCTGCAGCCACAGCTGGGCGCCGGCCTCGCGGCAGAACGCCTCGAGCCGCGCCAGGTCGTCACTTGGCAGGGGCGCTACATGCCGCACCAGCACCGCCTCGGCGGTGCCGCTGAACAGCTCCACGTGCCCCAGCGCCTGTGGCTTGCCCAGGCTGCGCAGCACGGTCGGCAGGTGGCGCATGATCGTTTGCAAGGGTTGTACCAGCACCGCGCATTCGTCGATGCCGACGATGTCCTGGCTGGCCTCGGCGCGAAACCCCACGTCCAGTTGGCGCGCCTTGGTGTCCCAGCGTACCGCGACCCGCGCCCGGCGGCGGTAGCCGAATTCCGGTCCGCTCAGGGGAACAGCCCACTCCTCGGGCTGCACGCCAGCCACCCGCTGCAGTTGCTCGGCGAGCAGGCGCTGCTTGAGTGCCAGCTGGCCGTCATGGGGCAGGTGCTGGAGGTTGCAGCCACCGCAGCGGGCGTAGTGCCGGCAAGGCGCTTCACGGCGCTCGGGGCTGGCCTGGAACACGCGCTCCAGGCGCGCCTCGACCACCTTGCCGCGGGCGGCGAGCACCCGCGCCTCGACGTCCTCGCCGGCCAGCGCGCCGCTGACGAACCAGGTACGTCCTTCAATGAAGGCGATGCCGCGACCGTCACCGGCCACGCGCTCGATCGACAGACGTTGCTTCTTGCCCACGGGCAGCTGTGCGGCACGGTTGCCGCCGGCCGGCTGGAAGCGCAGGCCGGTGTTGCTTTTCTTTCTGGACATCAGGTCGGGTCGAACAGGCCGGTGGAGAGGTAACGGTCGCCGCGGTCGCAGATGATGGCGACCATCACCGCATTCTCGACTTCACGGGACAGGCGCAGCATGGCTGCCACCGCGCCGCCGGAAGATACGCCACAGAAAATGCCCTCTTCGCGGGCCAGGCGACGGGTGGTCTCCTCAGCCTCCTGCTGGGACATGTCGACCACGCGGTCGACGCGGGTGGCGTCGAAGATCTTCGGCAGGTACTCGTGGGGCCAGCGGCGGATGCCGGGGATGGCCGAGCCTTCCATCGGCTGCAGGCCGACGATCTGCACCGCCGGGTTCTGCTCCTTGAGGTACTGCGAGCAGCCCATGATGGTGCCGGTGGTGCCCATGGAGCTGATGAAATGAGTGATGCTGCCCTGGGTCTGCTGCCAGATTTCCGGGCCGGTGCTGTTGTAGTGGGCGATCGGGTTGTCGCCGTTGGCGAACTGGTCGAGGACCAGGCCGCGGCCTTCGGCCTGCATCTTCTCGGCGAGGTCGCGCGCGCCCTCCATGCCCTCTTCCTTGGTCACCAGGATCAGCTCGGCGCCATAAGCGGTCATCGCCGCCTTGCGTTCGGCGGTGGAGTTGTCCGGCATGATCAGGATCATCTTGTAGCCTTTGATCGCCGCGGCCATGGCCAGGGCGATGCCGGTGTTGCCGGAGGTGGCTTCGATGAGGGTGTCGCCGGGCTTGATCTGGCCACGCAGCTCGGCGCGAGTGATCATCGACAGCGCCGGGCGGTCCTTGACCGAACCTGCCGGATTGTTGCCTTCGAGCTTGAGCAGCAAGGTGTTGCTGGTGTCCCCGGCGATGCGCTGCAGGCGAACCAGTGGCGTATGGCCGATGCAATCGGCGATGGTTGGGTACTGCAGGGTCATGGGCGTTTTCGCAATCCGGACGGCAGGGGCGTCTATCATACCGGCAAACCCTGCTCGGCCATATCACGCAATTGCTGGATGTTATAGCTCATGGCTATAAGGGCATGGGCCTGGCACCCGCTTTGCGGGTGATCGCTGGGCAAGCCCGCTCCCATGGAACAAACCGTAACTCATAGATTTAGGTGGACCCTGTGGGAGCGGGTTTACCCGCGAAGAATCCAGCGCGGTGTATGGCACCGGCTCCGCCGGTGTTCGCGGCGGTGCGGCGGTCCGATAAGCCCGCTCCCACAGGAGGACAGTTCCCAGCGCGGCAACGCAAGTTTCCTACAGGGTGTGCGAAGCCTTTGTGGGTGCGGGTTTGTCCCGCGATGAGCTCGACTCCCCCGCAGCCAGGCGCATGCACAAGCGCAGGCCATGCTCGCCATTGACCGCCCACACGCTCCCGCCCTGGCGCCGGATCGCATTGCGGGCAATGCTCAAGCCCAGGCCGAAACCACCATCCCCGGGCCGCGAACCCTCCAGCCTGGAAAACGGCGCGAATATCCGCTCCAGGTCTTCCTCGGCCACGCCACCGCCCTCGTCCTCCAGGTCGATACGCCAGTACCCGCCCTCTCGCCAACCGCTCAGGCGCACCACGCCCGCCTCCGGGGAATGACGGATGGCGTTGCGCAGCATGTTCTCCAATGCCTGGGCCAGGTCGTTGAGGCTGCCCTGCACCCAGCAGCCGGCCGGCAAGTCGCAGCGCAGCCGCTGCGGCGCCCAGCCACTTTCGTAGCAGGCGTTCTCGCTGAGCAGATCCCACAGCGCCGCCACCTGGATCGGCTCGAGGTTCACCGGTGCGCGTTCGGCGTCCTGCCAGGCCAGTTGCAAGGTGTCCTCGACCAGTTGCTGCATGCCATCCACCTCGCGGTGCAGGCGTTCGCGCAGGCGCTGCAGGTCGGTCTCGCCATCGCAGGCCACGCGCAGGCGGCTGAGCGGCGTGCGCATCTCGTGGGACAGATCGCGCAGCAACTGCTGCTGCAAGGCCACGGTGCCCTGCAGGCGCTCGGCCATCTGGTCGAAGGCCCGGGCCAGTTCGCCCAGTTCGTCCTTGCGCCGGGTGGTGCGCGAATCCAGGCGCGCGGCCAGCTGGTCGGCCCGCCAGGCATTGGCCTGCTCGCGCAACTGGTTGAGCGGCACGATCAGCATGCGGTACAGGCCGACGCACAGCAGCAGGGTGAACAACCCGGGGATGATGCCGTTGGTGACGACGCGCCAGAACAAGCGGTACTGGCCGGGGTTGAAGCGCTCCGGCAGCTCGATCACCAGCATGCCCTGCTCCGGCGCGCCGGGGAACGGCAGGCGCAACCAGGGCTGGCCGACACTGCGTCGGCTCATGGGCCAGTCGACGCCACGCAGGCGGGTCAGGCGCTGGGCCTGGCCGGCGCTCAGGTCGGCGCTGCCCAACGGTTGCAGGTCACCGTCGAGCACGCCCACCCAGCCCTGCTCGCGCTCGCGCATCTCGGCCAGCCAGGCGTCCACGCCCTCGCGGTCGCCACTGCGCCAGGCCTGCTCGGCCTGCGTCGCGTAGCCGCGCAGCACTTGCCGCGCCGGCTCGGACAGGAAGGCATCCTGGGTTTCCATGTGCCGGCCCCAGCTGTAGCTCAGGCCGATCATCAGCAGGCAGAAGCCCACCAGCAGGACGGTCAGTTTCCAGAACAGCGAGTGACGGTCGAGCACGGTTCAGTCGGCCTCGCCCGCGCCGAACACATAGCCCTTGCCCCACACGGTACGCACCTGCCGCTCGTGGTAGCCGATGGCCTTGAGCTTGCGGCGGATCTGGCTGACGTGCATGTCCAGGCTGCGGTCATGCCGCGAGTAGCCACGCTGCAGCACCTGCTGGTAGAGGAAGGGCTTGCTCAGCACCTCGTCCTGGCTGCGGTGCAGGGTGTCGAGCAGGCGATATTCACTGGGGGTAAGCCCGGCCCAGGCGCCGGCGAGGCTGACATCGGTGGCCTGCTCGTCGAAATGCAATTGCCCGGCCTCCACCCCACGCGGCGCCCGAGCGCGCCGCTCGAAGGCCACCCGGCGCAGGATCGCCTCGATGCGCACCCGCAGCTCGGCAAAGCTGAACGGCTTGGGCAGGTAGTCGTCCGCGCCGCGCTCGAAGCCGCTGATGCGGTCGGCCTCGGCGCCCAGCGCCGACATCAGGATCACCGGCGTGGCGCTGCGTCGACGCAGGCTGGCCAGTGCGTCCAGGCCGTTGAGCCCGGGCAGCAGGATGTCCATCAGCACCAGGTCGAACACCTGCCGGCCCGCCGCCTCCAGGCCTTCCAGGCCATTGCGGCACCAGGTCACCTGGAAGCCGCCGCGCTGCAGCTCGTCATGCAGGTAGGCGCCCAGCACGGGATCGTCCTCGATGGCGAGGATGTTGGTCGCGTGAATCGCTTCAGGATGCATTGGCAACTGCCATCAATTCTCAATTACGCGATTATTGGACAAGCGGTCCGAACAAGGCAACCTCCGTCCGACTGGCGTGACATTGAAGTGCCCGCACCGGCAACGCCAGCCGAGAAAAGCAAAAACCATTACAAATCCTGTGCATTACCCCTCAGCGCAGAGTAACGTTCCCGCTGATGCGCGAACCGCGCCTTTAACAGCACATGACAGGAGACAGGTGTGCTCGACCGTTTGGGAATCCGCAGCCGCGTCCTGCTGCTGGCCTTGCTGCCCGCCAGCCTGATGGCCCTGGTGCTGGGCAGTTACTTCACCTGGCTGCAACAAAGCGACCTGCGCACGCAACTGCTGCAACGCGGCAAGATGATCGCCGAGCAGTTGGCACCACTGGCGGCACCGGCCCTCGCCCGCCAGGCTCCGGCGCAACTGGAGCGCATCGCCGCCCAGGCCCTGGAGCAGGCCGATGTGCGCGCCGTGGCGTTCCTTGCCGCCGACCGCACGCGCCTGGCCCATGCCGGCCCCAGCATGCTCAACCAGCCGCCCAGCGGCGGCACCGGCACGCAGCTGCTGCAGCGCACGGGCAACGACGCCACCCGCTACCTGATGCCGGTGTTCGGCCATCACCGCGACCTGGCCACCGACGCCGTGCCGGCCGAGGCCGAGCGCCTGCTCGGCTGGGTGGAGATCGAACTGTCCCACGACGGCACCCTGCTGCGCGGCTACCGCAACCTGTTCACCAGCCTGCTGCTGATCCTCGCCTGCCTGAGCCTGACCGCGCTGCTGGCCCTGCGCATGAGCCGCACCATCAACAACCCGATCAACCGCATCAAGCACGCGGTCAACCAGCTCAAGGACGGCCACCTGGACGAGCGCCTGCCGGCCATGGGCAGCCACGAGCTCGACGAGCTGGCCGCCGGCATCAACCGCATGGCCGAAACCCTGCACAGCGCCCACGAAGAGCTGCAGCACAGCATCGACCAGGCCACCGAGGACGTGCGCCAAAACCTGGAGACCATCGAGATCCAGAACATCGAGCTGGACATGGCGCGCAAGGAGGCCCTGGAGGCCAGCCGCATCAAGTCTGAGTTCCTCGCCAACATGAGCCACGAGATCCGCACCCCGCTCAACGGCATCCTCGGCTTCACCCACTTGTTGCAGAAGAGCGAGCTGACCCCGCGCCAGCTCGACTACCTCGGCACCATCGAGAAGTCCGCCGACAACCTGCTGGGGATCATCAACGAGATCCTCGACTTCTCCAAGATCGAGGCCGGCAAGCTGGTGCTCGACAGCATCCCGCTGAACCTGCGCGACCTGATCCAGGACACCCTGACCATCCTCGCTCCGGCCGCCCACGCCAAGCAGCTGGAACTGCTGAGCCTGGTCTACCGCGACACGCCGCTGTCGCTGGTCGGCGACCCGCTGCGGCTCAAGCAGATCCTCACCAACCTGGTGAGCAACGCCATCAAGTTCACCCGCGAAGGCACCATCGTCGTGCGTGCCATGCTCGAGGACGAGCAGGAAGACAGCGTGCAACTGCGCATCAGCGTGCAGGACACCGGCATCGGCCTGTCGCCCCAGGATGTGCGTACCCTGTTCCAGGCGTTCAGCCAGGCCGACAACTCGCTGTCGCGCCAACCCGGCGGCACCGGCCTGGGGCTGGTAATCTCCAAGCGCCTGATCGAGCAGATGGGCGGCGAGATCGGCGTCGACAGCACCCCTGGCGAGGGCTCGCAGTTCTGGATCAGCCTCAACCTGCCCAAGGCCCACGACGACGCCGAGGAACAACCCGCCCAGGCCCTGCTCGGCCGCCGCGTGGCCATCGTCGACGGCCACGACCTGGCGCGCCAGGCACTGGAGCACCAACTGGAGGACTGCGGCCTGGCGGTCAGCGTGTTCGCCTCCTGCGACCAGCTGCTGCAAGGCGTGCAGGCCGCCAGCCAGGCCGGGCAGCCGTTCGAGTTCGCCGTGCTCGGGGTCAACCTGGGCAGCCTGGCCCCGGAACAGCTGGGCCAGTACCACCAGCAGCTCGAACGTCTCGGCTGCCAGTGCGTGGTGCTCTGTCCGACCACCGAGCAGCCGCTCTACCACCCTTACCTGCCCAATGCCCATGGCCAACTGCTGGCCAAGCCGACCTGCACCCGCAAGCTGCGTCGCCTGCTGCTGGAGCTGGTGCAGCCGCGCCGCCCGGTGTGCGAACAGCGCAACCACGGTGGCCAGCGCATGCCGAAGATCCTCTGCGTCGACGACAACCCGGCCAACCTGCTGCTGGTACAGACCCTGCTCGAAGGCATGGGCGCCGAGGTGCTGGCAGTGGACAACGGCTACGGCGCGGTACAGGCCGTGCAGGACGAACCGTTCGACCTGGTGCTGATGGATGTACAGATGCCCGGCATGGATGGCCGCGCCTGCACCGAGCAGATCCGCCAGTGGGAAAGCAGCCAGAGCGGCCCGCCCCTGCCGATCGTGGCCCTCACCGCCCACGCCATGGCCAACGAAAAGCGCGCCCTGCTGCACAGCGGCATGGACGACTACCTGACCAAGCCGATCAGCGAGCGCCAGCTGTCCCAGGTGGTGATGAAGTGGACCGGCCTGAGCCTGGGCTCACCGCCACCGGAACGCGCCAGCGAACGCCTGGCCGACAGCAGCGAGCTGAAGGTGCTCGACCCGGAGGAAGGCCTGCGCCTGGCGGCCGGCAAGCCGGACCTGGCGGCGGACATGCTGGCCATGCTGCTGGCCTCGCTGGAGTCCGACCGTGAAGCCATCCGCGCCGCGCGCAACGCCGCCGACCGCACGGCGATGATCGAGCGCGTGCACCGGCTCAACGGTGCCTCGCGCTATTGCGGCGTGCCGCAGTTGCGGGCGGCCTGCCAGCGCAGCGAAACCTTGCTCAAGCAGGACAGTCCCCAGGCGCTGCAGGCGCTGGATGAACTGGACCAGGCCATCAGCCGACTGGCCGAACAGGCGCGCGAGAGCGCGTAGGTAACTGTCCCCTGTGGGAGCGGGTTTACCCGCGAAGAATCCAGCGCGATGGATGGCACCGGCTGCGCCGGTGTTCGCAGGCAAGCCCGCTCCCACAGGGACCGCGCCAGATTCTAAAAATTGAGCAAGACAGTTGCTCCCGCAGGGTGCGCGGATCACCTGTGAAGTCAGTTCCCAGCGCGACAGCGCAGCCCGACGGACTGGGCGATCTCCCACAGGAGACACAGGTCAACGCCCAGACTGACCATTTGGCTAGACTGGTGGCATTTCAGATAGGACTCAGACCATGCGCGCCCTGTTGTTCAGCAGCCAGCACTACGACCAGGAAAGCTTCACCCGCGCCGCCAGTGCGGGCACGGTGGAGCTGCACTGCCAGCCCGCCCGCCTGACCCTCGACACCGCGCCGCTGGCCCAGGGCTTCGAGGTGGTCTGCGCCTTCATCAACGACGAGCTCGACGCACCGGTGCTGGAACGCCTGGCCGCCGGCGGCACGCGCCTGATCGCCCTGCGCTCGGCCGGCTACAATCATGTCGACCTGGCTGCGGCGCAGCGCCTGGGCCTGACCGTGGTCCGCGTGCCGGCCTACTCGCCCCACGCCGTCGCCGAGCACGCCGTGGCCCTGATCCTGGCCCTCAACCGCCGCCTGCACCGGGCCTACAACCGCACCCGCGAAGGCGACTTCACCCTGCACGGGCTGACCGGCTTCGACCTGCACGGCAAGACCGTCGGCGTGGTCGGCACCGGCCAGATCGGCGCCGCCTTCGCCCGCATCATGGCCGGCTTCGGCTGCCAGCTGCTGGCCTACGACCCCTACCCCAACCCCGAGCTGGTCGCCCTCGGCGCCCGCTACCTGGAACTGCCCGAGCTGCTGCGCCAGGCGCGCATCATCAGCCTGCACTGCCC
The DNA here is from genome assembly GCF_021283245.1 of Pseudomonas sp. NMI760_13. NCBI lineage: Bacteria > Pseudomonadati > Pseudomonadota > Gammaproteobacteria > Pseudomonadales > Pseudomonadaceae > Pseudomonas > Pseudomonas sp. NMI760_13. The sequence continues at coordinate 40,946 of NZ_JAJSRC010000022.1, read as the reverse complement.
GCTGACCGAGCACACCCGCCACCTGATCAACGCCCAGAGCCTGGCCCAGCTGCAGCCCGGCGCCATGCTGATCAACACCGGTCGCGGCGCGCTGGTCGACACCCCAGCGCTGATCGACGCGCTCAAGAGCGGCCAGCTCGGCTACCTGGGGCTGGATGTGTATGAAGAGGAAGCGCAGCTGTTCTTCGAGGACCGCTCCGACCTGCCGTTGCAGGACGACGTGCTGGCACGCCTGCTGACCTTCCCCAACGTGATCGTCACCGCCCACCAGGCCTTCCTCACCCGCGAGGCCCTGGATGCCATCGCCGCGACCACCCTGGACAACATCAACCGCTGGGCGGCAGGCAATCCGCACAATCTTGTAAACGGTTGATGCTAGGATACGCGGCAATTTTGGAGGACCCATGGTCGAACACGATTTCCGCTACACCCTTTTTAACCCGCAACACACCCTGATCGAGTGCCGCGCGCTGGTGCCTGGCCGCTACCAGGTTACCGGCAACGGCGGCTCGATCCAGAAGGGCGACGTCCTGCTGGTCACCCTCAAGGGCAGCAAGGACCTGTCCATGCGCCTGACCGTCGAGACCGTGCGCCACCTGATCAACCCGCATGGCCAGTGGGTCGCCGTGGCCCAGGGCCCGGCGTTCAACGAGCTTGAGATCCTCAACTGGCAGGTCAAGTGCGACAGCTGCGACGCGGTGCTGGACTTCGAGTTCGCCAACGACGCCAAGCTGGGCAAGAAGGGCCAGGCCCCGGCCGCCAGCGCGCGTATCCAGGAACTGGGCTGGGCGAGCAAGGGCGACAAGCACCTGTGCCCGCAGTGCCGGGAGCGTGGTTGAGTGAAACAGCTGCTGACCGGCGCGCTGATCGCCTGCGGCCTGCTGGGCTGCGCCGCACAACCCTCGAAGCTGCAGCAGGAGCAGAGCTACGTGCTGGAGTGGATCGGTGAGCGCCCGCTGATCGACTACAGCCACCTGACGCTGACCCTGGCCAGCGATGGTCGCGCCTACGGCAACGGCGGCTGCAACCACTGGTTCGCGCCCTACACGCTGGAGGGCGAGCGTATCAGCTTCGGCAAGGTCGGCAAGACCCGCAAATTGTGCGCGCCAGCGCTGATGGACCAGGAAAAACGCTTCCTGCAGGCGCTGGAAACGGTGCAGCGCTGGGATGTGTCGCCGATCGAGCAGATCCGTTTCTGGCCGGCCGAGGGCAAGCCGCTGCGCTTCTGGCCTGAGGAAGGCTGATCATCGCCGGGGGCTGCTTTGCAGCCCATTCGCGGCACAAGGCCGCTCCTACAGGGTTTCGCATTCCCTTGTAGGAGCGGCCTTGTGCCGCGAAAGGGCCGCAAAGCGGCCCCATGATCGATCAGGCGCCGCCTTTCAAAGCCCTGATCTTCGCCTGCAGCCCTTCAAGCGTCTGCTCACCCATCAACTGCTCACGCACCTTGCCCTTGTCGTCGATGATGTAGGTCACCGGCAGCGCCTCGCTGCGCGGCAACTCGTAGCGCTCGGCCGGGTCCTGGGCCAGCACGGTAAAACCGATGCCCAGGGTGTCGGCGGCGGCTTTCAGGTCCGGCCCCTGCAGGCCGTCGAAATTCACCCCCACCACCCGAATGCCCTGGGCCTCCCACTGCTTGGCGGCGGCATTGAGCTCAGGGATTTCCGTGCGGCACGGGCCGCACCATTCGGCCCAGTAGTTGAGCACCAGCCAGTGCCCGTCGATCTGTTCGGCCTTTACCGTGTTGCCGTGCTGGTCCACGCCGTAGTCCGCACCGCAGCCGCCGAGCAACAGGCTCGCGGTGATGGCCAGTGCAGCTGCCAAACGCCTTGCCATGGGTCAATCCTTCTCGAAGTTTTCAAGCATTGAAGTCGGTCGCTGCGGTTAGAATAGCCGCCACACCCAGCTGGATGCGACCCGTCATGACCGATCTGACCCTCTATCATAACCCGCGCTGCTCGAAATCCCGCGGCGCCCTGGAACTGCTCGAGGCACGCGGCCTCGCGCCGACCATCGTGCGCTACCTCGAGACCCCGCCGGACGCCGCCACCCTCGAACAGCTGCTTGCCAAGCTGGGCATCGGCGCGCGCCAGCTGCTGCGCACCGGCGAGGACGAATACAAGGCCCTGGAGCTGGCCAACCCGGCCCTGAGCGACGCCCAGCTGATCAAGGCCATGGTCGAGCATCCCAAGCTGATCGAGCGCCCGATCCTGGTGGCCGGTGACAAGGCCGTGGTCGGCCGCCCACCAGAGAAGGTCCTGGAGATCCTGCCGTGAGCGAACCCTACATCCTGGTGCTGTACTACAGCCGCCACGGCTCGACCAGCGAGATGGCCCGGCATATCGCCCGCGGTGTCGAGATGGCCGGCCTGGAGGCGCGCCTGCGCACCGTGCCGGCAATCTCCACCGAGTGCGAGGCCGTGGCCCCGGACATCCCGGCCAGCGGCGCGCTTTACGCCACCCTCGACGACCTGCGCCACTGCGCGGGCCTGGCCATGGGCAGCCCGACCCGCTTCGGCAACATGGCCGCGCCGCTCAAGTACTTCCTCGACGGCACCAGCAGCCTGTGGCTGGGCGGCGAGCTGGTGGGCAAGCCGGCGGCGGTGTTCACCTCCACCGCCAGCCTGCACGGCGGCCAGGAGACCACCCTGCTGTCGATGCTACTGCCGCTGATGCACCACGGCATGCTGGTCACCGGCCTGCCCTACAGCGAATCAGCGCTGCTCGAGACCCGTGGCGGCGGCACGCCGTACGGCGCCAGCCACCATGCCGGCGCCGACGGCAAGCGTGAGCTGGACCCGCACGAGATCACCCTGTGTCGCGCGCTCGGGCAGCGCCTGGCGAAGACGGCCAAGGCCCTGGGTGGCGAACGTGGCTAGAAAGCCGAAGGTATTGCCGCCACTGGACTGGCTGGCCCCCCGGGTGCGCTTTACCCGCGCCCTGAGCCTGGCCTGCTTCTTCGGCCTGATCGCCCTGCTGGTGGTGAACAACCTGTGGTTCGCCGACCTGCACGGGGCGCGGGTCGAGGTGATCATGGCCATCGAGCTGATCCCCCTGCTGCTATTGCTGCCGGGCATGCTGATGGGCAGCGCCCGGGCGCACGCCTGGACCTGCTTCGTGGTGAACATCTATTTCATCAAGGGCGTGCTGGCGGCGTTCGATCCGGCGCGGGCGCTGTTCGGCTGGGTCGAGGTGCTGGTGAGCCTGGGGTTGTTCGTCAGCGGGTTGCTGTTTGTGCGCTGGAAGTTCCAGCAGGAGCGGCGCCTGGCGGGTGAAGGGCGTTAAGTTCCGGGGCTGCTCTGCAGCCCTTTCGCGGCACAAGGCCGCTCCTACAGGGGGACGCGTACTCCTGTAGGAGCGGCCTTGTGCCGCGAAAGGGCCGCACGGCGGCCCCGGCGATCTCAATGATTGACGGTATGCGCCAGCATCACCGACAACTGGCACAGCGGCCGCCCGCTCTCGGCATGCCACTGGTTGAACGCCTGCTGCACCAACGCCAAGTCACGCTGGCTGGTCGGCGGCTTGTCGATGATCTTCTGCGCGATCAGCGCCGCCGCCATGTCGTCGGTGGGGATGAAGGTGTCCTTGCCGACCATCCGCAAGAACCGCGGCGCCGACAACCCGCCCAGCTGGTTGCCATGCTTGGCCAGGTACCTCCACAACCCGACGATATCGGTCTCAGGCCAGTCGGCGATGAACGCGCCGAAACTGCCCTTCTCCTTCGCCACGTCCAGCACCATCTGCGCATTGCGCGGCACGCTCTTGAGCTTGCCCAGGTGGCGGATGATGCGCTCGTCGTGCATCAGCCGCTCCAGGTGCTCGGCGCCCATCAGCACCACCTTCTGCGGATCGAAACCGAAGAACACCTGCTCGAACGCCGGCCACTTGGCGTCCACCAGGCTGTGCTTGAGCCCGGCGCGGAACACGCGCAGGGCCAGGGTCGACAGGTAGCGATCGTCAGGGATGTCGCGCAGCTGCGCGGGCGTGCGCGGCTGCGGCAGGAAGGCTTCCAGCGCCTGGGCCGAACCGAAGCGGTTCAGGCAGTACGCGTGCAACCACTGATAGTCGCGCATGCGGTCAGATGTTCAGCACGTCGAGGAAACGCGGGGTGGCGCTCTCGTCGATCTTCAGGCTGGTGAAGTCGAACAGGTTGCGGTCGGCCAGCTGCGACGGCGCGACGTTCTGCAAGGCGCGGAAGATACTCTCGGTACGGCCCGGGTGCTTGCGCTCCCACTCCACCAGCATGTCCTTGACCACCTGGCGCTGCAGGTTCTCCTGCGAGCCGCACAGGTTGCACGGGATGATCGGGAATTCCTTCATGTCCGAGTAGGCCTGGATGTCCTTCTCGCTGCAGTAGGCCAGTGGGCGGATCACCACGTTGCGGCCGTCGTCGGCGCGCAGCTTCGGCGGCATGCCCTTGAGCGCGCCGTTGAAGAACATGTTGAGGAAGAAGGTCTCGACGATGTCGTCGCGGTGGTGCCCCAGGGCCATCTTGGTCGCGCCGATCTCGTCGGCGAAGGTGTACAGGGTGCCGCGACGCAGGCGCGAGCACAGCGAGCAGGTGGTCTTGCCCTCGGGTACCAGCTCCTTGACCACCGAGTAGGTGTCCTTCTCGACGATGTGATACTCGACGCCCAGCTCTTTCAGATAAGCCGGCAGCACGTGCTCGGGGAAGCCCGGCTGTTTCTGGTCCATGTTCACCGCGACGATGTCGAACTTGATCGGCGCCACCTTCTGCAGGTGCAACAGAACGTCGAGCATGGTGTAGCTGTCCTTGCCGCCGGACAGGCAGACCATGACCTTGTCGCCATCCTCGATCATGTTGTAGTCGGTGATGGCTTCGCCAGCGAGACGACGCAGGCGTTTTTGCAGTTTGTTCTGGTTGACCGAGAGGGTGCCCATAGCGCTTGGATCCGCGAGGTGTGACAAAAGCCGGCTATTTTACGCACAAACCGCACGGCGCAGTAGGTGAATCCGATAAAGACTTCAAGGGAATCAGCACCACGCCTGACAGCGCAATTTGCTCTAAAAAGCCGGTTTTGTGCCGGGATCCGCTTCCTATACTGCGACATAAGGCCACATTGGCGCAGCACTTGGTGTCCTGGCCTCGGGCCATAGGCGCTCCATCCGGGGGGCGTTTGGCAACGACGATAGGAGTGACCCGTATGATTCATCACGTTGTTGGGCTGTTCACCCACCCTGACCAGGAGTGGCGGGAGATCCGTGGCGAGGAAGAAAGCATCAGCCACATGTACCTGACGCACACGCTGATCCTGGCGGCGATCCCCGCCGTCTCGGCGTTCATCGGCACCACCCAGGTCGGCTGGGTGATCGGCGAGCGGCCAGCGGTGATGCTGACCATGGAAAGCGCGCTGTGGATGAGCATCATGTCGTACCTGGCGATGCTCGCCGGGGTCGCGGTGATGGGCGCCTTCATCCACTGGATGGCGCGCACCTACGACGCCAACCCGAGCATGGCGCAGTGCATCGCCTTCGCCACCTACACCGCCACCCCGCTGTTCATCGGCGGCCTCGCGGCGCTGTACCCGCACCTGTGGCTCGGCATGCTGATCGGCACGGCGGCCATCTGCTACACCGTGTACCTGTTGTATGTCGGCTTGCCGACGTTCATGAACATACCGTCGGATGAAGGCTTCCTGTTCTCCAGCTCCGTGCTGGCGGTGGGCCTGGTGGTACTGGTGGCGATCATGGCCGCGACCGTGATCATCTGGGGACTGGGCGTGGGGCCCGTCTACACCAACTGAACGCATACCTATCAGATCCAACCAACACTGGGGCATCACCCGAGGCCGCCGCAAGGCGGCTTCGTTTCGTGTGCCTGACCGGCGGCTCGGCAGCCGGCCATTGCCTGCGGCATAATGCCCGGTCAGGAGAACTGCCCCGCCATGCCCGAGCTGCTCAGACAACGCGTCGAAACCTGTTACCAGCAAGCCGAAACCTTCTTCAAACGCCCTTTTCCGCGCCCGCAGGTCAGCTTCAAGCTGCGCGGCCAGAAAGCCGGTGTCGCCCACCTGCACGAGAACCTGCTGCGCTTCAACCTGCAGCTGTACCGCGAGAACCAGGACGACTTCCTGCGCCAGACCGTGGCCCACGAGGTCGCCCATCTGGTGGCCCACCAGCTGTTCGGCGAGCGTATCCAGGCCCATGGCGAGGAGTGGCAGCTGATCATGCGCGGGGTGTACGAGCTGCCGCCGAACCGTTGCCACAACTATGAAGTGCAGCGGCGGGTGACGACGCGCTACATCTACCGCTGTCCGTGCCCAGAGAGTGATTTCCCGTTCACCGCCCAGCGGCACAAGCTGGTGCGCCAGGGCCGGCGGTACCTGTGCCGGCGGTGTCGGGAGATTCTGGTGTACAGCGGCGAGACCCGCGTCGAGTGAAAGATTGCATTCGCGGGTAAACCCGCTCCCACAGGTACCCCACCGTCCTGAGGGCAGCATTTTCCTGTGGGAGCGGGTTTACCCGCGAAAGGGCCGGCACTGACAGCACAGAACTCCCGGCACAAAAAAGGCGACCCGAGGGTCGCCTTCTTCATTTCACATCGCGATCAACGCGCCGGGCCTTCGGCCACGCCCAGGTCGTCGGTCGGACGGGTGTCGATCAGCGGCGAGCCGCCGGATGCCAGTTCCGCCTGCAGGGTGTCGGTGTCCAGCTCCTTGACCCACTTGGCCACGACCACGGTGGCCACGGCGTTGCCGATCAGGTTGGTCAGGGCGCGGGCTTCGGACATGAAGCGGTCGATACCCAGGATCAGCGCCAGGCCCGCCACCGGCAGGTGGCCGACAGCCGACAGGGTCGCGGCCAGCACGATGAAGCCGGAACCTGTGACGCCCGCAGCACCTTTGGACGCTACCAGCAGCACCAGCAGCAGGGTGATCTGGTGGGTGATGTCCATGGTGGTGTCGGTGGCCTGGGCGATGAACACCGCGGCCATGGTCAGGTAGATCGAGGTACCGTCCAGGTTGAACGAGTAGCCGGTCGGGATCACCAGGCCAACCACGGATTTCTTCGCGCCCAGGCGCTCCATCTTGGCCAGCATGCGCGGCAGGGCCGACTCGGAGGACGAGGTGCCCAGCACGATCAGCAGCTCTTCACGGATGTAGCGGATCAGCTTGATCACGCTGAAGCCGTGGGCGCGGCAGATACCGCCCAGCACTACCAGGATGAACAGCACGCAGGTGATGTAGAAGCAGGCCATCAGGTAGCCCAGTTGCACCAGCGAACCCACGCCGTACTGGCCGATGGTGAAGGCCATGGCACCGAAGGCGCCGATCGGGGCCAGCTTCATGATCATGTTGATGATGTTGAACATGACATGGGCGAAGCGATCGATCAGGTCGAGCACCGGCTTGCCGTAGCTGCCCAGGCGATGCAGGGCGAAGCCGAACAGCACCGAGAACATCAGCACTTGCAGGATATCGCCGTTGGCGAAGGCGCCGACCACGGTGTTGGGGATGACGTTGAGCAGGAAGCCCACGGTGGTCTGCTGCGCGCCGGCGGCGGCGTAGGCGGCCACGCTGCTGGCGTTCAGGGTGCTGACGTCGACGTGCATGCCGGCGCCCGGCTGGACCACGTTGACCACGACCAGGCCGATGATCAGGGCGATGGTGGAGACGATCTCGAAGTACAGCAGCGCGTAACCGCCGGTCTTGCCGACCGATTTCATGCTCTGCATGCCGGCGATGCCGCTGACCACGGTGCAGAAGATGATCGGGGCGATGACCATCTTGATCAGTTTGACGAAGCCGTCACCCAGGGGTTTGAGGGCTACGCCGGTTTCCGGGTAGTAGTGGCCGAGCAGGATACCGATGGTGATGGCAACGATCACCTGGACATACAGCGATTTGTACAGCGGCTGACGAGTCGTCATGGCTAGTTTTTCCTCAAGTGGGCCGGCGCATCCTTCCCAGGATGTCGGGGCACCTGAATCGCGAACCCTCCTGTACCCGGAGGGATTTGTCGTTGTGGGCGAGTGCCTGGGCAGGCCTCTGTCAGCTGAATAGCAAGGGCGATGCCAAAGTGCCCGCTTGAGGTGCACAGCCAATGATTACAGGGTGTGAATGCCCCGGGACGGGGCGTAAAAGCCGGTAGGAAATGGCGGATTTCCGCCCGATGGCGGAAATCGTACAGGCCAGGTTGGCGGGAATCCGCCTCAGAGGTATTCAGTGGGACTTTCCGGTGGGAGCGGGCTTGCCCCGCGATGAGGCCCGGGCCGGATGGCACCGGCTTCGCCGGTATCGCGGGGCAAGCCCGCTCCCACGCACCGCCCCCTGCACTGGAAAGGCAGAATCAATCGAGTCGGAACGCGATACGGAACGCAGCCCCGCCCAACGGCGAATCACCCAGGCTCAGCTCGGCGTCATAGCTGTCGATGATGTCCTTGACCACCGCCAGCCCGATCCCCTGCCCCGGGTGCTGGCGGTCCAGCCGCTCGCCGCGTTCGAGAATCCGCTCGCGTTGATCCGGCGGCACGCCCGGCCCGTCGTCCTCGACGCACAGCTGCAGCAGCCCCGGCGACTGCTGCAGGCTGACCCGCACCTGCCCCAGGCATAACCGGTAGGCGTTTTCCAGCAGGTTGCCCAGCAACTCCAGCAAGGCGCCCTGCTCCATCGGCACCCGTGCCAGGGCCGGAATATCGAGGCTGACCTCGACGCGCTTGTCGCGATAGACCTTGGCCAGGGTGCTGCACAGGCTGTCGAGCAACGGCTTGAGCTCGACCTGGTGCTTCACCAGGCCGCTCTTGCGCAGGCTGGCGCGCTGCAGCTGGTAGTCGATCTGCTGGCTCATGCGCTCGATCTGGCTCTGCAGCACCCGCGCCTGTTCGCGGTCGCCCTGCTCCATGCTCTCGCCAACGCCCTGCAGCACCGCCAGCGGGGTCTTGAGGCTGTGGGCCAGGTCGTCGAGCGAGTCGCGGTAGCGCTGACGCTGCTCGCGCTCGCTGCGCAGCAGGCGGTTGAGCGAGCCGGTCAGGCGCAGCAGCTCGCGTGGATGCTCGCGACTCAGCCCATCTCTGGCTCCGCTCTCCACATCGTCGAGCTCGGAGCTGAGCCGGCGCAATGAACGCAGGCCCCAGGTCAGGCCGGCCCAGAGCAGCACCATCAACGCCAGCAGCGCCGCGCCGAAGCCCAGGTAGAGTTTCTCGCGCAGGCCGTTGAGGGTGTCCTGGTATTCACGCACCGGCTGCAGGGCGACGATGCTGAACGCCGCGCTCTTGCCGCCGAGCAGCTTGACCTCGACGTCGTAGACGAAGAATTCGTCGCCGTCGTCCTGGTGAATGCGGGCGAACTCGTTGCCGCGTCCGTCATAGCGGGGGTGATAGTTGATATTGCGGTTACGGGTGGCCCGCGACTGCCACACCAACGTGCCCTGGCGGTCGAAGATGTAGCCAAGCAGACCGGTGTAAGGCAGGTTGTAGCGTTCGTCCGGCAGCAGCGCCGGCATCTGCAGCTGGCCGCGCTCGATGCGCGCGGCCGAAATCAGGGTGGTCACGTCCGAGGCCAGGCGCTGCTCGATCGACTCCTGCAACGCCAGGCTGAAGGCCTTCTGCAAGGCCGGCAGCAGCGCCAGCATGAACAGCAGCGCCAGCAACGCCGCCGCCAGCATCAGGCGCACCCGCAGCGAACGGATCATCGGCAGCGCTCGGTGAACAGGTAGCCCAGGCCGCGCACGGTGTCGATCGGCTTGAAGCCGTTGTCGCCCTCGAGCTTGCGGCGCAGGCGGCCGACCAGCACCTCGATGACGTTCGGGTCGCGCTCCTCGTCGTCCGGGTACAGTTGCTCCATCAGGCGGTCCTTGGCCACCACTTGCTGGTGATGACGCATGAGGTACTCGAGGATGCGGTATTCGGAGGCGGTCAGCGCCAGCGGTTGCTCGTCCAGGGTCGCCTGCTTGCGGTTGAGGTCAAGCACCAGGGGCCCGGCAGCGATGGTCGACTGGGTGAAGCCGCTGGAGCGGCGCAGCAAGGCGTTCAGGCGGGCCTCCAGCTCCTCGAACTGGAACGGCTTGACCACGTAGTCGTCGGCGCCGGCAGCCAGGCCCTCGACCTTGTCCTGCCAGTTGCCGCGGGCGGTCAGGATGAGGATCGGGAACGTCTGGCCGAGGCTGCGCAGCTGGCGGATCAGATCCAGCCCGCTCATGCCCGGCAGGCCCAGGTCGATCACCGCCAGGTCGTGGTTGTACTGCTCGGCCTGGTACAAGGCCTCTTCCGCGTTGGCCACCGCCTGCACCACATGGCCGCCCTCGCCGAGGCGGGTGAACAGGTGATGACGCAGCAGCGCCTCGTCCTCGACCACCAGCAATTTCATGTGGATCTCCTTTCAATGGGAATGCCCTGTGCCGGCCTCTTCGCGGGTAAACCCGCTCCCACAGGGTTGTGCACCACCTGTGGGAGCAGGTTTACTCGCGAAGAGGCCGGCACAGGATAACAGCGACCTCAGAACTTGTAGGTAGCCGCCAGGTAGGTCTGCGCGCTGCTGGTCAGGCGCAGGGTACCGTCCTTCGGCCCGCCGTGGGCGCCGATCTCGGTGGCGGCGTTGCTGCGCAGGTAACGGTAGCCCAGCTCCACCGAGGTGTTGTCGGTCACTTCCTGGATCACACCGGCCTGCAGGCCGACGGCGTAACCGTAGTCGGTGTCGCGGCGGGCGCCCGGCGAATCCTGGGTCAGCTTGGTCATGCCCAGGCTGCCGCCGCCGAACAGTTTGGTGGTATCGCCCACCGGCAGGAACAGGTCGTAGCTGCCCAGCAGGTTCTCCTGGCGCAGCTTGACGCCGCTGTGATCGCCCGAGACGTTGTCGTAGGTGATGTAGTAGCGGCCCTGGTCGTTGATCTTGCCCAGGCGCGCGCCCCAGGTGCTGTCCTTGCCGATGATGCCGTCGGCGTTCAGGCCGTCGGTGTTGCGTTGCAGCAGGCCGGACTTGCGGACTTTGTCGCTGGTCTGGCCGTAGGTCAGGCTGGCGAAGTTGTCATCGGCCTGGGCAACGCTGGTGAGGCCGGCGGCGCAAACGGCCATGGCGGCAATCAGGGTGTTGAGGGTTTTCATGATTCAGGTACTCCGGGTTGGATGCGTTGTTGCTGTCTGGGGGCTAGAGTAGGGAGGGCGCCCTGAACCCCTGCTGAACCCGGCCTGAACCTTGGCTGAACGAACCGAAGAAGGAGCTCGACCATGCGTACCCTGCTTGCCCTGGCCTTGTTGTGCAGCGCCAGCCTTGCCCAGGCGGCGGTGCAGACCCGCGAGATTCCCTACCAGGATGCCGACGGCAAGCGCCTGGTCGGCTACTACGCCTATGACGACGCTATCGAGGGCAAGCGCCCGGGCGTAGTGGTGGTGCATGAGTGGTGGGGGCTGAACGACTACGCCAAGCGCCGCGCCCGCGACCTCGCCGCGCTGGGCTACAACGCCCTGGCCATCGACATGTACGGCGATGGCAAGAACACCGAGCACCCGGCCGATGCCCAGGCGTTCATGGCGGCGGCGATGAAGGACCCGAAAGCCGCTGCCCGGCGCTTCGACGCCGGGCTTGAGCTGTTGAAGATCCAGCCCAACACCAACAAGCACCAGCTGGCGGCCATCGGCTACTGCTTTGGCGGCAAGGTGGTGCTGGATGCGGCGCGCCGGGGCAAGAAGCTCGATGGCGTGGTGAGCTTCCACGGTGCGCTGGTGACCCAGACGCCGGCCAAGCCTGGGGTGATCCGGGCGAAGATCCTGGTGGAGCACGGTGAGGCCGACAGCATGGTCACGCCGGAGCAGGTGGCGGCGTTCAAGGCGGAGATGGATGCGGCCAAGGCCGACTACAAGTTTGTCGGGATTCCGGGTGCCAAGCATGGGTTCACCAACCCGGATGCGGATCGGTTGGGGCATGGGGGGCATGGCGGGCCGGATATCGGGTATGACAAGGCGGCTGACGAGAGCTCCTGGAAGGATATGCAGGCGTTCTTGAAAGACGCGTTCGACTGATGATCGCCGGGGCCGCTTTGCGGCCCTTTCGCGGCACAAGGCCGCTCCTACAGGAGACCGCATGCCCTTGTAGGAGCGGCCTTGTGCCGCGAAAGGGCTGCAAAGCAGCCCCAAATATCTGCTCCACCACCAGTCACCAGGCTGGCACAATACCCGCCATGAACAGACTCCCCACCTGCTGCGCCCCGCTCCAGCACCACTGGCCCCTGCCCCGCCCGGTCCCCGGCGCGGTGCTGGTCAGCTGCGCCTTCGACCCGGCCCGCCTGGCCGCCGACGACTTCCAGCGCGCCGGCATCGAGCAGACCGCCAGCCTGCAACGCTCGGTGGCCAAGCGCCAGGCCGAGTACCTGGCCGGTCGGGTCTGCGCCCGCGAGGCACTGCGGATTCTCGATGGTCGAAGCTACGTTCCCACCCCTCATGAAGACCGCTCGCCAATCTGGCCCGCCGGCATCCACGGCTCGATCACCCACGGCCAAGGCTGGGCCGCCGCGGTTGTCGCAGCCGACGGCCAATGCCGTGGCCTGGGCCTGGACCAGGAAACCCTGCTCAGCGAAGAGCGCGCCGAACGCCTGGCCGGGGAGATCCTAACGCCCGCCGAGCTGGAGCGCCTGGACCACAGCCAGCAGGCCCTGGCCGTGACCTTGACCTTCTCGCTCAAGGAAAGCCTGTTCAAGACCCTCTACCCGCTCACCCGGCAGCGCTTCTATTTCGAGCACGCCGAACTGCTGGCCTGGTCCGACGACGGCCATGCCCGCCTGCGCCTGCTCACCGACCTGTCGGCCGAGTGGCACCACGGCGTAGAACTCGATGGCCAGTTCTGCTTGCAGAACGGCCATCTGCTCAGTTTGATCAGCGTCTAGTCGCGCGGCTGCTCACGCGGCCAGCTCAGGCTGAAACACGCCCCGCCCAGCTGCTCGCTGTGCCCGACCAGGGCGCGGCCGCCGTGCCAGTAGATGATCCGCCGCACGATCGACAGCCCCAGCCCATGCCCGCCCGAGGCCCGGGTGCGGCTGTCGTCGAGACGGGTGAACGGGGTGAAGATGCGGTGCCACACTCCTTCGGGAATTCCGGGGCCGTCATCCTCCACATCGATGCGGCAACGCTGCTGGCCGATCTGGTAGCTCAGGCGCACTTGCGATTCGGCATGGCGCATGGCATTGCGCACCAGGTTCTGCAGGGCCCGGTGCAGGTAGCGCGGCTCGGCCTCGACCCGGGCGTCACCGCCATCGAGCCCGTGGCACACCCCGCGTACCACCCGCACCTCGGCCCGCAGCGGCGCCAGTTCCTCGATCACCCGCGCCAGCAGCTCGTCCAGGTCCACCACCTGGAAATGCAGGGCCGGCGCGCCCTGCTCCAGGCGGGCGTAGGTCAGCATCTCGTCGACCAGCTTGTCCAGGTCCTGGATATCGCCGTCCATGCCGGCCAGGTGCTTGGCCCGGGCCTCGTCAGTGCTGGCGCTCTCGATCATTTCCAGGCCGAAGCGCAGGCGCGCCACCGGCGTGCGCAACTCGTGGGACACCGCCCGCACCAGCTCGCGCTGCATGGTCAATGAGCGCTGCAGGTGCTCGGCCATGCCGTTGAAGGCCTCGGCCAGACGCCCCACCGAGTCGGCGTCGCCAGCCGGCACGCGGGTATCCAGGCTGCCTTGGGCGATGCGCGTGGCCGCCACCTCCAGGCCCGACACACGCCGCTCCAGCTGGCGCACCAGCAGGTAGACCACCAGGCCGATCAGGCACAGGCCGAGGAAGGCGATCAGGATCAGCAACTGCGGCGGATACGGGTTGAGCTGGTACAGCGGGCCGATCTCCAGCACCCAGGGCGAACCGGACAGCCCCGAGAACACGCGGATCGAATCGCCGTCCCGGCCCAGGGCCATCACCGTGTCGCCCTCCTCCACCCGGCGGCGCTGGTCGTCGTCCAAAGCGGCGCGCTCGATGCGCTGCAGGGCGATGTCGAAGCCGAAGCCCTTGCTCTGGCGCAGCTGCGCCAGACGCGCCTGCTGCTCGGTCACCGGGTAGCGCACCAGTTCGTCGGCCAATAGATAAAGCGTGGCGCGGGCCAGCTGTTCGCTGATCTGCTTGACCTCGGCCACCAGCAGCAGATCCTCGTGACCAACCCGGCGCAACACCCGGGCGGCATGCGGGCCGGTCTTTTCCACCACCACCAGGTCGCGGTACAGCCGCGCCCGCTGCCCGCCGTCGAGGGTGAACGCCGACAGCGGCTGCAGGTCCAGCGGCACGCCGAGCAGGCGCTCCCAGATCACCAGCGAACGGGTGCGTTCCACCGCGTTCTGTTGCGCCAGGTTGTCGGCCATCAGGCTGAAAGTGCCCTGGGCCAGGCGCTCGCGGTGCTGGCCGGCGCGGATTTCGTTGAGCAGATGCAGGCTGAGCACGCCGAGCACGGCCACCAGCACCAGCACCGCGAGCATGCCGCCATAGATGCGCAGGAAGATCGAGTTCATGGCGCCTCGCCGACGAACAGGTAACCCTTGCTGCGCAGGGTCTTGATCAGCCGCGGGGTGATCGGGTCATCGCCGATCTTGGGGCGGATCTTGGAAATGCGCACATCGATGGAGCGGTCCTGGCCGTCGTAGCCGACACCGCGCAGCGAGGTGAAGATCTCCTCGCGGGACAGCACGCGCCCGGCGTTGCTGGCCAGCAGCCAGAGCAGGTCGAACTCGGCGCCGGTCAGCTCGATCAACTGGCCGCTCAGGCGCGCCTCGCGCTGACGGCTGTCTATATGCAGTGGGCCGAAGGTCAATTCCTGGCGCCGTTCCGGGGCCTCGCTGCGGCGCAGCAGGGCGTTGATGCGCGCCAGCAGCACGCGGGGGCGCACCGGCTTGCACACATAGTCGTCGGCGCCCAGGTCCAGGCCCTGGATCTGGTCCAGCTCGTCGCTGCGAGCGGTGAGCATGAGGATGGGGCCGGCGTACTGGCCACGCACCCGGCGGCAGATGCTCAGGCCGTCCTCGCCGGGCAGCATCAGGTCGAGGATCACCAGGTCTGGCTGGCTGTCGATGATGCGCCGGGCGGCACGGCCACCATCGCCCTCCACCGCCACCTCGAAGCCGTTGGCCTGGAGGTACTCGGCGGTGAGCTCGGCGAGGCGCTGGTCGTCCTCGACGATGAGGATGCGGTTGATTGGCTGGTCCATGGCCTTACCCTTCTTCTGGTTTTTTTTGGGCCTTGCTGTTGTCTGTACCGGCTTCATCGCGGGGCAAGCCCGCTCCCACGCATGACTCTGTATCCCACGCATGGTTCTGTATTCAGCGTGGGAGCGGGCTTGCCCCGCGATGAGGCCAGTACAACCCTTTGATTCCAGCGAAAATCCACCTTCACCAAAGCGCAACATCAGCCCCGGATACTACGTCCCGCCCCCACCCCTGCCAACCACCGCAAACAGCCCTCGACTGAACCGTTTTTTGTGATAGGGTGCGCGCCCGAAAAAAACTGCGCGACGGCGTAGCACAGACAAAAAATAGTGCAAACCTCTTGGGACAAGGCCTACAGCGAATACCCACGGATCACTCACAAAGTACCCACAAGTTATCCACAGGCGCTCACCTTGCAAAGCCCCCGAGACCGCATTATCTTGTATCCCTATCGCAGCGAACCACTAGATGTTGGGTTTCGCGCAAAATCACAAACACAAGTCGCCAGGCAAATTCAAGCGAATTTACCGACTGAACTTAACGTGATTTCAACAGCCAAACCGCTCCTGCGGAGGGCGACCGAGGCAAGCCGCAGACGGCCTTGTTCGGGTATGAGTGTTGCGGGCAACGCCTTGCCACTCATCAGCAACAGATTTTGGGTACGCCCAGAACCTTTGACTTCGGCCAGGGAGCGGCAGGTTATTGCCCCTTATTCCTGAGTCTGTCCCGAAGTCGGTAAGCCCGAGCGGGCGTGTGCGCGTGCATGACGCCTCCCCGCCCGGGCCATCGAGCAAGTGGACGGAACGGTGGGCGCCCCAACAAGGCGCCTGAACAAACTAGAAACTGTGGAGACACCCACCCATGCAAACCGACACAACTCGCGAGAACCCGCAGGCCAAGGCGCCGCAGGCCGAATCCAACCAGGATCTGGCTGCCACCGCCCCCGGCCAACTGCGCGTGATCAAGCGCAACGGCACTGTCGTCCCCTACACCGACGACAAGATCACCGTGGCCATCACCAAGGCGTTCCTCGCAGTTGAAGGCGGCACCGCCGCCGCCTCGTCGCGCATCCACGACACCGTCGCGCGCCTGACCGAGCAGGTCACCGCCACGTTCAAGCGTCGCATGCCATCGGGTGGCACCATCCACATCGAAGAAATCCAGGACCAGGTCGAACTGGCCCTGATGCGCGCCGGCGAGCAGAAAGTCGCCCGCGACTACGTGATCTACCGCGACCAGCGTGCCAAGGAGCGTGCCACCCGCTCCAACGCCGACAGCGTGGTCGAGCCGCACCCAAGCATCCGCATCACCCTGGCCGACGGCAGCCTGGCTCCCCTGGACATGGCCCGCCTGAACACCATCATCAGCGAAGCCTGCGAAGGCCTGGCCGAAGTCGATGGCGAGCTGATCCAGCGCGAAACCCTGAAGAACCTGTACGACGGCGTGGCCCTGAAGGACGTCAACACCGCCCTGGTGATGACCGCCCGTACCCTGGTCGAGCGCGAGCCGAACTACTCGTTCGTCACCGCCCGCCTGCTGATGGACACCCTGCGCGCCGAAGGCCTGGGCTTCCTGAATGTCGCCGACAGCGCCACCCACCACGAGATGGCCGACCTGTACGCCAAGGCCCTGCCGGCCTACGTCGAGAAAGGCGTCGAGTTCGAACTGCTCGACCCGGCGCTGAAAGGCTACGACCTGGAGCGCATGGGCAAGGCGATCAACCACGAGCGCGACCAGCAGTTCACCTACCTGGGCCTGCAGACCCTCTACGACCGCTACTTCATCCACAAGGATGGCGTGCGCTTCGAGCTGCCGCAGGTGTTCTTCATGCGTGTGGCCATGGGCCTGGCGCTGGAAGAGAAAGATAAAGAAGCCCGTGCGATCGAGTTCTACAACCTGCTGTCGTCCTTCGACTACATGGCCTCGACCCCGACCCTGTTCAACGCCGGTACCCTGCGCCCGCAATTGTCGAGCTGCTACCTGACCACCGTGCCGGACGACCTGTCGGGCATCTATCACGCGATCCACGACAACGCCATGCTGTCGAAATTCGCCGGTGGCCTGGGCAACGACTGGACCCCGGTGCGCGCCCTGGGCTCGTACATCAAGGGCACCAACGGCAAGTCGCAAGGCGTCGTGCCGTTCCTGAAAGTGGTCAACGACACCGCCGTCGCCGTGAACCAGGGTGGCAAGCGCAAGGGCGCCGTGTGTGCCTACCTGGAAACCTGGCACCTCGATATCGAAGAATTCATCGAGCTGCGCAAGAACACCGGTGATGACCGTCGTCGTACCCACGACATGAACACCGCCAACTGGATCCCTGACCTGTTCATGAAGCGCGTCTTCGATGACGGCAAGTGGACCCTGTTCTCGCCATCGGAAGTGCCTGATCTGCACGACCTGACCGGCAAGGCCTTCGAAGAGCGCTACGAGTACTACGAAGCCCTGACCGAGTACAACAAGATCAAGGTATTCAAGACCATCCAGGCCAAAGACCTGTGGCGCAAGATGCTGTCGATGCTGTTCGAGACCGGCCACCCATGGCTGACCTTCAAGGACCCGTGCAACCTGCGCTCGCCCCAGCAGCACGTGGGCGTGGTCCACAGCTCGAACCTGTGCACCGAGATCACCCTGAACACCAACAAGGACGAGATCGCGGTCTGCAACCTGGGCTCGATCAACCTGCCGAACCACATCGTCGACGGCAAGCTGGACACCGCCAAGCTGCAACGCACCGTGAACACCGCCGTGCGCATGCTCGACAACGTGATCGACATCAACTACTACTCGGTGCCGCAAGCGCGTAACTCGAACTTCAAGCACCGCCCGGTCGGCCTGGGGATCATGGGCTTCCAGGACGCGCTGTACCTGCAGCACATCCCGTACGGCTCCGATGCTGCCGTCGAGTTCGCCGACAAGTCGATGGAAGCGGTCAGCTACTACGCGATCCAGGCTTCCTGCGACCTGGCCGACGAGCGCGGCGCCTACGAGACCTTCCAGGGTTCGCTGTGGTCCAAGGGCATCCTGCCGCTGGACAGCCAGCAGATCCTGATCGAGGCCCGTGGCCAGAAGTACATCGACGTCGACCTGACCGAGAGCCTGGACTGGGCACCGGTGCGCGAGCGCGTGCAAAAAGGTATTCGTAACTCGAACATCATGGCCATCGCGCCGACCGCGACCATCGCCAACATCACCGGCGTGTCGCAGTCCATCGAGCCGACCTACCAGAACCTGTACGTGAAATCGAACCTGTCGGGCGAGTTCACCGTGATCAACCCGTACCTGGTCCGCGACCTGAAGGCCCGCGGCCTGTGGGACTCGGTGATGATCAACGACCTGAAGTACTACGACGGTTCGGTGCAGCAGATCGAGCGTATCCCGCAAGAGCTGAAGGACCTGTACGCCACCGCGTTCGAAGTCGAGACCAAGTGGATCGTCGATGCCGCCTCCCGTCGCCAGAAGTGGATCGACCAGGCCCAGTCGCTGAACCTGTACATCGCCGGCGCTTCGGGCAAGAAGCTCGACGTGACCTACCGCATGGCCTGGTACCGTGGTCTGAAGACCACCTACTACCTCCGTGCCCTGGCCGCGACCAGCACCGAGAAGTCGACCATCAACACCGGCAAGCTCAACGCCGTGTCGAGCGGCGGCGACAGCGCCCCGGTCCAGGCCGCGGGCCCTGCCCCGGTACCGAAGGCCTGCGCCATCGACGAGCCGGATTGCGAAGCCTGCCAATAAGGCCTTCGCAGCGCTGAGCTGACCATGCCGCCTCAACCGCCCTCACGGGTGGCTGAGGCGGCATTTTTTTGCGCCCCGACATCCCCTGCGGGAGCGGTGCGTGGGAACGGCACGTGGGAGCGGGCTTGCCCCGCGATAGGGCCCCTACAGGCAATACAACCCCTGGGCCCTGACCAAGATCAAAACACCATATGTAGCGCCAAACAAAAAAAATCACACTACATATAGGATCTAATCCCATTTAGGGCTAGACTCTTACCCCGTGACGAACCACCGGTATCCAGTGAACGGAAGCACGTAATGCAGGTCGAAAATTTACCGCCCTGCGCCCCCTGCGCCGCCCCGATCCAAAGTGATTTCCGGTATACTTCGCGGCCCCAAAAAGGGATGAGCCAATGATCGACTGCGTGAAGCAAGCCCCCCGGGGCCACACCGCAGGTTTTATCGTTGCCGTACAGCTTCCAGGTGCCCTGCCCCCTCGCCCGAGTGCAGGCCAGGCGCCGACCCGAACACCTTCAAACGTGACGAGAGCCCGCTCTCACTGCCTGCCGTAACGTCCGTTGGCGTCGCGCCGTACAGGCATCACTTCAAAATCCAACCGGTTGCCCCGCGCAACCCTCTAGCAGGAGCCAGGACCATGCTGAGCTGGGACGAATTCGACAAAGAAGACGGTGAAGTCGCCGCCAAAGGCAACACCCCCGCGCAGGCCGCAGCCGCCACCACCCTCGACAAGCTCGACAGCGCCGGCGGTGCCGCCGCCCTGGAAGCCCGTGCCGCCACCGCCGCCGACTCCGACGCCGTCAAGCGCGCCAAGGCTGCGCTGGACGCCCTGGATATCGCTGAAGGCCTGGCCGAGCTGGAAGGCTCCTCGGCCCGTGTCGCCGTTGACGAAAAGCGCATGATCAACTGCCGCGCCGACCTCAACCAGCTGGTACCGTTCAAGTACGACTGGGCCTGGCAGAAGTACCTCGACGGCTGCGCCAACCACTGGATGCCGCAAGAGGTCAACATGACCGCCGACATCGCCCTGTGGAAGAGCATGGACGGCCTGACCGAAGACGAGCGCCGCATCGTCATGCGCAACCTCGGCTTCTTCTCCACCGCCGACTCCCTGGTTGCCAACAACCTGGCCCTGGCCGTGTACCGCCTGATCACCAACCCGGAGTGCCGCCAGTACATCCTGCGCCAGGCCTTCGAAGAGGCGATCCACACCCACGCCTACCAGTACTGCATCGAGTCGCTGGGCATGGATGAAGGCGAGATCTTCAACATGTACCACGAGATCCCATCGGTCGCGAAAAAAGCCGCCTGGGGCCTGAAGTACACCCGCGCCATCTCGGACCCGGAGTTCAACACCGGCACCGTCGAAACCGACAAAGAGCTGCTGCGCAACCTGATCGCCTACTACTGCGTGCTGGAAGGCATCTTCTTCTACTGCGGCTTCACCCAGATCCTGTCCATGGGCCGCCGCAACAAGATGACCGGCGTCGCCGAGCAGTTCCAGTACATCCTGCGCGACGAATCCATGCACCTGAACTTCGGCATCGACGTGATCAACCAGATCAAGATCGAGAACCCGCACCTGTGGGATGCCGCGATGAAGGAAGAGGCTACCCAGATGATTCTGCAGGGTACCCAGCTGGAGATCGAATACGCCCGTGACACCATGCCACGCGGCGTGCTGGGCATGAACGCGGCGATGATGGAGGATTACCTCAAGTTCATTGCTAACCGTCGACTGACTCAGATTGGTCTGAAGGAAGAGTATCCGGGGACTACCAACCCGTTCCCTTGGATGAGCGAGATCATGGACTTGAAGAAGGAGAAGAACTTCTTTGAGACTCGGGTGATTGAGTATCAGACTGGTGGGGCTTTGAGCTGGGATTGATAGAGGCCAGTAGCCATGATATAAGAACGCTATGCGTTAACAACCCCGCTCAACGCGGGGTTTTTTATGGATGAAGCGAATGCAAACTCTACTATTAGACTATCAAGCAGAACATGGCTCATCACCTATTCGAACAATCTATGTCGAGGGCGAGCTATACATCTCCCTAGAAGATGTAGTTCTGACGTTAGCAAGAACCAACTCGTCATTAGCAGGACAAAGATCAGGGCTAGGTTCCTTAGTCAACGCCCAGAAACAAGTACTCGACGCAGATGAGTGTCGCCACTTCCCCTCCAATGACAAGCACGATTCCAGAACTGAAGTATTCATAACTGAACCCGGGTTATATCGCCTGATATCTAGGGACAGTACCCCAGCCAGCAAAAAATTCCAACGTTGGATATTCCACGAAGTACTTCCATCAGTTAGAAAATATGGTACATACCCACCTCCTGTTCAACAAAGCTCAGAGATAATGTCTTTAGCTCAAGCTCTAGCACAAAATGCTAGTTTACTCGTTAAAGAGATCGCTGAGCGAGAGCGGTTGGAGCTAGAGACAAACCGACGCTTCGAAGAGCACGAGCAGAGCTTCATCCAAATACGTAAAGAACTTACCGCATTATCCTCACCCTCAAGCGACGACCAATTCATCAACATAGTTTCATACTGCGAAAAAGAAGAACTAACAATTGACAAACTCCACCTATCAGCGATGTGCTTCAAAATATGCATTGAAGAGCATATTGAATTTAGGAAAAGCCCGTTCGCAAAATCACTTGAAGACTACTCCTACCCAGAACCTCTTATCAAAAAAGCGCTAGAAATAATCAACAAATAAAAGCAACACCTAACCCCAGAGACCACTAGCGTAGCAAAATTCTAACAAGCCCGACAACAAACACCTAACAATCCATTTCAAACCAAACACACGGACTGATGTTTATGACAGAACTGGAAGAGCTAAAAAACAAACTGATTTCTATCGTCGGCAACTATAAAGAATGGTTAGGACTTCAGTTTGATCAGGATCACATTTCTCGCTGGCTAAATCAGTTCCCTCAAGCGATCCACCACACCCTGTTAGAAGAGCTATGTTTCGTACTAGAAAAAAGCTATTTGAACAAAGAAGACATCGAAAACTATTTCAAAACTGCCATTATCGAGCCAAACCTTATAACACCTGAACGAACCAATACTCTAAAAAAAATCAGCTTACTAGAAATCCAAGATGGCGGTAACAGCCAAAAAGATTGCAATAAAATATTCAATGACATCCTAGAGAAAAGAATCAATCACCGCTCCCTGATAAACTCCCCAGATTCTCAAATTTATCTATATCTCGATGATGTTGTTTTTTCCGGGCAACGCGTTCGGACCGATCTGATCAAGTGGGTTAGAAATACAGCACCTTCAGAATGTCAGATTTATGTTTTCTCCCATACCATGCATCAGCTATCTTGTTGGTATAACCAAAAAAAAATAGAAGAAGAAATCCTCAAAAGCGGAAAAAATGTAACTTTAAAGATTCTCTGCGAGAGGTTAGTAGAGGATCGCCTAGCGTTCACGGATAGATCTGACGTCCTAAGGCCAGTCGATCGTCAGCGAAGTTTGTCAGTAGAGAACTATGTAAAAACTCTTCAGAAACCTCCTGCATACAGGAATGCTGGGAGCGTCGGCGGTCAAAAATTCTTCTCAAACGACCAAAACCGACAACTTCTCGAAGACGCCTTTTTAGAGGCAGGCTCAAAAATACGGGAAATCTGCCCAAATTTCAGTCAATTTCATCGACCTCTCGGCTATATGTCACTAGATAGTCTAGGATTTGGCACAATGATAGTCTCCTACAGGAATTGCCCAAACAACGCGCCTTTAGCATTGTGGGCAGGACATCCCTGGTATCCTTTGTTTCCTAGATCGAACAATATTTCCGTCGCGCAGCGCCTCGGTTTTTAGAGCCTAGCATAATGCCTAAAGTTGAGATAAGAACCTACCAACCATCCGAGTGCATAGTCTTTCACAAGACTAAGGACGCCTTTGGCGGGCTATCCAACATGTCACCTGGCTTTCCGATACTGGTCAATGACTTAATTATACCAACATCAGAAGCCCTCTATCAGGCATGCCGTTTCCCTAACAACCCAGAAGCCCAACAACTCATAATTTCTCAAACAAGTCCGATGACAGCAAAGATGCGCTCAAAGCCGCTAAGACATCTAACTCGCCCGGACTGGATGATGGTAAGAGTGCGAATCATGAGATGGTGCTTAAGGGCAAAGCTCTTAAGCAACATGAGCCGATTTTCCGAGCTAATACTATCAACCGAAAATAAAAGCATTGTCGAGCACTCAACGCGCGATAGTTTTTGGGGAGCGATTCAGGACAAAAACGGCATACTTTGCGGGGCAAATGTACTTGGACGTCTACTCATGGAGTTGCGGCAAGACATCATAAATAATGCTGACCCTTATGACTTCTTAGAACCACCCGCTATCGAAAATTTTTTAATACTCAACAAACCGATAAATATTATTTACCCTAGAAAGGATATAGACCTGTTCACAGGCATGTAGCCTCACCCCGCACACGCCAACAATGAAGAGTTGTACAGCAGTTCCAACACCCTAAAATTTAGGAAATATCCTACACATCACCATTTGACTGCTCATTCCCTAGCAACTAACTTACTCGCCGGCGCCTAAGAAACGCCTAACACGGCGGTCTACCCGCTCCCGACAGATGCGGCTTTTTTGTGCCTGTGGTTTACTGCTGCGCGCAAAATGCACTCCGTTATGTCGGGAGTGGGCTAATACAAGACCCGCAAGGGGAATACGTCCGGCCTGCCGTGTAGGTTTCTTAGCTCCCGACACCCCAGCCTTAAGAATGCTGACCACGCACGGAGGTAAAGGAAATGCCTATCGAGTCGAGCACTCGCAGGCCTCTCGCAGATGCGTCCCGCCTGCCTAGAACGCTTCAAAATCCAGGAGGCCAGCCATGACTGACCTCCACGCCCCCACCCTCTTCACCCGCCACAACCGCCCCCTACACACCCTCTGGCTCGAATCCCAAGCCTGGTTCTGCGCCCACGAACTCGGCCGGATGACCGGGCGCTTCTTCGACGAACACTGCATCCGCAAGCTCGACCCGGACCAGCATCGCACCGTGCAACTGCTGCGCTACGGCCAGTACAGCGAGACCACCATGGTCAGCGAGTCCGGGGCCTATACCCTGCTGGCCCATCATCACATTCCGGAAAACCGCCACCTGCGCCACTGGCTGACCCATGAGGTGGTGGCGGTGCTGCGCGATGGGCAGGACTCGGCGCTGGAAGACCTGCCGCGCCTGGGCAGGATGTGCTGGCCGGGTGGGCATACGGCGAGTCTGTTGTATTGGCAGAGTGAACCTTGGGTACGAATGCGGGATATGCCGGTGGTGATGGCGGCGGAGAGGCCCGTGGTGGTGCCCGAGCGGCGCAAGCTGAGCTGGAAGGAATGTGCGCAGCGGGCGTTACGGTTGCATGGGGTGGGGGATTGACCAGCTGGAGGCTTCAACCCAAGCCGATGAGAAGGCAAGCGTGTCGGTAGCGCAGGCGATTGCCGGCCACATTCGTTATCTGGCCCGAGGCAAGCCGTTCTCTGTTCAACACTTCACGAAGTTCGGATCACGCTCCGCCGTGGACAAGGCTCTGACCTGCCTTGTCCGGGCGGGCGCCTTGGAGCGCGTGGCGCGAGGTGTGTACATGCGCCCAAAGTGCAGCCCCTATGTGGGCAAGGTGCGACCGGGACCTGTCACCGTGATGATGGCAATGGCCAAGGCACGCGGCGAGATCATCCAAGTGCATGGGGCCGAAGCAGTTCGATGGTTCAGGCTCAGCACGCAGGTTCAGGTGCGGCCGATGTACTACACCAGTGGCTCCAGTCGTGATCTACGGGTGGGTGATGCGGTCATCCACTTGCGGCATGTATCAGCGGATAAGTTGCAATGTGCGGGTAGTCAGGCCGGCTTGGCGCTGTGTGCGCTTTTTTATATCGGCAGACGCGAACTGACGGGCGCGATGGTTCAGACGATTCTATCCAGGCTCGATACCGGAGAGGCAGAGAGATTGATGCGCTGCAGGATGCCTCGGTGGATGCGCAAGATTGTGGATGGAGCGTATGGGCAGTCAACGCCCGCCTCAGCCCGAGGAAAGGGCTGAAACGAGCTGTACGTATTGCTGAAAGAGCCGTGCAGGGGATGGCACCGGTTTCGCCGGTGTCTGCCCGTCAGTACAGGCAACGACGATGATCTTACCGTCCCAATCGCGGGGCAAGCCCGCTCCCACGCCCTCATTTGCTCACAATGGACTTAGGCACAATGGCCTTAGTGAGCACCATCCAGCGGCATCCGGTACTCGATCACCCCCGGCTTCTCGGCAACCCAGTCATACAACCGCTGCGCAGTCCGGTTGGTCTCCTGGGTATGCCAGTACAGCCGGTCGCATTGCTGCTGCCGGGCCTGGTCCTGGACGAACTCGATCAGTTGCTTGCCGACCATCCGCCCCCGGGCGCTCGGGCACACGTACAGGTCTTCCAGGTAGCAGAAGTCGTTGCATCCCCAGGTCGAGCGGTGGAACACATAGTGGACGAAGCCGAAGAGTCGTTCGCCGTCGGTGGCCACGGCGCAGTGCATGGGTTCGGTCGGGTCGAAGAAGCGGGCCCAGGTGCGCTCGGTGATGGCTGGGCCCAGGTCTACCTGGTAGAAGGCCTGGTATTGGGACCAGTAGTCGTGCCAGGGCTGGAGGTCGGTTTGCTTCACTTCGCGGATGAAGACGGGTAGTTGGGTGGTGGTCATTGGTGGAACCCCTTTTTGGGCAAAGCAGTGTGGATGAGTGAGGGGCCGGCCTGCCCGTAGCAATTGCCTTCCTTGGTGGTTGCTTGCGGGCTGGGGTTTTATAGCGGATAAATGGTTGGTTTTTACCTGCCAATTAGTCGTGAATATCCAGACCATTTTAGGGTTCTGGAAGGGCGTAAGGCTCGGGATTGCCGGGGCTGCTTTGCAGCCCTTTCGCGGCGCAAGGCCGCTCCTACAGGAGGGCGCGGTCCCTTGTAGGAGCGGCCTTGTGCCGCGAAAGGGGCGCGAAGCGGCCCCGGCATTGGCAGCCATAAATCAGGTCCATCAGCCAGGGAATCAGGCCAATGTTCAAACACGCGCAGCTGGAATCGGTGAAAGCCTGGATCAACGACCCCGCCCATGGCGCGCTGGCCTTGCATGTGCGTATCCAACGGGCGATCCGCCAGTTGATCCTCGACGGCGCACTGCCGGTGGGCAAGGCGTTGCCCGCCTCGCGCCCGCTGGCCCAGTCCCTGGGCGTGTCGCGCGATACCGTGGAGTCGGCCTACAGCCAGTTGCACGCCGAGGGCTTTATCGAGCGGCGCGTGGGCAGCGGCAGCTTCGTGTCGCAACGGGCCCGCTGCCTGCCGTCGCGCAAGCGCCAGCGCCCGGCACATCAGCAAGCCCCCGTGCAGTTGAGCCACCGAGGTGAAGCGGTGTTGCACAGCGGTGGCGTCCACAACTTCCAGTCGCCCCGCCCCTTCGCTCCAGGCGTGGCCGAAACCCGGCACTTCCCCCTGGCCATCTGGGAGAAGCTGGAGCGGCAGGTGTACAAGGAATACGGCACACGGGCGCTGGAACACAGCGAGCCGCAGGGCATGGCCCCGTTGCGCAGGGCAATCGCCGACTACCTCAACCTCGAGCGCGGGGCCCAGGCATCCGCCGAGCGCATCCTGATCCTCACCAGCTCGCAGCAGGCCCTTGGCCTGTGCGCCCAGGTGCTCATGGACGCAGGCGACCAGGTGCTGGTCGAGGACCCGCTGTACCAGGGCACCCGCAAGGCTGTCACCGCCGCCGGCCTGGCATGCGTGCCGGTCCCGGTGGACGCGCACGGCCTGCAGGTGGACGCCATGGCCCGGCTGGCGCCGGATGCCCGGGCGGTGTTCCTCACCCCTTCGCACCAATACCCGACCGGCGCGACCCTGGCGCTGGACCGGCGCCTGCTGGCGATCGAATGGGCCCGCCAGCAACAGGCCTGGATCATCGAGGACGACTACGACAGCGAGTTCCACTACGCCGGCCGCCCCACCGCCTGTGTGCAGGGCCTGGACCCACACGACCGCACGCTGTACATCGGCACCTTCACCAAATCGCTGTTCGCCGGCCTGCGCATCGGCTACCTGCTGCTGCCGCCCCAGCTCGTCACGCCGATGACCGCCGCCCGAACGCTGCAGGACGGACATAACGCCTCCATCGCCCAGCTGACCCTGGCCCGGTTCATGGAGGGTGGCCACTTCAACGCCCATGTGCGGGCCATGCGCGCGCTCTACGCCGAGCGGCGGGATGTACTGGCGGATCTGCTGCGCAGGCACCTGGGGGCGTTTCTCGTGCCGCAGGTGCCCGCCGGCGGGCTGCAGATGCCCTGCCATTTCGTGCAGGGCTTGCCTGAAGACGCCGTGGTCAGGGCGGCACGCGGAGTAGGGATCGATCTGTTGGGGCTGGGCAGCTTGTACGCGGTGCCGAGGAACGATGCCGGCTTGCTGATGGGGTTTGCGGCACTGACACCCGCTGAAATGAGGGCGGCGGTGGTGAAACTGGAGAAGGTGTTGGCAGGTGCCCAGAAGAAAATAGGCTCGCCCACGCCACAAATCGGCATCTAAAGTGCCAGACAGGAAATCCTGTCGAACGTGGTCATGGGCGAGTTAATAGTTGAGCGTAGCGCGGATATCCAAGTCTGCAAACGCAGGCCCCATTGCCCCCTCGATACCTGCCAGAGCTGTATTGAAAAACCCAGCCCCCCTGTATCTATTGCAGACCCACCCTTCCCTCCACCATCCCTTCCACACTCCCCTGGATGGCTAAAGGAACCCGCATCATGGCTGCCCTGCTGCTGCAAATGTCCCCCATTGGCCTGGTGATCGCCCTGATCCTGCTGCTGCGCCGCCCGCCCGTGCAAGCTGCGCTGGCCGGCGTGGCCGGTGTCCTGCTGCTGTGGGGCCTGGGCGCCGCGCAGCCGCTGTCGACGGCGGTGTCCGGCGCGATCCTGCAAGACACGCTGATCCTGTTTCTCAGCACCGCCGGCGTGATCGTCCCGGGCCTGGCCTTTGCCATTCTGGTCGAGCGCGCCGGCGCCCCGCAGGCTATCGGGGCCTGGGTCCGGGAACTGGGCTGGACGCCACCGATGCAGGTGATCTTCATCGTCCTGGGCTTGGCGCCGCTGCTGGAGGCGATGACCGGGTTCGGGGTGTCGCTGATCGCCACGGTGCCATTGCTGATGGGGCTGTTTTCGCGCCAGACAGGCATGAAGATGGCGTTGGCGGGGATGGTGGTGATGCCGTGGGGCACCCTCGGGCTGGCCACGGTGATCGGCGCGCTGCTGGCCCATATGCCGGCGCAGGAACTGGGCAGCCATTCGGCGCTGGTCAGCGCACCGGTGTTTCTCTGCCTGGCCGCCGTGGCACTGGCCTTGGCGGGGATCCGCAGTCTCAAGGCATGGCTAGGGCTGGCGGTGATCTCGCTGCTGTTCAGCACAGTGCTGTATACGGTCAACCGCTGGATCGGGCCCGAGGCTTCGGGCGTGCTGGCCGGGCTGGCGGTGGCCTGCACAGGCCTGGGACTGTCCTGGGCACGGCGAGGAACGTTGGTGCACTGGCCGCGGGCGGCATGGCCGTACCTGGCGTTGCTCGGGGTGATCGTCGCCTCGCGTGGGCTGTTCCTGGTCTCGGGCTGGGACGGCGGGTGGGTGGTGCACGGCGCCAATGTGGCGTGGAAGCCACTGGCTTCGCCGGGGCTGGCCTTGCTGCTGGTGGTGCTGATGATGGTCGGGCGCCAAGGCGCGGGCTTCCCATGGCAGGCGTTGGTCACCCGGGCGCGGTTCCCGGTGGCGACGATCTTCCTGTTCCTGCTGCTGTCGCAGGTGATGGTCAAGGCCGGCTTCCTGGTCGAGGCGCAACGGGCCTTGCAGTCGCTGTCCGGCGTATCGCTGGCCGCGACGGTGTCGTTGCTGGCAGGGCTGGCCGGCTATGTCACCAGCTCCAACGTCGGCGGCACCACCCTGGTGATGCCCGCCATCGCGGCACTGTCCGACAGCCATGGTGCCTGGCTGGCCGCCATGGCCAACAGTGCCGCCGGGCACGGCGCGCTGGGATCGTTGTCGATCCTGTCGCTGATCATCGGGCTGGCCGGTGCCAACCGCACCGAGGAGCACGGGCTGATCCGCTTCGGCTTTACCCTGGTCGTGTTGAACATCGTCATCGTGGCTGCAACCGGCGTAGTTTTGCTCTACCTTTCCGGGGCCTGAACCTGACTCGACAAAGAGCCCTCATGGACCGCATTTCCAAGCCCGACAAACGCTGGCACACCGTCAACGCCTGGCTGCTGCGCCAGATCGACAGCGGCGAATGGCCCAGCGGCATGCAATTGCCTTCGGTGCGTGAACTGGCGCGGCTGTTCGACAGTAGCATCGCCACCGTGCAACGGGCACTGGCGGAGCTGGAGGCCAATGCCTATGTGCAGGCCACGCCACGGGTGGGCTATTTCGTCGCCAAGGGCGCGGCCCAGGTGCAGGGGTTCGACCTGGCAAGCGTCACCGTCAACGTCGACCACGCGGTGGTCGCCATGCTTGCCCAGGCGGCCAGCAACACCGCGCTTTCGCTGAGCTCGGCGGTGCTGCATGACGAACTGGCGCCCCAGGTTCTGCTGAGCAGATGCCTGGCCTCCCTGGCGAGCAAGGCCGATCTGGCGCTGGCCGGGCTGATCGCCCCACCCGGCCTGGCCTCGCTGCGCCGACGCATCGCCGGGCTGATGCTGCAACGCGGCGTGGCCTGCGGGCCGGACGATATCCTGGTGACCTCGGGCGACACCGTGGCCCTGGAGCTGGCCCTCGAAGCCGTCGCCCGGCCGGGGGCCACGGTGGCCATCGAAACGCCCACCTACTACGGCATCCTGCAGACCATCGAACGCCTGGGGATGCGCGCCCTGCCCATCCGCACCCACGCCGACAGCGGCATGGACCTCGAGCACCTGGAATGGGCCCTAAAGCGCGGCAAGGTCGATGTGGTGTTCCTCAACCCGACGCTGCAGAACCCACGGGGCTTCATCATGCCCGACGCGGCGCGGGCACGGCTCTCACAGCTGGCGCAGGCGGCGGATGTGCCGATTATCGAGGACGATATCTTCTTCGACCTGGTGGACGAGGCGCAGCGGCCGAAGGCGATCAAGCACTACGACGAGACTGGGCAGACGATCTATTGCTCGTCGTTCTCCAAGACCGTGGCGCCGGGGTACCGGGTGGGCTGGTGCGTGGCCGGACGGTACCGGGATGCGATCCTGGCCCAGATGTTTTCGCGTAACCTGGCGGTGTCGAGCCTGGCGCAGCGGGTGCTGGATGAGTTTATCGGGCGGGGGTACATGGACGAGCACTGCGCGAAGCTGCGCGGGCGGCTGGTAGCGCAGACCGAGGTGATGGCGACGCTGGTGCAGTCGGTGTTTCCGGCGGGGACACGGTATGTGGCGCCGCAGGGCGGGTTTATCCATTGGGTCGAATTGCCGGAAGGGACGGACATGCTGGTGCTGCAACGGCTTGCGGCGGAGCGTGGCTGCAATGTCGGCGCCAGCGGGATGTTCTTTGCCGATGGGGAGTGTGGCACTGGGTTGCGGGTGTGCCTGGGGCGGGTGATCACGCCGCAGGTGATGGGCGGGTTGAGGGTGCTGGCGGAGTGTGCGGCGCTTTCAGGCGCTTGATTGCTGGGGGCGCTTTGCGCCCCTTTCGCGGCACTAGGCCGCTCCTACAGAGAGATGCACGCTCCCGTGTAGGAGCGGCCTTGTGCCGCGAAAGGGCTGCGCAGCAGCCCCAGCTATCTGGATCAGGCCAAATGCACCTGGCTGCGCAAATGCTCGGCCAACATATCGATAAAGGTCCGCACCTTGGTCGAGCCATATTTGCTCTCCCGATGCAGGATATGGATCGGCCAGGGCGCCTCTTCATACTCGGCCAGGATCACCTGCAAGCGCCCGGCCGCCACTTCATCCGCCACCTGGTACGACAGCAGCCGGGCAATCCCGAGCCCGGCACTGGCCGCGGCGATGGCGGCGTCGTTGCTGGTCACGGTGAGGCGCGGCTTCATGCGGATCAGCGTCGGGTCGTCGATGGCGCCGAAGCGCCAGTCCGTGCGTGGCGACAGGGTCCCGGCGGCGATGACTTCATGCTTCTGCAATTCCGAGGGATGGCGCGGTGTGCCGTGGCGTTCAAGGTACTCGGGCGAGGCGCACAGCAATCGGCGCATCCTGCCCACGCGCAACGCCTTGAGGCCCGAATCGGGCAACTGGCCGATGCGCACCGCCACGTCCATGCCCTCCTCCACCAGGTTCACCACGCGGTCGAGAAAGTACGCCGACACATCCACCTCGGGGTACTGCTGCAGGTAACGGACGATGCACGGCATGACGAACTTCTTGCCGAACAGGATCGGTGCGGTCACCGCCAGGTCGCCCTTGGGCGCGGCGTTGATGCCGGCGGCGGCTTCGTTGGCCTCGACGATGCTGGCGAGGATATGCCGGGTATCTTCCAGGTAGCGCCCGCCGGCCTCGGTCAGGCGCACACTACGGGTGGTGCGCAGCAACAGCTTGACCCCGAGTTGTTCCTCCAGGGCGCTGACGGCGCGGGTCACCGCCGCCGGCGAGATGGCCAGGCGACGGGCGGCGGCGGCGAAGCTTTCCAGCTCGCCCACGGCCACGAACACTTTCATCAGGTGGATCTGGTCCATGCCGCGCCCCACGCGTTGTCGTGGGGCGATTATCGCCGTGGTCACGCTAGAGCTCCAGTACCAGGGGCTGCACGCCGCCCTCGGCCTGGGCGGGGATGGCGCAGCAGATCAACACGCTGCCGGGCTCGGGCAATTCGGCGGGCGGGTTCGGGTAGTGGACCTGGCCGCTGACCAGTTTGGTCCTGCAGGTACCGCAAGAGCCCCCTCGGCAACTGAAGTCCGGCGACAGGCCACGGCTTTCCGCCAGTTCCAGCAGCGTGCCGCTGTCCGGCGCCCAACGCGCTTCCTTGGCGGAGCTGGCGAAGTACACCGGCACCGGCTCGCTGGCGGGAGGGGGCTGTTGCAGCGTCGGCTGGTTGTCGTCGGTGTGGCGGCGCAGGGTCGAGGGGCCGAAGGCTTCGGCATGGATGCGGGCGTCGGGCACATGCACGCCGCGCAGGCCTTCGTACAGGTCCTGGGTGAAGCTGGCCGGGCCGCAGAGGTAGAAGTCGTAGTCATCCAATGCCAGCGTGGCCTTGACCTGCTCGATGCCCAGGCGGCTGGCGAATTGGTAGTCATGCCCTGGCACGGCCGAAGGTTCGGGCTGGCTCAGGGCACGATGGATGCTCAGAAAGCCATTGGCCTGTTGCTGGAGCGCGGCAAGCTCCTGCTGGAACGGCATGTCGGCCAGTGTGCGCCCGCCATGGAACAGATGGATTCGCCGCCCCTGCCCCTTGGCCAATTGCTCGCGGAGCATGGCGATCAACGGGGTGATGCCGACGCCCGCGCCGATCAGCACAAGGGGCCGGTCGCTCCGCTGATCCAGGGTGAAGCTGCCCATGGGCTGGCGCACCTCCAGCCGATCGCCAACCTTCACCTGTTGGTGCAGATAACGTGACGCCGGCCCCTGCGCCTTGACACTGATGCGCAGGAAGCCATCGGACGGCGCGCTGGACAAGCTGTAGGTACGGATCAGCGGCGCCTCCCCATCGATACGCAAACGCACGGGAATATGCTGGCCAGGGGCGAAGGCCACTGTGGCGCCATCCTCGGGTTGCAGATGAAACGAGCGGATATCGCGACTCTCCTGCTCGATGCGCAGTACCCGCCAGGTCAGCCACTGGCGCTGCCGTTCGCGCTGTTGCAGGCGCTGCTCGGCCTCGCGCCAGGTGCCGGTCATCAGGCTGGTGGGTGCGTATTCCTGGAAGGCCCAGCGCAGCGATACGGCAGCAAGGCGCAGCACCACCTGCTCGATGTCCAGGGTCCAGATCCGCTCGGCGCCTTCGAAGGCGCTGATCAGCGGGCTGTCGAGAATCACCTCGGTACGCCCGGAAACCTGCAGCACATCGCCCGTGGTGAAGTCGACGAACAGCAGGCCGGCGACCGGGTTGACCAGCAGATTGCCGAGGGTATTGAAATGCAGGTTGCCGGCGTAGTCGGGAATGGTCAGGCGATTGCCCTCGACCCTGACGAAACCAGGCCGGCCACCGCGATGGGACACGTCCACCGAGCGCTGGCCAGCGTCCTGATCGACGTAGCTGGCGACAAAGAAGGTGTCGGCGCTTTCGATGATGGCGCGGGTCGCGGCATCCAGTGCCGTTGAATTCCGGCGCCCCTGCGGCGGCTCGTCGACACGGGTGTACTCACGCAGCTGAATGTACTGCGGGCAGTTGCCGAACGACTGCTCGACCACCACCTCCAACTGGCCGGCGCTGGCCCTGCGGATTAGGCCATTGAGGCGATTGCGCCGCCGCGTGTGCAGCTCGATCCCCAGCAGGCCGATGGCACCACCCGCCACCAGCCCTGGCGTGGCCGGATCGTCGCTGGAGAGGTCGGTGCCGATCAGCAGCTGCCGTGGATCGGGCGAGCTGACGAAGCCTTCCGGGCCTTCGAGCAGCGTCGCCCAGGGTTTGCCTGCGGCGTCCACGGCACCGGCCACCATAAACGGCAACTGCTGGTAGAACGTGCGATGCTGGTCGGGCATGTAGTCACGAATGACCTTCTGCCCGAACGCCTCCATGCGCTCTGCAACACCGACGTGCTCCTGCAGCTGTTTTTCACCTGCATGCCAGGGCGATTGCATGGCGGCATCCCTCGGGAGTCAGAGCGTGGTCTGCAAACCGATGACCGTACGTGGCATCGGCACAAAGCCCGGCAGCGCCTCGACACGGGCCAGCCAGGCGCGCACGTTGGGGTACGGCTCCAGCGACACGTTGCCTTCCGGCGCGTGGGCGATGTACGAGTAGTTGGCGATATCGGCGATGGTCGCCTGGCTACCGACCAGGAACGGGCCCTTGGCCAGTTCAGCGTCGATCACCTTGAGCAGGGTGTGGGCGCGGCCGATGACTTCATCGGTATTGAACGAGGCACCGAACACCGTCACCAGGCGTGCAGCCGCCGGGCCGAAGGCCAGGGGACCCGCCGCCACCGACAGCCAGCGCTGTACACGGGCGGCGCCGAGCGGATCCGCAGGCAACCAGCGCTCACCGCCGTAGGCCTTGGCCAGGTAGACCAGGATGGCGTTGGAGTCGGCGATGACGATGCCGTTGTCATCGATCACCGGCACCTGGCCGAACGGGTTGATGGCGAGAAATTCTGGCTGCTTGTGCTCGCCCTTGGCCAGGTCGACGAAGACCAGTTCGGTAGGCAGTTCGAGCAGCGACAGCATCAGCTCGATGCGGTGGGCATGGCCGGACTTGGGGAAGTTGTACAGCTTGATCGGGCTTGGCATGTGCGGGGCTCCGGATCAGCGCCGGGAGTGGCGCTGCTGGAGGACATGCTGCACCGGATCGCCCGACAGCAGAATCAGTGCTGGGAGCAATCCAGTATTTCGGTAGGTGGAATAATCACGATTGCGGGGCAAGTCGGGTCGCCGCATCGCCGCTCCCACGCGCCCGCGACTACGATCTCAATGACGGTGCTGTTTCTGGTACTGATACAGCCCTCGCGCCGCCTCGACCACCAGCGGCACACAGGCCTGATGCTCATCGAAGCTCATCGAATCGAGCAGCTCGAAATTGTCTTCCAGCCCATGCAGGGAAATGGCCTTGAGCAGACGATCCTGCTCCGGCGGCAGCTCGCTCCACTCGGCTACCTGGGTACCGCGCATGTAGCCGAAGCACCATTCCTCGAGAATGATCGTCGGGCCCTCTTCGCCTTTGCCTTCCTCGAACAGCGGTTCGAAGTGCTCAATGTCGTCGGCCAGCTCTTCCGCCACCTGGCTGGCGTAACGGAGCATCAACGCGGTGTAGGCCTCTTCATGGGCGGGCTTCTTGAACTTCGGCACCTTGCCGCCGGCGACAGCGGGTAGCCATTGCTCAGGGTTGACCTTGCTGGGGGAACTGGCCAAAGCGGTGAAGAAGCCGTTGAGTTCGGCGAGGTTGAGCACCGAATAGTCGTTGCCGTAGGTCATCAGCAGGTCTTCGAGGCGATCGAGTTCTTTTTCGCTGAGCGCGGGGAGCATGGGCGGGTGTCCTGGGGCGGAAATTTGCGTGCACCCTAGCACAGGCAACGCCTGCCCGCTCCCATCAAGGGAACGGGCATCTGGCTATTGCTGCAGCCAGTGCGCCAGGTCGGCCTGCCGCCCGCTGCCGATCAGCAGCCACAGCAAGAGTCGGCACTTGCGCGGGCAGAGCCAGCCGGCCATGTGCAGGCCCCGGGCCTGCAGGTCGATCTCACCGCCGATGAATCCATAGGTCCCCTGGGCTGTCGGGCCATTGCCGGTGCGGGTGGCGATGATCACCGGCATGTTGCCGGCGATGCTCCCCAACGCCTCGGCCCAGGCTTCGGAAACATGGCCTGCGCCAAATCCGGCAACCACCAGCCCTGAATAGCCCAGGCCTCCGAGCGCTTGCAGCAGCCTCGTATCGGCATCGAGACAGGCCTCCAGCAGGACGACCTGGTGATCCACCTGCACCGGCAGGGGCAACACCCGCCGTGGCGTGGCAGCCTGGCGATAAATTGGGCGGCCCTCCACGACCTCCCCTATCGCTCCTGTGCCGGGCGACTCGAAGGCCGCCATTGCCAGGCTGGCAGTCTTGCGTACCCGGGCGGCTTGGTGGATCTGGTCGTTGATCACCACCAGCACGCCACGCCCCCGGCTACCATCGGCTATCGCCATCTGCACTGCCGCCAGCAGGTTCGCCGGACCATCCGCGCCCGGTTGGCTGGCCGAACGCATGGCGCCGGTCATGATCAGCGGGATGTCATGGGGCCAGAGCAGGTCGAGGAAATACGCGGTCTCCTCCAGCGTATCGGTGCCTTGGGTGAGGACCACGGCCTGGGCCCCCGCTTGCACTTGCGCGCTTGCCCAGGCCAGCGCGCTCAGCATGTTGCTGAACGCCAGCGAGGCGCTCGGCACCAGGCATAACGTGGCGGTACTAATCTGTGCCAGTGCCTGCAGTTGCGGCAGGGACGCCAACAGCGCGGCGCAATCGAGCCGGGGTGTCACACCCTGCCCCGGCCCCTCGGACTGCATACTGACCGTGCCGCCCAGGCTGGCGATCGAAACACGTGGTGCTGTCATGGGTTACCTCCCGCAAGCAGGCCGACCAGGGGCACGATGCCCAGGGTGCTGATGGCCATGGACAGGACATTGCCGATATAGCCGTGCATGTAGCCCGGCAAGCGCTGGCTGATGGCCACGGCAAGCGGTGGCGCGATCAGCGCGCCGAGCACGGCGCTGGCGACGATCACCTGCCAGCTGCCGCCCAGTGTCAGCACGGCGGCGGGTACGATCGAAACGATAGGAATATAGGTCGGATACCAGCCCCGTTCTTGCCATTGCCGCCGCCAGAACAGCACACCGACCAACGATGCCAATGCCTGCCCAGCCACCATCTGCAGCACCAGTTGCGATCCGTAGGCCGGTGCCGCCGGGGCCAATACATAAGCCAGCAACACGCCCAGCAGCAAGCCGAGGCTGGCCAGTTCATTGCCAAAAAACGGCG
Organism: Pseudomonas sp. NMI760_13; assembly: GCF_021283245.1. Taxonomy (NCBI): domain Bacteria; kingdom Pseudomonadati; phylum Pseudomonadota; class Gammaproteobacteria; order Pseudomonadales; family Pseudomonadaceae; genus Pseudomonas; species Pseudomonas sp. NMI760_13. The sequence continues at coordinate 4,481 of NZ_JAJSRC010000022.1, read as the reverse complement.
CCTCGCTGAAATCGGCCAGTACCCGACGCAGGGTCCAGACCACACCATAGTCGGGCTGGCTGGCCGTCGCGGCGACCACTGGACGCTGTCCGTCGCGAACCAGCGCCGGGAAGCGCTTGCACAGCAGGAACGCCAGTACACTTGCCAGGGCCATGCCACTGACATTGCCGATCACCACCGGCAACTGCAGCGGGTAGCACAGGTAGTTGACCAGCAGCAGGCTGGCGGGCGTCACCAGCACGGCACCGAGCAGCGCGCCATTGATCGTGACGCGCCAACCGCCGCCAAACAGCAGGACCATGGCCGCCGGTAACGAGACAAAGGCGACGAAGGTCGGCTGCCAGGCACCACCGTCCAGGGTCCAGCCCCACAACGCATGGCTGAGCAGCAGGCCAAGCAGCGAGCTGATGATCAGCCAGGGCCACAGCCCGGTGCCGTAGCAGATGGCAAAGCCTTGCCAGCAATACCCGCGCTGCTGGGCCCAATGCGCGAGGCTCGCCCCCAGCAGCAGCCCCAGTGCCGGCAATTCGTGCTTGTAGAAGGCGACCTCGCTGATATCACCGACAATCCAGCGCAACCTGCTCAGTGGCTGGTCGAGGGTTGCGACGAGCTGCGCATAATCGGGCCATCCACCCAACATCAGGCTGGCAACGCAAAGCAGCGCAAGGCCCAGGAGAATCAGCGACGACGACCGTTGCCGCGTTAAGGAAAGGCGCTGTTCCATGACGCCTCCTCAACGTGGCATCGGCGCATGCAGCCGATAACCCAGGGTGGCGTCGTAGAGGTCGGTGCGCCGGTCACGCGGCAGGTCGTTGAGGCTGTTCCAGATCGGCGCCGAGCGGGCGGCGCTAAGATCGACGTCGGCATAGAGGACGCACTCCTCCTCGGCATTGGCCACCTCGCCGATAGGCCAGCCGTTGGTGCCGGCAATCAGCGAACAACCGAGGAAGCGCCCGCCCCGTTCGCGACCGATGCGATTGGCGGCGGCGATGTAGACATTGTTGACGTGGGCCGCGGTCATTGTCAGGTACGAGGCCATGCAGCGTCCGGCCTCGTCGAACAGCGGCGGCGGTGTCCAGACCCAGTTGTTCAGGCTGCAGATGATGTCGGCGCCCTGCGCCGCCATGAGCCGTGGCACCTCCGGGAACCAGATGTCCCAGCAGATCAGCAGGCCGATGCGGCCGATGGGTGTTTCGAATACCGGGAAGCCCAGGTCCCCTGGCGTGAACCAGAGCTTTTCCTGGTTCCACAGGTGCGCCTTGCGGTAATGCCCGAGCAGCCCTTGCGGGCCGAACAGCACGGCGCTGTCGAAGAGCTTGAGGCCGTCACGCTCGGCGAAGCCTGCGGCCAGATACACCTGCTGCTCACGGGCGAACTCCGCCCAGGCCCGCAGACATCGCCCATCCTCCAGCGACTCGGCGTGGGCATAGGCCTCGGCGCGGGAGTTGAAGGTGTAGCCGGTGTTGGCCAGCTCCGGCAGCACGATCAGGTTGGCCCCTTCACGCGCGGCGCGGCGGGCCAGGGCCAGGCCACGGCTCAGGTTGCCATCGCAATGGTCCAGGCCGACCTGCGGGTCGTACTGGATGACGGCAATGCGTACGGGGCTGACGGGAGTGGTGTGTTCCTGCATGGCGGCTTCCTGTTCTGGTTGTTGTGGAAGGCCGCCAGTAGAACGGGCATGGCATAAGGGACGACAGTCAGCGGAATCCTCTGGAACTGAGGGAGATTGCGAAAATACCTGGAGGAGCACTCCTACAAAGTTGTTTCAAAGCGCCTGTCGAGGTACCTGATAATGCGGATAGTGCTCCAGGCTGAAGCCCCCCTTGAAACGTGCGCCGGTGTTGTTGCAGAGGTTGATCACGGTGTCGATGGCAGTACGCAGACACGGCTCGGTCCAACCGGCATCGACAGAGAAAGACTCCCCGGCGAGGTAGAGCCCTGAATGGGCACTCAGGTCGCGGTTGTACTTCATCAGGCTTACCGCGTCGTAATAGGCGTCCGCCCGGTACAATTTCGCACAGCCAAGTGCACTCCTGTCTGTCATCCATCTTTGTATGCGGGTGTTTCCAAGATCGATGCCAAAGGGCGGCTCAACGACATGGGCGCAGGAGATTTTGCGTTGATCTGCTGGTGATGGTTTCGGGTTCTCAGGGTAGGTGAAGAGCCTGAGCATGCCGAGAGCAGGGAGGTGGGGATGGGTAGATGTGTATGGTGGTGCTGTGTGTGTCGTTGTCTGAACTGACGCTATCGCGGGGCAAGCCCGCTCCCACGCCCCCCGTTCCCACAGGCCTGTATTAGCGCAGTGGGAACGGATAGCGTGGGAGCGGGCTTGTCCCGCGATGGGTCGTCAGCGTTTAGACCGCCAGCGCGCGCTCACGCAGCTCGCTGTTGAGGATGCGGTCGTTCTCGCTGTAGTCCACCGGGCAGTCGATCACGTGCACGCCCGGGGTCTTGATGCAGTGCTCGAGCAGCGGCAGGAAGCCTTCGGCGCTTTCCACGCGGTGGCCATTGGCACCGTAGGCTTCGGCGTATTTGACGAAGTCCGGGTTGCCGTAGTCCAGGCCGAAATCGGTGAAGCCCATGTTGGCCTGCTTCCAGCGGATCATGCCGTAGCCGTCGTCACGCAGGATCACCACGGTGATGTGCATGCCCAGACGTACCGCGGTTTCCAGCTCCTGGCTGTTCATCATGAAGCCACCGTCGCCGCATACCGAGATGACCGGGCGATCCGGGTACACCAGGTGCGAGGCCATGGCCGATGGCAGGCCGGCGCCCATGGTCGCCAGGGCGTTGTCCAGCAGCACGGTGTTGGGCTTGTGGGCCTTGTAGTTGCGGGCGAACCAGATCTTGTAGATGCCGTTGTCCAGGGCAACGATGCCTTCGGACGGCAGGGCGCGACGGATGTCGGCGACCATGCGCTGCGGGTAGACCGGGAAGCGGTCGTCATCGGCGCCTTCGGCGATCTGCGCTTCGTTCGCTTCACGGATGGCCATCAGGCGGGTGAAGTCCCAGTGGCTGGTGTCGGTCAGCGCTTCGCTGATCTGCCACACGGCGTTGGCGATATCGCCGATCACTTCCACCTGCGGGAAGTACACGGCGTCTACCTCGGCCGAACGGAAGCTGACGTGGATCACTTCGGTACCGCCACGGACCATGAAGAACGGCGGCTTCTCGATCACGTCGTGACCGATGTTGACGATCAGGTCGGCGGCTTCGACGGCGCGGTGCACGAAGTCACCGGACGACAGCGCGGCGTTGCCCAGGAAGCGCGGGTGGCGCTCGTCGACCACACCTTTACCCATCTGGGTGGTGATGAACGGGATGCCGGTCTTGTCGATCAGTTGCTTGAGGACCTTGGCGGTCATCTTGCGGTTGGCGCCGGCGCCAATCACCAGGATCGGATTGCGGGCGTTCTGCAGTTTCTGCACGGCGGCTTCGATGGCCACGTGCTCGGCCAGCGGGCGACGGTGCAGGCTGCGCGGGATCGGCAGCGCATCGGTCTGCTCGGCGGCGATGTCTTCCGGCAGCTCCAGGTGCACGGCGCCCGGCTTCTCTTCTTCGGCCAGGCGGAAGGCCTCACGCATGCGCGCAGGGATGTTGTCGGCCGAGGCGAACTGGTGGGTGTACTTGGTGATGGGGTCCATCATGCCGCACACGTCGATGATCTGGAAACGGCCTTGCTTGGACTTCTTGATCGGCTTCTGGCCGGTGATCATCATCATCGGCATGCCGCCCAGGTAGGCGTAGGCGCTGGCGGTCACCAGGTTGGTCGCGCCAGGGCCGAGGGTCGACAGGCTGACGCCGGTCTTGCCGGTCAGGCGGCCGTAGGTGGCGGCCATGAAGCCCGCGGATTGCTCGTGGCGGGTCAGTACCAGCTTGATCTTCGACTTGCGCAGGGACTCGAGCAGGTCGAGGTTTTCCTCACCGGGAATGCCGAACACATACTCGACACCTTCGTTTTCCAGGCATTGCACAACGACATCGGCGGCCTTGGCCATCTTGCTTCTAACCTCAAGTAATAGGACGGTGAAAGTCCAGAAATGCGCAGCACGGTACGCTGGCATCGCTCGGTCCGGGTGCCAGGATTGCCCCGAACCTAAGCCTTGACGCAGGGTAGGTACGGGGAAGTCACGTAATTGTGACGGCAATATTGTCGCACCTGTGACGAGGCGATGTGAGGTAGCCGACGAGCAAAGGATATTTGCATGATCGTCAGCAAACGGATCCCCTGCAATAACAGAATACCGTGGGAGCGGGCTTGCCCCGCGATGAGGCCAGATCAGGCAGTGATGTTGCCTGGGCTGGCCTGATCGCGGGGCAAGCCCGCTCCCACGTTGTGTGTTTCAACAGTAGAGGCGGCGTTGGCTTTGGGAACGCGGAAAAGACAAAACCCCTACCTGCTCGCGCAGATAGGGGTTTTGCGAAATGAATCTTGACGATGACCTACTCTCACATGGGGAAACCCCACACTACCATCGGCG